>CAXUCF010000347.1:0-4416 GCA_964249275.1 uncultured Lichenihabitans sp.
CCATGGCGTTGATGACGTTGGCGTTGCCGCGCACGTCCTGGCCCTGGATCTGCCCCCGGCGGGAGTTGAGGTCGCCGATAGCCGAGCCGGTATATTCCTCCGGCGTCACCACCTCGACCTTCATGATGGGTTCCAGAAGAACCGAACCGCCCTTCTGCAGCGCCTCGCGGAAGGCCGCTCGCGACGCGATCTCGAAGGCCAGCACCGACGAGTCGACGTCGTGGAACGCCCCATCGATCAGCGTCGCCTTGACGTCCACCACCGGGAACCCCGCCAGGATACCCGCACCCATGACGCTGTTGATGCCCTTCTCGACACCAGGCACGTATTCCTTCGGCACGGCACCGCCGATGATCTTGGACTCGAACACGTTGCCGGCGCCGGCATCGTTCGGCTCGAACACGATCTTGACCCGGGCGAACTGGCCCGTGCCGCCTGTCTGCTTCTTGTGCGTGTAGTCCTGCTCGACCCGGCGGGTCAGCTTCTCGCGATAGGCCACCTGCGGGGCGCCGATGTTGGCGTCCACCTTGTAGGTCCGGCGCAGGATATCGACCTTGATGTCCAGGTGGAGCTCGCCCATCCCCTTTAGGATGGTCTGACCCGATTCCTGGTCGGTCGACACCCGGAATGACGGATCCTCGGCGGCCAGCTTCTGCAGGGCCACGCCGAGCTTCTCCTGGTCGGCCTTGGACTTCGGCTCGATGGCGATCTCGATCACCGGCTCCGGAAATTCCATCCGCTCCAGGATCACCGCTTTCTGCAGGTCGCAAAGCGTGTCCCCGGTGCGGGTGTCCTTGAGGCCTGCCAGCGCCACGATATCGCCGGCGTAAGCTTCCTTGATGTCCTCGCGGTTGTTCGCATGCATGAGAAGCATGCGCCCGACCCGCTCCTTCTTGTCCTTGGTCGAGTTGAGCACGGTCGTGCCGCTCTCGATATGGCCCGAATAGATTCGGCAGAACGTGATGGTGCCGACGAAGGGATCGTCCATGATCTTGAACGCGAGCAGCGAAAACGGCTCCGAGTCGCTGGCGATCCGGGTGACCTCCTCGTCGGTGTTGACGTCGATGCCCTTGATCGCCTCGCGGTCGATCGGCGACGGCAGATAGTCGACGACGGCGTCGAGCAACGGCTGCACGCCCTTGTTCTTGAAGGCGGTCCCACACAGCACCGGGTGGAAGGTGATGTGGCGCACGGCCTTGCGGATGAGACGCTTCAGCGTTGCTTCGTCGGGCTCGGTCCCGTCGAGATAGGCCGACATGGCATCGTCGTCGAGTTCGACCGCGGCCTCGATCATGGCCAGGCGATATTCCAGGGCACGGTCGAGAAGGTCCGCCGGGATCTCCTCGTCATGGTAGTTGGCCCCGAGCGCCTCGTTGTCCCAGATGACAGCCTTCATGCGCACCAGGTCGATGATGCCCTTAAAGTCCGACTCGGAGCCGATCGGCAGCTGGATGCAGATGGGACGTCCGCCAACGCGGGTCTTGATATCGTCGACGCATTTGTAGAAATCGGCGCCGATCTTGTCCATCTTGTTGACGAAGACGATACGGGGCACGTTGTACTTGTCGGCCTGGCGCCACACCGTCTCGGTCTGCGGCTCCACGCCCTGGTTGCCGTCGAGCACGCAGACGGCGCCGTCGAGCACGCGGAGCGAGCGCTCCACCTCGATGGTGAAATCCACGTGGCCGGGCGTGTCGATGATGTTCAGGCGTTTGCCGTTCCAGGCCGTCGTGGTGGCGGCCGACGTAATCGTGATCCCGCGCTCCTGCTCCTGCTCCATCCAGTCCATGGTGGCGGCGCCGTCATGGACTTCGCCGATCTTGTGGGACTTGCCGGAGTAGTAGAGGATCCGTTCGGTCGTGGTGGTCTTGCCCGCATCGATGTGGGCCATGATGCCGAAGTTGCGATAGTCTTCGATGGGGTGGCTGCGGGGCATGGAACGATCCTCGGATGGCGCTGAACCGCCGGCTTACCAGCGATAGTGCGAGAAGGCGCGGTTGGCTTCCGCCATTCGGTGCGTGTCTTCCCGCTTCTTCACGGCATTGCCGCGATTGTTGGCGGCATCCATGAGTTCGGCCGACAGGCGATCGACCATGGTCTTGTCGTTGCGGCCTCGGGCGGCCGTGATCAGCCACCGGATGGCGAGCGCCTGACGACGCTCCGGGCGCACTTCGACCGGCACCTGATAAGTGGCACCGCCGACGCGGCGCGAGCGCACCTCGATGGCGGGCGCGACATTGTCGAGCGCCTGCATGAAAACCGGCAGCGGTTCCGTGCGCAGACGCTGCTCGATGTTCTCGAACGCGCCATAGACGATCGCTTCGGCCACCGACTTCTTGCCGTCGTACATGATCGAGTTCATGAACTTGGTCAGCGTGACGTCACCGTATTTGGCGTCCGGTATGACTTCACGCTTCTCTGCGCTATGGCGACGCGACATCGTTGTGCTCTCGGTTCGTCTTGGTTCCAGATCGTCATGGCGGCCCCGTGCCGGCCGTCCACGTCATGCTCTCACGGCGATCCCCGGATCCGCCCCCGGTCCGGGATGACCCTCGCTCGGCTCGGATCACTTCGGACGCTTGGCACCATACTTGGAGCGCCGCTGCTTCCGATCCTTGACGCCTTGCGTGTCGAGTACGCCGCGAAGGATGTGGTAGCGAACGCCGGGAAGATCCTTAACGCGACCGCCGCGGATCATCACGACCGAATGTTCTTGGAGATTGTGGCCTTCACCTGGAATGTAGCCGATGACCTCGAAGCCATTGGTGAGCCGGACCTTGGCCACCTTGCGCAGCGCCGAGTTCGGCTTCTTCGGGGTCGTCGTATAGACGCGGGTGCAGACGCCGCGTTTCTGCGGGCTCTGTTGCAGCGCCGGCACCTTGTTGCGCGCCTTGGCGACCACGCGCGGGTTACGGATCAATTGACTGATCGTCGGCATGTCTTGCTACTCTAGGTCCATCGTACGCCCGATCCCGACATCCGAACATGCCAGTGCCGGAACGCGTGCAAAGCAAAGTGCGCTTTCGACCCTCGCAGGCCTCAAGCGCACAAAACGCAGAGGACCGCAGTGCTCGCGCACCACGATCATGCCTCTTTCAATGACCAGGAACGACGCAGCGTACGAGGTTAGGTCTCAGGAGAGGCCAGCAGCGTTTAAGCTCTTGTGGGTTCGGGACGCGTCGCCCCGAAGCAAAGTTGCCTACGGCCTGCCGAAAGTTGGCTTTCTTTAGCCGCCGGCGTGGAGCGCGTCAATCGTTTTGCGGATTGCATTCGGAGAAACTTCGGGCCGGAGACGGCCGTATCAGGCCCGGTCGGCTTCCTCGATGACCAGAACGGCGTGGAGACGCTGAGCCGGTCCCTCGTCGGTCTCGAAGCGGAGTGCCCGGACCGTCATGCCGGGTCCTCCCTTACGCCCCGCCAGTCGGATGCGGGCCTCCGGATCGTGGCGAGCCGAACCCACGACGCTGCCGATAAGGTCCTGAACGCAGGTATTGTCGCAAGCCCGTTCCGCGACGAGGTGATCGTTCACCAACCTGGCCCAGCCGCCCAGCATGCGACGGCCCCGTGCGCCGACGTGCAGGACCTGCCCGGTCGCATCGATCAGCACCGCACCGACGCCGAGCAGTTCGAGCCCGTCCGCGACGCCACGTGCCCGCGCCCCCGCCATGATCGGTTTGAGGACGCTCGAGAAATCCTCGGCATCCTCCAGGCCGAAGCTCTGCAAGTCGGCGCATTGCCGGACGTCTGGGAAAACCGGAAGCGGCATGAGGACGGCACGCGGGATTTCTTGATAACTCCCTTATACTCGAATCAAGCCTGCGAAGTTCCACGCCGCCGTTACCCGACGGAAACGAGGCGTCGGTTCGCCCCAGGGGCTTGGTCGCCCAAGAAAAAGGGCGCCGAGCGCCCTGTTCCTCGGTTCGAACGGGAATACCGCTTATTCCGCCGCGGCTGGAGACGGAAGCTGCGGCAGGTTCTCCTGCGACGTGGACGCCTTCTGGGCCAGGATCAGGTCATCCCGCGAACTCGCGACGCGTTGCAGCTTGGACATGGCCGCACCCGTGCCGGCCGGGATCAACCGGCCGACGATGACATTCTCCTTCAACCCTTCAAGCGTATCCTTCTTGCCGTTGACGGCCGCCTCGGTCAGCACGCGGGTCGTCTCCTGGAAGGAGGCGGCCGAAATGAACGAGCGGGTCTGCAGGCTCGCCTTGGTGATGCCGAGCAGCACCGGGGTGCCCGATGCCGGCTTCTTGCCGTCGGCAAGCGCCAAGGCGTTCGCGGCTTCGAGTTCGGTGTGGTCCACCTGCTCGCCCGGCAGGAACTCCGTCTCGCCCGGATCCGTGATGTCGACCTTCTGCAGCATCTGCCGGACGATCACCTCGATGTGCTTGTCGTTGATCGACACGCCCTGCA
>CAXUCF010000348.1:0-4402 GCA_964249275.1 uncultured Lichenihabitans sp.
CAGATTCAGCCGCAACCGCGTTTGTCACCCCCCTGTTTCACCCGATCGCCCTGACTGTCCGGTGGGCCCCTGTTGATTTTGCGCTGCAACACGGGCATATGAGGTGCAGCCGGGCACATGCGCTCACGTCGCGCATGCTTCTCCCACCAGACCGGAGTGGGAGCTTCACGTCACCGGCTTTTTCGCGCCCTGCTCCGGACGATGGCGGCCCATTCAGTGGAGGCGCGCCTGGAGGCTTGCGGCGCAGTTCGAACGAAAAGTCAGGATCCTTTGACAACTTTCACCGACCTCGGCCTTCCCGCGCCGATTCTCCAGGCGCTGGCCGCCGAAGGCTATGAGACCCCCACGCCGATCCAGGCCGGGGCCATTCCACACGTCCTCGCGGGGCGCGATCTCCTGGGGCTGGCCCAGACCGGCACCGGCAAGACGGCCGCCTTCGCTCTGCCCATCCTGGCCCGCCTGTCGATGACCGACGCCCAGCCCAGGCCGCGCGGCTGCCGCGTGCTCGTGCTGTCGCCGACGCGCGAACTCGCGAGCCAGATCGAAGCCAACATCATCGCCTATTCGCGCTTCCTGCGCTTCTCCACAACCCTGGTGTTCGGCGGCGTGCCGGTCGGCCGCCAGATCCGCGCCTGCGCGCGGGGCGTCGACATCGTGGTGGCGACGCCCGGCCGCCTGCTCGACCTCATCAGCCAGCGCGCCTTGACGCTCGACGGCGTCGAGGTCTTCGTGCTCGACGAGGTCGACCGCATGCTCGACCTCGGTTTCATGCGCGATATCCAGCGTATCGTCGGGCTGTTGCCGAAGAAGCGCCAGAGTCTCTTCTTCTCGGCCACCATGCCGCCCGACATCGCGAAACTCGCGGCCTCGCTGCTGACGAACCCGGTCGAGGTCAAGGTGGCGCCCGTGTCGGCTACGGCCGACCGTATCGCCCAGACGGTGATCTTCTGTGCGACGCGCGACAAGCAGGCCATGCTGCACGGGCTGCTCGGAGATGGTGCCATCACTCGCGGGCTGGTCTTCACACGCACCAAGCACGGCGCCGACAAGGTCGTGAAATATCTCAACGCCTCGGGTTTCAAGGCCGATGCCATCCATGGCAACAAGTCGCAGAACCAGCGCGAGCGCGCCCTGGCGGCCTTCCGGGCCGGCCAGTCGCGCCTGCTCGTCGCCACCGACATCGCGGCGCGCGGCATCGATGTCGACGGGGTGAGCCACGTCATCAATTTCGACATTCCGAACATCGCCGAAACCTACGTGCATCGGATCGGCCGCACGGCCCGGGCCGGTGCCGACGGCTCGGCGATCTCGCTGTGCGGCGATGACGAGCGGGGTTTCCTGCGCGACATCGAGCGCCTGATCCGCCAGAAGGTCCCGGTCCGGGACGGCAAGCCCGGTACGGTTTCGGCGCCGGCGCACTCCGTCGAGCCGGCATACCGGGATCCGCGGCAGCTTCGCGGGCGCCGGGACGGCGGCAAGCCGCAGGCCGAGCAGCGCCCGAATGGCAACGCGGGACGTGCCCAGCCCCGCCACGGTGCCGAAGGAGTTCGCGGCGAGCAGAGGCGTGACGGGGCCGGTCAGGCGGCCAATCGCCCGCGCGATCCAGGGATCGCGGCCAGCCGTCCACGGGACGCGGGCGCGGGCCGCCCCCGCCCGCCCCTGAACGACAGGCGCGCCCAAACGCCGCGCTGAAATAGCCGCGATCGGGCTCTTGCGCGATCGCGCGACTGAGCCCTAACATCGCGGTCATGGCCGAGACTGTGATCACGATCCGGGGGGCACGGACCAGCGATGCGAAAGCCATCGCGGAGGTTCACGATGCGGCTTGGCTCGATGCCTACCGCGGCATCATTCCGGGCCGTGAACTCGACAAGATGGTGGCGCGGCGTGGCCCGGCGTGGTGGCACAAGGCCATCCGCAACGGCAGTCGCCTCTCGGTCCTCGACTTCGACGACTGCATCGGCGGCTATACGAGCTATGGCCGCAACCGCGTGCCGGCGCTGCCCTACCGGGGCGAGATCTTCGAGCTTTACCTGGCGCCGCAGTTCCAGGGGATCGGCTTCGGACGGCGTTTGTTCGAGGCCGCCCGAAAGGATCTCGCGGAACACGGATACGCGACATGCCTGGTCTGGGCCCTGGCCGATAACGACCGCGCCATCTCGTTCTACCTCCGGCTCGGCGGGCGTATCGTGCGGCGGGCCGAGGAGCGTTTCGGTCAGGACATGCGCGGCCGGATCGCGTTCGGCTTCGATTGAAGCTTTCTCTTCCGGACCCGACTGATTTATGAGGAATGCGTTCCGGTGCGGGCCCGCACGGGAGTGCCAGCGCATGACGGTGGGAGACGCCCGATGAACATCGACGCCATCGCGATCGGCAAGAACCCACCCGACGAGGTCAACGTCATCATCGAGGTGCCGATCGGGGGCGAGCCGATCAAATACGAGATGGACAAGGAAGCCGGCATCCTGATGGTGGATCGTTTCCTTTATACGGCGATGCGGTATCCGGGAAACTACGGCTTCATCCCTCACACCTTGTCGGACGACGGGGATCCCTGCGACGTGATCGTGGCCAACACGCGCGAGATCGTGCCGGGCGCCATGATGGCCTGCCGTCCCGTCGGCGCGCTGCTCATGGAAGACGAATCGGGCGGGGACGAGAAGATCGTCGCGGTGCCGACGACGAAGCTCACGCGCCGCTACGAAAAGGTCGAGAACTACACCGATCTGCCGCAGATCACGATCGAGCAGATCGAGCATTTCTTCACCCACTACAAGGACCTCGAGCCCGGCAAATGGGTCAAGATCGTCAAGTGGGTGGACGCGGCCGAAGCCAAGAAGCTCATCGTGCAGGGCATGGAGCGGGCCAAGGCCGCCAGATCCAAGTAGGCGTGCGCGATCTCCAGGCCGGTCGTCGCTCTCAATCGGAGCGGCGGTCGGCGTTGTCGTTGGGGTCGAGCTGGAGCTTGTCGCCGTCCTCGACCTCGACGGTGGCGCAGAAGCCCGCGGCCCATTCGTGCCGCTCCCGGCTGCCGGCTCCGTAGGGATTGTCGTGCAGGGTCTTCCCCAAGTCGCGGGCGTCCAAGCCTTCCTGGAAGTACTGGCTCAAGGACTGCGGTTCGGTCGGATGCATCGCGTCGATCCTTCCGGCGGAGCGGGACTGATGATCCATATGGGGCCGATTCTGCGACGCTCGTATGGCGAACCAGATGCGCGGGACGGCGTGGCCGACCTTATTTTCGGACATCACCGCGCCGGCATGGCGCGTCTTGACCTCGTCACCAATCTCCAACATGAAATCCTCCGGTGATGATCAGCGAAAGACGCGCCCCCATGCTCGAGGTCCCCTCGGCCATTCCTGACGAGCGCGCCGGCCCCGCTCCTCGGCGCCGGACCGTGCCGGTGCGGGTCGGCAACGTCATGGTGGGCGGTGGTGCTCCGGTCGTGGTGCAGTCGATGACCAATACGGATACGGCCGACATCGACGGCACTGTGCAGCAGGTCGTGGCCCTGGCCCGGGCCGGCTCCGAGATGGTCCGCATCACGGTCGACCGCGACGAAGCGGCGGCCGCCGTGCCGCGCATCCGCGAGCGGCTCGACCGGATCGGGGTCGATGTGCCGCTGATCGGCGACTTCCATTACATCGGCCACAAGCTCCTGGCCGATCATCCGGCCTGCGCCGAGGCTCTGGCGAAATACCGCATCAACCCCGGCAACGTCGGCTTCAAGGACAAGAAGGACCGGCAGTTCTCGGCCATCGTCGAGACCGCGATCCGCTACGGCAAGGCGATCCGCATCGGCGCCAACTGGGGCTCGCTCGACGGTGATCTGCTCACCGCCCTGATGGACGAGAACGCCCGCTCGGCTCAGCCGGTCCCGGCCCGCGCCGTCACGCGCGAGGCCATGGTGCGGTCGGCCCTTTATTCGGCCGAACGCGCCGAGGAGATCGGCCTCGCCAGGGATCGCATCATCCTGTCGGCCAAGGTCTCGGCCGTACAGGATCTGATCGCGGTCTACAAGACCCTGGCGTCCCGGTCCGACTATGCCATCCACCTCGGCCTGACCGAGGCCGGCATGGGGTCCAAGGGCATCGTGGCGTCTTCGGCCGCGCTGGGCATCCTCCTGCAGGACGGGATCGGCGACACGATCCGCGTGTCGCTGACGCCCGAGCCGGGCGGCGACCGTTCGCTCGAGGTGAAAGTCGCGCAGGAAATCCTGCAGACCATGGGGTTCCGCACCTTCGTGCCGCTGGTCGCCGCCTGTCCGGGTTGCGGCCGCACCACTTCGACGGTGTTCCAGGAACTCGCCCGAGACATCCAGAGCTACATCGTCACCGAGATGCCGGAGTGGAAGACGAAATACCCCGGGGTCGAGAACCTCAACGTCGCCGTGATGGGCTGCAT
>CAXUCF010000349.1:0-4396 GCA_964249275.1 uncultured Lichenihabitans sp.
CTCAAGAACACGGTGTTTGGCAAGGCGATCTACGCGGTCGGATCCGATCGCGACGCGGTGCGCGCGGCCGGGCTCGACGTCCGGCGGGCTGAGTTCTTCGTCTACGTCCTGTCGGGCAGCCTCTACGGGCTTGCCGGCGTGTTCGTCAGTGCGCAGACCGGGTCCGGCGACCCGCTGGTCGGCGGTCCTATGCTGCTTCAGATGTTCGCCGCCATCGTGGTGGGGGGCACCCTGCTCGGCGGGGGGCGCGGCGGTCCCGTCGGCACGATCTTCGGTGCTTACGTGCTGATGATGGTGGTCAACATCCTGCTCGTCATGAATGTGCCGGCCTTCTACTCTTCAGTCGTGGAGGGCACGATCCTGATCTTCGCGGTGCTCGGGGCCTCGCTCAACCGCTCCTCGGTCCTGGCCACCACGGTGCGGATCATCGCCCTCCGCTTGGCGGCGCGCCGGCAGGGCCGCCTGCCTCACCAACTCGCCTTGTCTGAACGGCGCCTCTCGTTGCCGACCCCGGTGCCCTCATACGAGCGCCCCTCGTTCGTGGTGCGCAGGGGCGACGATCTGGGCACGGTCGTACCGGCCTTCGCCTGCTTCGTGCTGATCCTCATCGCCACCCAAGTTGTGCTCGGCAATGCGCTATTCTCGTGGACCTACTACAATTCGCTGATCGTCCTCGGCAGCTTCCTGGCAATCCTCGCGTTGGGCCAGGGCGCCGTGATCCTCACCGGCGGCCTCGATCTATCGCTGCCGTGGACCATCGCATTCTGCGGGATCCTGTGCGCCGGCCTGCTGAAGGGTTCGGATTCCGCCATGCTCTACGCGATGCCGTTCGCACTGCTGGTCGGCACCACGGTCGGACTTGTCAACGGCCTCGGCATCGTGGCGCTGGGCATTTCGCCGATCGTCATGACCTTGGCGATGAACGGCATCCTGCAGGGCGCGGCGCTGGTCTTCTCGGGCGGCACGCCCGACGGCTTCTCCTCGCCCGGCTTGCGGTGGCTGATGACCGGGCAAGTCGCGGGAGTGACGCCCGTCGTGGTGCTCATTTTGCTGTTCGTCGCCTTCGCCATCACGCTGCTCGGTCGGACCGTGTTCGGCCGCAGGGTCTATGCGCTCGGCAACAGCGCGCGGGCCGCGCAGCTCTCGGGCGTGCCCGTCGGCTCCACGATCGTGAAGGTCTACATGCTGTCCGGCTTCTGCGCGGCGCTGGTCGGCTGCATGCTCTCCGGCTTTTCCGGCCAGGCAAGCCTCGGCATGGGTGACGAATATCTGCTTCCCTCGATCGCCGTCGTGGTGGTCGGCGGTGCGCTGATCACCGGCGGCCGTGGGCGCTACATCGGCATGATCGGCGGCGTCCTGCTGCTCACCGCGCTACAGACGCTGCTGGCCGGCACGACGCTGCCTTATGCCACGCGCGCCATCCTCTATGGCGCTGTCGTGCTCTTCGCCGTGATCACGCTGCGCGAGACGCACGCATGACCTCCGCCTCAAGGACCCGTCCCATGACCGGCATCGCCCTCACACCCGGCCTTCGCGTGCTCGTGACCGCCGGCGCTTCCGGGATCGGCCGCGCCATTGCCGATTGCCTGATCGACAACGGCGCGCGGCTGCATGTATGCGACGTCTCCGAGGCGCATCTCGCCGATTTCCGCGAGGCCCATCCGGCTCATGGGGCGAGTGTTTGCGACGTGTCGCGCGAGGACGAGGTGGCGGCCCTGTTCGGGACCGTGGCCGACGCGCTGGGTGGCCTCGACGCGTTGGTCAACAATGCAGGGATCGCCGGGCCGACCGGAGGCGTCGAGGAGATCGCCCCGGCCGACTGGCGGCGCACGATCGACGTTTGCCTCACGGGCCAGTTCCTGTGTGCTCATCACGCCGTGCCGTTGCTCAAGCAATCGCGCGAGGGCTCGATCGTCGGCATGTCCTCCTCGGCCGGCCGCTACGGTTATGCGTTCCGTACCCCCTATTCGGCCGCAAAATGGGGCGTCATCGGCCTAACCCAGAGCCTCGCCAAGGAGCTTGGACCGGCCGGTATTCGGGTCAATGCCATCCTGCCCGGCATCATCCGCGGTCCGCGCATGGAGGGCGTAATCCGAGACCGCGCCACGCAGGTCGGGGTCCCCTACGCCGACATGGAGAAGGACTATCTCGGCCGCATCTCCCTGCGCCGGATGACCGGGCCGGAGGATGTGGCCGGCATGGTGCTCTTCCTTCTGTCACCGGCCGGGGTCAACATCTCGGGGCAGTCGCTCGGCGTCGACGGCAACGTCGAATCGCTGTGAGCTACATACGCGCGGGGATGGAACGGGCATGAATACGGCGATCATCGGCGCGGGGTTCGTGGGACCCACCTTGACCATCACCTTCGCACGGGCCGGCCACGAGGTGCGCGTCCGGAACACCGATCCCGCCGCCCCTCCCAAGGTGCTGGACTTCATCCAAGCGGTGTTGCCCGACCTTGCGGCAATTGACCTTCTGGGCGGCGCGACGCCGGCCGCCGTGATGGGTGGGACATCACCCGATACCGTCGGCAGAGCGGCGGACCTCATGCTCGATTGCGCGCAGGTACCCCTCGGTATGAAGCGCGAGATTCTCGACCGGCAAGGTGACGCCCTACGCCAGCGCCAGCGACACCCCCCCGCGCACGCGCATCAACGATGGCAAGGTGGACCGGCAGGGCCGCTTCGTGGCGGGTTCAATGGACGAGAGAGAGACGGATCCGCTGTGCAGCCTGTATCGGCTCGACCCCGGCGGACGGGTCAGCGAACTCGACCGTGGCATCATCTGCAACGGCCCGTGCTGGAGCTGGATGGGCGCAAGCTCTATTTCGCGGATACCATCCCCGAGCCCCGTTTCGCCGGCTGAGGAAAGGGCACCGACAATGCGTATCGAAATCCTGCTGGACGTGAAGACCACTCTGGGCGAGGGCCCGCTCTGGGACGTTGACCAGCAGCGCCTCTACTGGATCGACAGCTTCGACGGGCGTGTATTCCGGGCGACCGCGGAGGGTCGTGAACTCCGGGCCTGGGACGTGCCGCAGAAGATCGGCTCGATGGCGCTGCGCAAGGACGGCAACGGCGCGGTGGTTTCGCTGCAGCGCGGTTTCCACCTGCTCGACTTCAAGACGGGTGACGTGGAACTCGTGCACGATCCCGAACCGGACCTCCCGCACAATCGGCTCAACGACGGCAAGGTGGACAAGCGAGGCCGGTTCGTCGCGGGCTCCATGGACACGATGGAGCAAGGGCCGAACGGCGGGCTCTACAGCCTGTCGACGGACTTCGAGGTCACCCGCCTCGATCATGGCATCATCTGCTCCAACGGGCCCTGCTGGAGCCCGGACGGCCGCACCTTCTACTTCAACGATACGTGGTCGGGTGAGATCTGGGCCTATGACTACGACCTCGACACGGGCGGCGCATCCAACCGGCGCATCTTCGCCAAGGTGGACACGGCAGGCGGCGGGGCGGCCGACGGATCGACGGTCGATGCCGAGGGGTGTTTGTGGAACGCACTCGTCTATGACGGCAAACTCACGCGCTACGCGCCCGACGGATCGGTCGACCGGGTCGTCCACATGCCGGTCAAAAAGGTGACGAGTGTCATGTTCGGAGGCCCCGACCTCGACGTGCTCTACGTCACTTCGATGGCTAAGCCGCCTCTGCCGCGCTTTCCGGGCGATGGTGTGATGCGCGGCAGCCTGTTCGCCCTGCACGACCTTGGCATCCGCGGCCTACCCGAGCCGCGCTTCGGTGCCTAACCGCACCTGTGTAAACTTGTCTGTGTGGGGCCGGCGAGCGCGGGTCTGATCGAGATGCCCAAGCTCGAGCGGCCGTCGCCATCACGGAGCCCTGGAGCACGAGCCCCGTGGAGGGCCAGATCAACCGATCAAAGACGATCAAGCGATCGATGTACGGCCGCGCCGGCTACGATCTCCTCCGAGCCAGGATGCTGGCTGCCTGAAACCGAACGCCACAGGGAACACGACTGTCACTACTCTGGCCGCACCAGAAGCGCGGAAGAGCCCCTGATCGCCGTGCGAGTCGCATCCAGACAAGAAGATCGGCAACCTCGTCGTGGCGATCGCGGACAGCGGGGTTCGGCCGCGGTCTACGCTGCGTTGAAGGAAGCCGAGGCGCGTAAGGCGGTGTTGGATGGAAATTGGCCGTCGCCGAAAGCACTGCCCCACGGCTGATGCCGAACCTCGCACAGCTTTATTGCGCGAAAGTGGCGGCGCTGCATGAGGCGCTCGCGGACGAGGACGTCGAGACAGTGCGCGAGCGGATCGGGGTTGTGCGGGGGGACGGGGTGGGCCTGGTGCCCTGCCCCACCGAGGCGTCGGCTCGGCACCCTTGCGGGATCCCGCGGCTGGGGTTTTGGGGGTGGCCGATGAGGG
>CAXUCF010000350.1:0-4045 GCA_964249275.1 uncultured Lichenihabitans sp.
CCACGCCGGGACTGTCCATCGTCGCCGCAGGTTCCGTGGGCGCATAGTGCGGGACAATGCGATGCGATGCGTCGCGCGCGATCTCATAGGTCTCGGCGACCACCATCGCGATGATCTGGCCGTCGTGATGGATGTCCGGTCCGGTGAGCGGCATGTTGGTGTCGGACGCGTAGCCGCCCTTCTGCGTGTAGGGCGTCGCGATCCTGTGGGGCGCGTTGTGATGAGTATAGACCTTGACGACGCCGTCCAGCGCCTCGGCAGGCGCGGTGTCGATCGACAGGATGCGGCCGCGCGCGATGCCGCTGGTCAGGAAATAGGCCTGAAGCGGCATCGCCTCGGCCACGTCTGCGGCATAGGTCAGCCCGCCAGTGACCTTCGCCACCGACTCCGAGCGGCGGATCGGCTCCCCCATGTTGGCGAGCGGCGCCGGGGCCGCGACATTGGCCTGATCCATCAGGAAATCTCCCTCGCCTGGGCGTCCAACAGAGCGCGCACCATTGTCGCCTTGCCCAGCACGACTTTGTAGCCGTTGTGCTCGCGCGTCCGGGCGGTTTGAAACTCAGCATCCGCCGCGGCGCTGGCGCTCGCCTCGGTCAATTGCCGGCCACGCAGCATTTCCTCGGCCTGGCGCGCGCGCCAGGGGACCGTCGCCACGCCGCCCAGCCCGATCCTGACGTCCCGTATGATCTCCCCATCCAAGTCGATCGCCACGGCCGCGCTGGCGTTGGCGAAGGCGTAGCTCTCGCGGTCCCGGATCTTGCGGTACAAGGACCGCCGCCTCGGGCCGCCGGGCACGATAAAGGCCGTGATGAGTTCGCCCGGCGCCAGGCTGGTCTCGATATGTGGCGTCGTGCCAGGCAGGCGGTGCAGGTCCGCGAAGGCGAGCGTGCGCGTGCCGGACCGGCCCAGCACCTCCACCCGGGCGTCAAGCGCGACAAGGGCGGGCGCCCAGTCGCCGGGATAGAGTGCGATGCACTGGTCGCTTACGCCCAGCACTGCATGTCCCCGGTTGGCGCCGTCCACCGCGGCACAGCCCGAACCCGGCACGCGCTTGTTGCACTGGTCATAGCTCGTGTCGCGGAAATACGAGCAGCGCGTGCGCTGAAGCACGTTGCCGCCCAGGCGGGCCATGTTGCGCAACTGCTGCGACGCCGCCTGCCACAGGCTCTCGGTCAGGAGCGGGTAGTCGCGGACCACCGATGGGTCGGCCTGCAATCTCGCCATCGAGACCAGCGAGCCGATCCGCAATCCCTCGTCCGTGCGGACGATCCGGTGCATCGCCTCGTCGCGGATCGCGGTGATGTCGACGACCGTGACGGGCTGCATGACGTCGAGCTTCATCAGGTCGATCAGCGTCGTGCCGCCGCCCTTGTATTGCACGGGTGCCGTGGCATGCTCACTTGCGGGGACGGAGGCGAGTGCGACGGCGGAGGCGGCGTCGGTCGGCGCCTCATAGGCGAAAGGCCGCATCAGCCTGTCTCCATCTCGGTCTTGGCCTGGTTCACGGCCGCGACGATGTTGGGGTAGGCTGCGCACCGGCACAGGTTGCCGCTCATGTATTCGCGGATCTCGTGGTCCGAGCCGGCATGGCCTTCATGCACGCAGGCGATGGCGGACATGATCTGGCCCGAGGTGCAGTAGCCGCATTGGAACGCGTCATGGTCGATGAACGCCTGCTGCATGGGGTGCAGGCGGTCGCCCTCGGCCAAGCCTTCCACGGTCGCGATCCGCCGGCCCTGGGCCGCGACGGTGAGGGTCAGGCAGGCCAAGTGGCGTTCGCCGTCGATATGGATGGTGCACGCGCCGCATTGGCCCTGGTCGCAGCCCTTCTTCGACCCGGTGAGGTCGAGCCTGTCGCGGAGGGCGTCGAGGAGCGTCATGCGGGTGTCCACCCGTATGGCATGGTCAGCGCCGTTCACCGACAGCACGACCTCGCGCATCAGAGGTGCTGTTCTCATGTCCGTGGAACCTCGCGCGTCGGCCGGAGCCGGTTTAGGAGAGAAGGAGGCGGCCATGGCCGCCCCGGTGACGAGGACGGTACGGCGGTGGACAGGATGCTCGTTCATCGTCGCGCATGCTCTTCTTTCAAGGCGTCCTTGGGACGCGACTACAGAGCTACGTAGGACGGGGCAAGATGCGCTGGAAGGAATGTTCTTATCCTATGACTCCCGGTCACAGGTTCCCGGCCGTGGGAAGTAGGTCACGAACGACAGGTCTGGCCGCCCCTCGGGGGTGAGCGCCACATAGGTCAGGTCGAGCAGGCCGCGCGTTGGATGACGCAGCCGCTTCCCGCCCTCGTCGAAACCCTGCACGTCGCCTTCCGGCCACCAAGTCCGGAATTCGTCGCTTCCTGCACAGAGCTCCCCGACCAGCCGGTCGAACGGCGCCTTGTCCGATGCCTTGGCACGGGCGGCGCGGAACACGCGGATTGTGGCTCGGGCCAGTTGCTGCCAGTCGCGCATCAGGCTGCGGTAAGGCGGGTATAGGAACAACAGGCGAAGCGTGTTGCGCTCGTGCGGCTCCAGCCCGCCATAGTCCACGAACAGGTCCGCCACCGCCGGGTTCCAGGCGAGGATGTCGAGCCGGCTGTTGCGGACATAGGCAGCAACGGGATCGATCGCCTGAACGAGGTAGGCCAGCCCCTCGCTCGGCTCGTCGCAAATCGCGACGACCGGCGGCTGGTGCGAAGAAAGCGCGAGCAGGTGCAAGGACTCCGCGCGGTCGAGGCGCAAGACGGTCGACAGCCGATTGAGCACCTCGATCGATACCCCGATGTCGCGCCCCTGTTCCAGCCACGTGTACCAGCTGACGCTGACCCCGGCGAGCAACGCCACTTCCTCGCGACGCAGGCCCGGCGTGCGCCGCGGCCCGGCCGGAAGGCCCAGCTCGTCCGGCCGCAGACGGGCGCGCCGGCTGGACAGGAAAGCGCCAAGCTCCTTGCGTTCCTTCAACGATGGCTTCCTCATCCATGATCCCTTTGATCACCGTCGTTAGCTTCGGCGCCCATCGCTCATTCGCCTACATCGCAAACGCCGTCCAATAAGGGCTTCATGGGAACGACCGTTTCTGGGTATCGCGCGAATGGTGGTGATCGGCTGACAGTGGTCGTTTTCGGAAGCTCATGCCGCCTTGGCCGCGACCTCGGCCGCCTGTCGTCCGAGGGTGCGATAGACAGTCGGCCGTGAGATGGAGAACAGCTCGGCCAGGTCGCTGATCGAATAATCACCTGTGTCGTGCATCCGGCGAAGCTCCTTCTGCTGGCGATCGGACAACTTGGGCTTTTTGCCGCGCAGCTTGCCTCGGGATCGGGCTATCGCCATGCCCTCGCGGGTGCGCAGCCGGATCAGGTCGGCCTCGAACTCGGCGAAGGTGGCGAGGATGTTGAAGAACATCTTTCCCATCGGATCGACCGGATCATAGACGCTCGCTCCCAGCGCGAGTCTAACGCCGCGTGCAACAAGTGCGTCGGCGATGAACCGGGCATCCGGGACCGACCGTGCCAGGCGGTCTAGTTTGGGCACGACGAGCGTGTCGCCCGTGCGGACCGCAGCGAGGGCCTGGTCCAGGCCGGGCCGCAACCGGTTCGTGCCAGTCAACCCGTGATCGGTGTAGATGCGATCCGGCGGAACACCCAGGGCTTTCAGGGCAGCCTTTTGGGCGGCGAGATCTTGCTTGTCGGTCGAGCAACGGGCGTAGCCGATCAGGGTCGTCGTCATGGCGAAAAGTGTAATGCTTATCCTCCCCTCAATGATAGGTTTGTTGTACCAGCTATGTGAGACGCCGTCCTGCTTGGTTCCACAAGGCTTGCCCGGCGGCGTTTGCACCGTCCGCTGGACGATCCCCTTGCGGACACCCGGCAGGCGGTCGGCAACCTGGATGGAGGAGGCCAGCATGATGCAGGAAGGAGCAGCCACGTCCTTCGCAGCCCTGGACGGGCAAAGGCGGGAGCAGGCAGCGGCCCGCTTCGCCGTGCTCCGGCCCTACCTGGAAGAGGGTGTTCCCCTGACGCGCGCCGCCGGTCAAGCTGGCGTTTCGGTCCGGACGG
>CAXUCF010000350.1:4055-4390 GCA_964249275.1 uncultured Lichenihabitans sp.
CCCGCCTGGGTGGCGTGGCCAGCCGGGCACGCCAGACCCGCCGCGATGCCGGCACCCGTCGGTCGCCCGCGGACCTTGTCGCACTCGTCGAGGGCATGGCGCTGAAACGGCCACGGTCGTCCGCCGCCGCCATCCACCGTCGGGTCGGCGTGGTCGCCAAGGCCCAGGGCTGGTGCGTCCCGTCCTATGGCGCCGTCCACGCGATCATCGCCGCCCTCGATCCAGGCATGGTGACGCTGGCGCAGGACGGGCCAGCCGCGTTCCGGGACCGCTTCGAGCTGGCTCACCGCCACTGCGCCGAAGCGCCCAACGCGCTCTGGCAAGCGGACCACACC
>CAXUCF010000351.1:0-4376 GCA_964249275.1 uncultured Lichenihabitans sp.
CCCGCCGGCTGGAGACCGGCGGGCAAGGTGTTTCGTTGGATCGGGTGGATAATGCCGCGAAACCGTAAAAAGTTCTGTGCGGACCGGCATGGGTGGATCGCGTCCGGGTCGCGCGAGCCGTCCTCCCTTGAAAGCCGAGCCGAGCCACGCAGCATGGACGCATGACGACTGCGACCCGCTTGACCCTGAAGGGAGCCTGGATCGATGCCGTCTACGACGGATCCGTCCTGACCCTGGGGGCGGTCGGGTCGCCGCTGCACTATCTCGTGAAGCCCGCGACCTCGATCCCGGCCCGCCACAAACAAAGCGAGGAGCGCGGTCGGTTGCGTCGCCTCGCCGTCGCGGCCCTGCGCGATGCCGGGGCCGACGATGCCATCGACGACGCCGAGGTGGTCTGGAGCTACCGCGCGGGGTAGGGGACCGGACCGGATGGCGCTCACCGTCTTGAGCGGCGCTCGCCGTCGTCGCCCTCGTGGTGCTCGTCGTTGCGGCGGTCGCGGTCGACGCGGCGCTCCATCTCGTCCTGGCGGCGCCATGCCGCCATTTCGGCGTGCATGTCTCGGAGTTCGTCCAGGATCGAGCGCCGGGTCTCGGCATCCATGCCGAGACGCCGGCGACAGCGAGGCATCCGCGGCAGGCAGACTTTTGCAATGATCGTCGACAAGCGCGTCAACAGGACGGCGTCGGCGGTAACCCTCCGACCATTGTCGAGGCCGTGGTGGACCCTGCGGCTTGCCGCCCGGCGGCAGGCACAGCAGCGCAAAATTCTCGCGTACATCTCCTTCTTAGGACTTGGCTGGTCTGATGGTATGCCCAGGGCACGGAACGTGCTTGAAGGCCGAAACTGGGACTCGCCGCCATGTCATCGATGATCAGCACCATAGGGTATGAGGGAGCGACCCTCGACGACTTCATCGCTACACTTATTGATACCGGCATTCGCCACGTTCTCGACATCCGGGATCGGCCGAACTCCCGTAAGCCCGGCTTCTCCAAACAGGGCTTAGCGGCTACTCTCCGCGGAGCCTCCATCGACTACACGCACATTCAAGCTCTTGGCGATCCAAAGCTAGGTCGGAAGGCCATGCGGGCGGGTCGACGCGACGACTTCGAACGGATATTCACCGCCCATCTTGAGCGACCCGAGGCCAAACACAGCCTCCAGGATGCTGTTCGCATGGCGAAGCACACGCCGGCCGTGCTACTCTGCTTCGAAGCTGATCATAGGTGCTGTCATCGCCACATCGTGGCGGAGCGCATGGCGAGGGCGGGTTCTCTCGCCGTGCGTCACCTCGCGATGAACTGCACCGCCGTGCCCCGGGGGCGGAAACGAGATGCAGGAGCTTTCGCGTTCGGGTAGCTCGCGCGCCGTCGTCCTGGTCAAGGCGCTACCGCAAATAAGCGAGCAATATGGCGAGACCGTCTGTGTTGCCGCGATCGACGAGTATGGGCAGTGGAAGCGGCTCTATCCCGTCACGTTCAGCACCCTCGACAAGGCACAACAGTTTGGACGGTGGGATCTGATCACCTTCAACTGGCGCCTGCCCGATGATCTGAAGGACCGTCGGCAGGAGTCGTTGAGGGTCGACCAGCGCAGCATAGTCGTCGAGCGGAAGTTGCCGAATGGTCGGCGGGAAGCATTCCTCAACCGCAGCATCGTGACGAGCAATAAGAGGCAGCTGAACGAAGGCCGCAGTCTGTCGCTGCTCCGCCCAGCGGAGCCGAAGTTCCACTGGAAACGCCGATCGACAGAGGATCTCGACAGGATCCGAGGCGAGTACGCACGCCTGCAGGCGACCCCGACCGATCTGTTCGGTGAAAGTAAAGCCGTCGAGCGCGAGCCCGCTCCTTTCGATTTTTTCTATCGCTACCGAGACGATGACGGCCAGCATGATGCGCAGTGCCATGACTGGGAAGTTGAGGCCACGTTCCTCCGCCGACGCCGCGAGATGGGCGAAACAGCCGCGCTTGACTGGATGGGCAAAACCTTTGGGGACGACTACCCCGCAAAGGCATGCTGCTCGCCATGGGCACCCACTCGCGGCGAAACTGGCAATGGATGATCGTCGGCGTCGTCCGGCTCGATCCGGTGAAGCAGCCGACCTTTCTCTGACCGCCGGGGATGCACCTCTTTTCCGAGAAGGGACTTCGTCGGAAGCGGCCGGAACGGGAACGGCCGGAATGGTGGTAAGCGGTCATCGGCTCCGATGCGGAAAGCCTACATTCAAGGCAGCCGCGGGCTGTTCAGTTTGGGCATGCTCAACCAGACCGTTGGGAACGACATCCCTTTCGTTCCGTTTCCGGGCGGGGTATCGGAACGGTGCCCGTCCTGCCCGCCCGGGTCCATTCCAGCATCATCGCCGTGACATGACGGAGCGACAGCCCTTCGCGAAATCCCTCCTGCGGCGCCAAGCGGCCCGCATCGAGTTCGACATCTTCCGGGAGCAGGCTGAGAACGCCATCCTGGCCGCCAGCAAGAAAGTGCCGGGCTTCGACGTGCTGGAGAAGTACTTCAGCTTCTACATCACCCTTGACGGCCCCGACACCGTCCAGGCCCGGTTCGCCAACCGGTCGATGTTCAGGAAGGACCTCGAAGGCAAGGTCGCGAGCGAGAGCGGCGTCCACCTCCTCTACTCGCTCGGCCCTGCGGGCGATGTTGTGGTGGCGCTCTATCCAAGCAAGTCTTCCTTGGCCAAGGTGGCGGAGGACCAGCTCTACATCGGGGTCGGCCGCTACAGCGCTTACCAGCTCCTCAAGCGTGTGAAGTCCGACATGCGCTCGCTGGTCGCCTACGGCTACGTGTCAAGCCTGGATGCCGAGTCGACGTGGAGCGAGTGGCTTCGGATCGCGTGGCTGCGGCGGATCAAACCGTCACAGGTCGACGGCAAGTTCGTAGCCGGCGGCTCGACGCTGATCGGCTCTTCCTTGAGGGCCGCCTATCGGTCCGCGCTTCTCGGCGCCTTCACCGCCGTCATGAGGCCAGTGGGCTACGTTATCGTGGCGCTGGTGCTGGCCCATTACGGCAAGACCGCCTGGATCGACTCCTTCAGGGCGAAGTGACCCGGCTTAGGGCGAAGGGCTGTCGTCATCGATCAGCCCGGCCTCCCGCCTCCTCGACGTTTGCTGTGGCCGGACTCGTTGATCGACACTAACGTCAGCAAGCGGCTTGGTGCCTTTATGAGTATGCTGTAATCGACCACGTAAGCCGGTCTATTTTGGATGCCGAAGGATCATTCGAAACAGACTGGAGTGCGGAAGGGTACCCGGTGCCTGGAAGCTAACACCGTAAAGGTCGCAGTTGGGTCGAAAGCGATCGGTCGCCCTCTGCCGAGGCATAATTGCCCTTCCCGGAAGCCACCCGGACGCAAAAAAGCCCCCGCCGGCCGAAGCCAGCGGGGGCCGAAATGAACCGACCGCGGCTGAGGCCCGCGGTCAGTGCGGACCGCGGTCCTGCCGGTCGCGCATGAGGGTGATGCTCTCGTGCATGTCGCCGATGGATTTGGACTGCTCGGCGACGATCTTGGCGAGGTCGCTCACGTTGTGTCGCGTCTCGGTCGCGGCCTCGACCATGTTCTGGATGCGCTGGTCTTGCAGCTTGTTGTTCTGGATCTGCACGTCGAGGCGCGGGATGTCGTCGGTCTGGCGACGTTCCACGAGTTCCAGGCGGCGGCCGAAGCTTTCGACGCGGTCGCCGAGCTGCGTGTAGCCGACCAACTGGGCCGCCGCGACGCCGAGGATCGAAATCAGCAGCGGCATGTTCCAAGACCAGTCGAACAGCGACTTGCGAGCCGGCGGTGGCGCCTCCTTCGGGTTCTGGCGGGCCTTGAAGTCGGCGAGCATCGTGGCGAGCGTGTAGGGATCGACCTGCGACATGGCCACACTTTCGTCATCGGGCATGATGTGTGGTCCGTCGGCGTGCCCTTTCCGTGCGGCCAGCGCCTGCCGGTGTTCCGGGCTGTCGATGGACGGGCGGGGACCGGCGTCCTCGCCCGGGATCGGATCCACCTATCGCCCCACGCGCTTCGGCGCGATGCCGCCGCTCACATGCGAGCCGGGACCTTGGATGACCTGAGGCGCCTTGGCCAGATCGGCGAGCGTATCGTCCTTCGACTTCGATCCGGCCGAGGAGCCGAAGTAGAAGTTGAGCAGCATCAGGAAGCCGCCGCCGAGCGTGGTGATCAGGTAGATCGCCACCGGCCCCTGGTCGACGGCCCGGAAGACCACGGCGAGCGTCGTGGCGATGAAGCCGACCGTCACGATGACGCCGAGCGCCGGCGCCGCCCAGGCCAGGACCGAGCCGGTCCTGACACATTGCAGTTCCGTCGCCCGCGCGTCCTGGACGTCCTTCAGCCGGGCGTCGAGCTGCTCTTGGGCCG
>CAXUCF010000352.1:0-4351 GCA_964249275.1 uncultured Lichenihabitans sp.
ATCCCGTCCAGAAGACCATGTTCTCCTGGATGCCGGTGATCTTCACCTTCATGTTGGGTTCGTTCCCGTCCGGGCTCGTGATCTATTGGACCTGGAACAACACCTTGTCGGTGCTCCAGCAATACCTGATTGCGAAGAAAGCCGGCGCCAAGGTGGAATTGTGGGACAATCTGTCCAACATGATCCGCAAGCCGCAGAGACCCTGAAGCGCGGTGACGGCGCTCGTGCAGCAGCAAGACCTCACCGAAACCGGGCGGCTCCTGTTCGCGCGGGAATGCGTCTTCGTGGCCGGTGCCCCGACCATCGAGGCGCTTCCGCCGATCGGGCTGCCCGAGATCGCATTCGCGGGACGGTCCAACGTGGGCAAGTCGTCCTTGGTCAATGCTCTCACGGGCCGCAAGACACTGGCTCGCGTGTCGAACACGCCTGGCCGGACCCAGCAGCTCAATTTCTTCGACCTCGGCGGGCATCTCGGGCTCGTCGACATGCCGGGTTACGGCTATGCGGCCGTCAGCAAGTCGAAAATCGCCGACTGGGCCAGGCTGGTCGAGGGCTATCTCCGGGGCCGCGCCTCGCTGCTGCGCATCTATCTGCTGGTCGACGGCCGCCACGGCTTCAAGGACGTCGACCACGAGCAGATGACCGCCTTCGATCGTACGGCCGCCTCTTACGCGGTGGTGTTGACCAAGGGCGACGAGATCAAGATGAAGGACCGGCACGCCCGTGTGGCCGAGACCGAAGCGGCGCTCGCCAGGCACCCGGCCGCCTACCCGAACGTGATCCTCACCTCCTCCGAAACCGGTGCCGGCGTTGCGGAGCTTCGCGAAAGCGTCGCGCGGCTTCTGGCCGAACGGGGATCGCTCCCGATGCGGCCTTGAGCCTCGTAGCGGACCCCGGCGGCTCGACGCCGCGCGTATCGGGGACTCACCCACCCAGTCGACGGACCACATGAGCATGACGGAAGCGGTAAGAGGCAGCCCCGCCGAACGCGCCGAAATCCTGACCCAGGCTCTGCCTCACATGCTGCGCTACGACGACACGATCGTCGTGGTGAAATACGGCGGCCATGCCATGGGGGACGAAGCCACGGCCCGCAGTTTCGCGCGCGACATGGTGATGCTGGAGCAGTCCGGCGTGAACCCGGTCGTGGTGCACGGCGGGGGGCCGCAGATCGGCGCCATGCTGCAGAAGCTCGGGATCCGGTCGCAATTTTCGCACGGACTGCGCGTGACCGATAAGACCACCATCGAGATCGTCGAGATGGTGCTGTGCGGCTCCATCAACAAGCAGATCGTTGGCTTCATCAACGCCGAGGGCGGCCGTGCCATCGGCCTCTGCGGCAAGGACGGCAACATGGTGACGGCCACCAAGCTCGAACAGATCGCCGACGGAGCCGACGCCGACAATGGCGTCGATCTCGGGTTCGTGGGAGAGCCCTCGAAGGTCGACACCACCGTGCTCGACCAGGTGCTCGGTCGGGAACTGATCCCCGTTCTGGCGCCTGTGGCGCAGGGCGGCAACGGCGCCACCTACAATGTGAATGCCGATACGTTCGCCGGTGCCATCGCGGGTGCCCTCAAGGCCAAGCGCCTGTTGTTGCTGACCGATGTCCCGGGCGTGCTCGACAAGGACAAGCGTCTCATCAAGGAGTTGAGCGTCGACGCCATCGGGGAGTTGATTGCCGATGGCACCATCACGGGCGGCATGGTCCCCAAGGTCCAGACCTGCATCTATGCGCTCCAGCAGGGCGTCGAGGGCGTGGTGATCCTGGACGGCAAGGTGCCGCATTCGGTGCTGCTCGAATTGCTGACCGACCATGGCGCCGGGACGCTCATCACCCGGTGACGGCGCTCGCCTCCGGGGATAGCTCCGTGCACGATGTCGTGGCACGGGCCGCAGCCGCGACACGGGTTCTCGCGCCACGGACATTGTCGCCCGCCGAGGTCCGGGCGCGGTTCGCGACGGTCGACACCTGGGTGTTCGACCTCGACAACACGCTGTACCCGGCCGGCAGCGCGGTCTGGCCCATGATCGACGAGCGCATCACCCGCTACCTCGCCGACCTCATGGGGATCGACGGCATGTCGGCGCGCGGGCTGCAGAAATACTATTACAGGCGCTACGGTACGACGCTGAGGGGCCTCATTGAGGACCATGCAATCACGCCGGGAGCCTTCCTGGATTTCGTGCACGACATCGACCGGACATCGCTGGCGCCGAATCCTGCCCTCGTCCAGGCCATCGCGAGCCTGCCGGGCCGCAAGCTGATCCTCACCAACGGTTCACGCGATCACGCGCTACGCACCACCGAACAGCTGGGTTTCACGGATGCGTTCGAGGCGGTGTTCGACATCGTGGCGGCCGACCTCGTGCCCAAGCCCGAGGCTGCAACCTACGAGCGCTTCTTCGAGACGCACGGCGTCGACCCGAGCCGCAGCGCCATGGTCGAGGATCTGGCCAAGAACCTGCGGGTGCCGCATGCGCGCGGCATGGCAACGGTGCTGGTGGTGCCGCCCAGCACCGTGGAGGACAACCGCGAGCCCTGGGAAAGCCTGGGAAGCGCGGAACCCTATGTCGACGTCGTCACCGACGACCTCGCGGGCTTCCTGGCGGGGCTCGCCTTCGGTCAGGTGCGGCAGAACGTCGAACCATCCCAAGCCCCGGCAGCCTCGACATAGAACAGCCGGGGCGGCCGATCGCATCCCGACATGGTCTTTGCGCGTTGCCGTGCGCGAGGGAGATCACGCCATGTCAAAGCCAGACGCTGCTCAGGAACACGACTTCGAACGGCCCATCTCGAATGGACCGAACGCCCGACCGCGGGACGAGCCCATCGGACAGACCGAACGCGGGCTGCCCGACGATTCCAGCCAGCCCGTCGAGATCTCGCCCGAAGAGGAGGCCCGGATCGCCGACAAGATCCTGGACAGGTGATCGGTCCGCCCCTGATGCGCTTCTCGAAACCAAGGGGCCTCGCGATAGTCGTCCGGAAGATCAGGTCGTCTTCGACGGGGGCAGGAGCGGCTGGTGGGTGAGCCACGCGGATCGTCGCCAGAGAAGCGCGCGGGGCCGGAAAATGGGAGATGGTTCACGGCCCGGCAAGGCTCCGGTCTTGGGACGTCGAAGACCGTGGGGGATGCGATGTCATGCATGCTCGAAAGCTTCCACGGCCTGCTTCACGAGCCTCATGGCGCCCTCGGCGTCGCTGCGCCCGACGGGGTGAAATTCCTTTCCCGCCAGCCGATTGTAATGTTCGAAGAAGGCTTCGATTTCCCCAACCATCTGCGGCCGGAGGTCGGATAGAGAGGTGACATGCCCTTGCGTATGGGCCTGGGCCGCGACCCCGATAAGGCGGTCGTTGCGCTCGCGCCTGCCATCCCGTTCGGTCTGCTGGGCCTCGATCGCCCCGATGACCCTGACCTTGATGATGCAACCAGGAAACGCGGGGGCGTCCATGATGACGAGGATGTCGAGCGGGTCGCCGTCACCCCCCTTGGTCGAGGGAACATATCCATAATCATGCGGGAACGACGTGCCTTCCGGCAGCACGCCCTTCAGCTCGAACACCCCGAGCCGATCGTCATAGGCGTATTTGTTACGGCTGCCCTTGGGCGTCTCGATGACGACCAGGACCTCGCCGGTTTCGGCAAAGGCGGGTAACCGGCTCAAAGGCTCCGTTTCGATCGTCAACTCGGCTTCTCCTCGATTTCATCGAGCCGCGGCGGAACGCGGCAGCGGGTTAGAAACGGCGCTTCGCGCCGGGCGGTGAGGGCTCACGGGATCTCGTACGGGTCGAGGACGGCCCGGCCCTCGTCACTGGAGTCGAGGCAGGCGTCGAACATGATCCGCCACTTGACGCTCCTGGCCGCCACGGCCCGAGCTCCGGCCGCGTAGGACCTGTCGTCCCGGAGCCACATGCCATCCCCTGATCTCATTGTGATGCAGGTGACGAGGTCATCGGGCATCGGCTTTCGGTCCGCCTCGAGCGCTGCGGTCACCCGGCCGAGCAGCAACTCGAGTTCGCTGCCATCGGCGGCGCCCCGAACTGCGTCCTCTTCGGGCCATTGCACGAGGTCGCGGAACGCGTCCTCGATCCGGCATATCCCCTTGCTGTCGAGCGCATCTTCGATGTCGTCGATGTGTGTCATATCCTGCCACGGGTTTGTGCGCGAGGGAGGCATGTTCCGCTGGTTCGCCGGCACGATCTCGGACGGGCGGCTGGGTGGGCCGTTCGAGCGGTGATTGCGGGAGCCGACAGCTGCAGGGGTTGGATCCATGGTTTCGCGTTCACCTCACGGATTCGGTTCCAGCGCCGCCTCGCTGTCGTGGTGGCGGCGGCTTGGTTGGGGGT
>CAXUCF010000353.1:0-4337 GCA_964249275.1 uncultured Lichenihabitans sp.
TGGCTCTGAGCCGGGCCTTCGCCGATTTGCTCGGCGGTACCGTTACGGTTGAAAGCGACTATGGACGAGGAAGCAACTTCACCCTGAGGTTGCCGAGTACGTGTACACCCACGGCGACGCGACAGACAGAATGACCGCTCTGTGGCAGTCCACATTAGACGGTCGAATATCCGATGCAGGTCGACCCCAGCCAAACCAAGCAAGCGCCAACAACCATCTTGGTTCCATAACGCCACTTCCACGAGGCGCAGTCGCAAGGGCTCAGGGCGGGGGAGGTCGGTCAACCTGGCGTCAACCATCTGGCCCCATGGTGCCCTCGTCGGTCGCGAGCCTCTCGTGGTCACGGGCGGGGGAGGTCGCGTCCGTCCTGACCTCCCCCAGGCGCCCTCCACACAGGATACGACGCAGCCAATCGTCGTTCCCATGCGGGGTAAGGCCGAGCCGTTGCGTCGCCGGGCCGCCGTGGATAGGACCGGCTCATGCCGGACCCGCAGTCCCCTGACGAATGGATGGTGCTCGCCCGCCGCAAAGAGGCGGTGGCGCGCGCCATGGTCGAGGACCGGAAGAACTGCGCCGAAGCCTTTACGGCGGCCGGCTTCGCAGTGGAGTACGCTCTCAAGGCGCTAATCATGCGCACAGAGCGGCTCAACGGCTGGCCGTCGCGGGACATGCGGCCCGACCTCCATCAACATGCCATCCGGTCGCTGGCGCAGGTGGCGGGCGTTGACCTGACCGTCGGCAACCGTATCGCCGCATCCTGGTTGACCGTTTTGCAGTGGCAACGATCTCAGGACTATGATCCGAGGCCGATGAAGCGGGTCCAGGCCCGTGCCATGGTGGAGGCCGCCTTCGGCTCTGACGGAGTGGTGACGTGGATTCGCTCAACCTTGACGTGACGCGCAAGCGCGCTGGGGAAGAGTTCCTCCGGTCGCTAGAACTGCTCGGCCTTCGGCCGGAGGCGCTGTTCTGGGCATTCGACCGCGCCGAGGACCGCCTCGTGCTCGTGCTTGCCACTGAGCTGTTCGATCTCAAGGGGCCGCTCGCCCTCTTCGAGCTCCTCGTGAAGGCGTACCGCGCGTCGGCGCTGCCGCGCGAGATTGACCCGTTCGTGGTCCGTCTACACAGCCCCGAGCACAGGCTCATCCGCTACCTGGACGGCTGGCACCAGGATGATTCCGACGGGACTCGCCGCTACGGCCTTGCCTCGGAGCAACGCGATCACCCCGCCCCTGCTACCTCGATGACGGTCGAGGTGGACGACGTCGAGTTCAAGACGGACTGGGTGTATCGCTTCCGCCTGCCGGAGCGCCGGGACGTCGGCGCAATTAAGCGCGAATGGGCGCGCTTCCACCGCGAAATCGAGCGGCTAGCCGCGTAGCGCCACCGCGCGCCGAGGTCGCCTTTAGCAAGGCGGCCTGTGCAGCATTGTGCTCTGCCATCCCGACTACCTCGACGAAATGCAAGTCGCCCACCCGAACGCTGTGGTCCGGCTTTCGCGTAACGTTTGCATATGGAACCGGCGCGGTCCTACTCATGGGTGAGCCGAGGGGCGGGCAAACACCTCGTCGATCGCGACCTCAGCTCGACGATCCAGGGTTCCTCGTCCATGGGTGGAGAATTCAGACGCGGACGGAGGCGCCGACGAACGCATGGCATCATCGAAGAAGACCGTCACCTCGGACAACCTCGCCGCGCTCGGCGCGGAGCGGCTGGCCAAGATCCTCGTCGAACTCGCTGATGGGGATGCGGAGGTCAAACGGCGCCTCCGCCTGGAGCTCGCAGCCCAGGTCGGCGAAGATAGTGTCGCCACCGAGGTCTCGAAGCGCATCGCCGCGCTCAAGTCCGCACGGTCCTTCGTCGATTGGCGGAAGCAGCGGGAGTTCGTCCGCGACCTCGACCTGCAGCGGGCGATGATCGTCGATCGGATCGCACCCTCCCGTCCCGACCTGGCGCTGGACCTGATGTGGCGTTTCCTCGATCTGGCCGAGCCGATCTACAACCGCGTGGACGACAGCAATAGCGCCGTCGGGGACGTGTTCAGGTCGGCCTGCGAAGAGCTCGGGCCCGTCGCGGTCCAAGCCGAGCCCGAGCCGGTGGCGTTCGCGGATCGCGTGTTCGCGGCGGTCCTGGCCAACGACTACGGTGTCTACGACGGCTTGGTGGCGATCACGTTTACAGCCCTTGGACACGCGGGAGTGGCGCATCTGAAGGGGCGGCTGGCGCAGGTGTCGGCCGATCGAAAAGCGGGGATGCGCGATGGGCGTGCCGATGCCGCAAGCCGAGCCCTGCTGGACATCGCGGACGGGCAGGGCGACGTCGACGCCTTCATCGCGATGGTGCCTGCCGAGGAACGGAGCCTTCCGCACAGGACCGTCGAGATCGGCCGCCGCCTGCTCTCCGCCGGCAGGGCCGAGGAGGCGCTCGCCGTGCTCGAAGCGGCGCGGCCGCGGCACCAACGAACGGTTAGCCTAGCGGATGACGACGCATCCATCCTCAAGCGCGGTGACGGCAGCAGCGCATGGCAGGACGCCTACATCGACGCACTCGAAGCCGTGGGCCAGTCGGAGCGGGCTCAACGGCTGCGCTGGTCGATCTTCGAAGGGCAGTTGATCGCCGAGCCATTGCGCGCCTACCTGAAACGGCTTCCGGATTTCGAGGACATCGAAGCCGAGGAGCGGGCCATGCAGCATGCGCTCGGTTTCGGCAGCTTCGTCACGGCGCTGAACTTCCTTTCGGAATGGCCGAACCCGACCCGCGTCGCGCAGCTCGTGCTGACCCGAGCCGCGGAGATCGATGGCGACCTCTACTTTCTGCTCGAGCCGGCAGCCCAGCTGATCGAGGGCAAGCATCCCCTGGCGGCGACGCTGCTGCGACGGGCGATGATCACGGACACGTTAGAAAGAGCGAAATCCACCCGGTACAAGCACGCCGCCCGGCACCTGGTGGAGTGTGCCTCGCTCGCTCGGGGCATCGGAGACTTCGGCGCCGTCGAGATGCACGATGATTTCGTGCGGCGCCTGCGGTCCGAGCATGGCCGCAAGGTCGGTTTCTGGTCGCAGCTCGCAGAACTGTCGGGGAACGGCGGCCCGCGCTGATCCATGGACGCGTGCATGTCGCGGGCAATCCGAGAGGATCGGCGGATCGGAGATCAGCCGGTCCGACGATCGCTGGGCGGGTTCGCATAACGCGCTGGTATGGAAAAGCCATTGCCGGAGACGAGCGCCCGATCGATGCCCCTCCATGCCGGCCTCGGGTCCGCGCTTTGCCTTCCAGCCTCGTTCAAGCGTCGCCACCTTGTACAGTGCTGCGTCACCTGACATTATAAAAGCGACAGGTGACGGGAGCGGGGACGATGACCATCGCGGAAACGCTAGATGAGGACGTAAGCCTCGGCCGAACGGTGCGCCTCCTCGGGGGGCAGCGCACCCTTCATCGTCGCATCCGCAGCCGCCTGGAGGCTCACGATCTGCTCCGTATGGGTTTGCCGGGCCACGCGCTGCAGCACTTGGTCGGTTGCGTCGGCATCTTTCAGACGCCCCAGCAGGGCAGCATGGAGAAGGCTGTCGGCATCAGCCTGAGGACATACCAGCGTCGCAAGGACAACCTCGACAAACCTTTGAGCCTCGAACAGAGCGGACGGGCCTGGAAGTTCGCTGAAATCCTCGGTCGAGCCACGGAGGTGCTCGGCTCTCAGGAGGAAGCCGAGCAATGGCTGGAGCGCCCTGCCATGGCGCTCGACGGGCACAAACCAATCGACCTCCTGTCGACCCCTGCCGGGGTTGAGTCCATCGAGGATCATCTGACCCGTCTCGAATACGGCGTTTACACGTGACGCCGCTGCCGCCACCGCTCGGGTCAGGCGACCTGTTCCTGTGGCGGTTGGATCAGGCGATCTTTGCCGCGACCTGGGACAGCGGTGAGGGCAGCTACCGTGTGGGCGGCCGTTGGAGTTCGCGGGGAACCCGTGTCGTCTACGCCGCGCTCGATCCCGCTACAGCGATCCTGGAAGTCGCGGTGCACAAGACGTTCAGGGCCTTGGACATCGTACCCCACGCCCTCACGGCAGCGCGGATTTTGGATGCCGGCCCGCTCCATGTCGTGAGTTCGGCCGATGTGCCGAACCCGCATTGGCTCCATCCAGGCATCCCGAGCGCTGGCCAGCAGGCTTTCGGCGATGCCCTGCTCAAAGATCATCCGATGGTGCTCATCCCGAGCGTGGTGTCGGCCTACAGCTGGAATTTGATCTTCGATCCAATTGCCGCGAGAGGGCTTTATAAAGCTGTCGTTCAGGAGCGCTTCGCGCTCGACACCCGCCTGCACCCGCCCGCTCCGGTGTG
>CAXUCF010000354.1:0-383 GCA_964249275.1 uncultured Lichenihabitans sp.
GGTCGGCACCGCGGGTGCGACTGGCGCAGCCGTCATCGGGGTCGGGGACAGCAGTGGTGACGACTGCGCCAAAGCCACGAGAGTCGCCCCGGCAAGCACCTGCGTCGATACCGCGAGAAGCAACGCGGCACGCAGCGACCCTTTGCGCAGTTTCTGAGCCGTCATTCTATCCATACCCATCGCCCCGGGCCGAACGCATCGGCCGCGGCCGCGACCCCACATGCTCCGCCCCACTACGGCCGTGCCATGTTGGCTAGGGCGACAATGCGGTGGATCCGTGGCTCAGGGGGCCGCCAGCGCCGGGGTCACGGTCCGGACAGGCATTTTCGAACTCCTGTTGCACGGTCGCAACAGGCGGGCTGCAGCTGGGCCAGCGGCGCGGC
>CAXUCF010000354.1:417-4328 GCA_964249275.1 uncultured Lichenihabitans sp.
TGACCTCGGCGAAGCCGCTCGGCGTGACCATGAACATGTAGTAATTATCGTAGTCCTTGGCCCAGAAGATCGGGCCCGCCATGGTGTTGTCGTTGTCGGACAGCTTGCCGGGCGTCTGCACGGTCAGGCAGAAATCGGCATCGCTGAAGAGAATGCCTTTGTAGACCAGAAGATTGGAGATGTCGGGCTGCGGCTTGACCTTGACCTTCCCCTCCTCGACCTGCACGTCCGGGCTATCGAAGCCCCAGCTCGCGTCCACCTGCTTGAAGTCGTCGCTGAACAGCACCTTGCCGCTTCCGCAGGCGACGGCAGGCGCAGCGGCAAGGAGCGCGATGGCCGCGATGCCGGCCGAAATCGTCAGTCTCATGCCCAAACTCCTCATGCCCGTCATCAGCGTCGGCTCAGCCATGAACGCGCCAGGACGGATTCCGTTCGGACAAGGCCATGGCTTCGCCCGGACGGCTGCCGGGCGCCGCGTCAGGCGTCCACCACGATGACGTGCAGACGGCGCGGTCCGTGAGCGCCGAGGATCAAGGTCTGCTCGATATCGGCCGAGCGCGAAGGGCCGGTGATGAGGTTGAGGGTTCGCGGCATGTGGCCCTGGCCGTAACGCGCCCGGACCCGTCCGAACACCGACTCGTAGTCCCCCGCGATGTCGCGGGCCGCCACCACCACCAGATGGTTGTCGGGTAGGAAGTTGAGCGTCGTCGGATTGTCCTGCCCCGACAGGAGAGCCAGCGTGCCGGTCTCGGCCACGGCCCCGAAGGCTCGGCTCAGCCCATTCACGTCGCCGCCCGCGGAGGGGCCGGTCGAGAGATCGAGCGCCGTGCCGCCCCAGGGCAGGCCCGCGAGCGCCGGATCGGAGCCGATGCGGAGCGTGGCGGGCGCGTTGATATCCCGCAGGAAGCGGGCCACCTCGCTCGGCACCGCTGCCTCGGACGCGACCCGGGCCACGGTCGCGGCAGAGGCCTCGGCCTTGGCGCAGAACAGGGCCGTGCGGGCGGCACCGTCGAGTTGGCCTCGCGCCGGGATGATGCCCGGCCTGGCCGCAGCGAGCCGGCCGTCCACGGCATCGCGCCGCGGCGCTTCGCGGCCCGTCACGCCGAGGGAACGGCGGATCGTGGCCAGCACGCCGTCGCGTGCCGTCGCGCCCGGCACCTCGCCGCTCATGCGGCCCTTCCCGCAACCGGGCCGCGCCCAGTGGCGCGGCGGTGACGCTGGCCACCGCGCTTCGCCTTCCACTGGCTCTGGAAGGTGCCGCCCTGGGGCGCCGGCATGTCGCGGTAGTCGGTCCAGCCCCGCGCAAACGGGAGGGAGCGGAACCGCCCCTTGGCACCCCCCGCGAGATGCAGGATCCGCATGGCGAGACTCGTGGCGGCCCGGTAGACGGCCGGCCGGGTCGCAAACCAGCCCCAGAACCGGAGCCCGCTCCGCACCGTGGCGGGCGACAGGTGCCTCTCGAACTCCCGCTCGCGCCAGTGCCGCATCAGCTTCGGGAGGGGAATCCGCACCGGGCAGACCGCCTCGCAGCGACCGCAGAAGGTCGAAGCGTTGGGCAGATGTCCCGCCTTGTCGACACCGATCAGGGCCGGCGTCAGGACGGCGCCCATCGGGCCCGGATAGATCCAGCCATAGGCATGTCCGCCCACCGAATGGTAGATCGGGCAATGGTTCATGCACGCGCCGCAGCGGATGCAGCGCAGCATCTCCTCGAAGCTCGTGCCCAGCATGGCGGAACGGCCGTTGTCGATCAGCACGACGTGATATTCGTCGGGCCCGTCCGGGTCGTCCGGGCGGCGCGGTCCGGTCGAGAGCGTCGTATAGACCGACATTTCCTGGCCCGTGGCCGAGCGCGCCAACACGCGCAGCAACTGACCCACATCCTCGAGCGTCGGCACCAGCTTCTCGATCGAGGCCAGCACGACGTGGACGCGCGGCAGCAGCTGCGTGAGGTCGCCGTTGCCCTCGTTGGTCACGATGATCGAGGTGCCGGTCTCGGCCACGAGGAAGTTGGCCCCCGTGATGCCGACGTCGGCGGCGAGAAAGCGCGCGCGCAGGATGTCGCGCGCTTCCGCCTGCAGGCTGTAGTGGCTCGAGATGTCGCGTTCCTGCGACAGATGCGTATGGGCGCGGCGGAAATCGGCTTCGACCTGGTCGCGGGTGAGGTGGACGGCCGGCGCGATGATGTGGGACGGCACTTCGCCGCGCAGCTGGACGATATATTCGCCGAGGTCGGTCTCCACCGGCACGAGGCCGGCCGCCTCGATGGCGGCATTGAGGCCGATCTCCTCCGAGATCATGGACTTGCCTTTGGTGACGGTGCGGGCCCCCACCCTGCGGCAGATGCCCAGCACGGCCTGGCGCGCCTCCTCGGCATCCCGCGCGAAATGCACCGTGCCGCCGCTGTCGCGAACCTTCTCCTCGTAGCGCTCGATGTAGAGGTCGAGGTTCCTCAACGTATGGGCCTTGATGTCCCGCGCACTGTCGCGCAGGGCCTCGAACTCCGGCAGGTCCGCGGCCGCCTTGGCCCGCTTGTCGATGAAGGCCGAGCGGACGTGGCCCAGCGCCTTCTGCAGGCTCGGGTCGGCGAGCGCCGCATGGGCGTTTTCCTTGAACTGCGGCGAGGTGGGGTGGATCGTCATGTTGCCCTCCGGGGCCGAGCCCGTTCTAGCGGTGCGATGCATCGGGCGCGCCGATCGGCGCCGCCTCGGTCATGCCGGCGAGGATCTCGGCCACATGGCGAACCTCGGTATTCGAGCCCATGCGCGACAGTTTTCCGGCCATGTTCATCAGGCATCCGAGGTCGCCCGCCACCAGCGTGCGGGCGCCCGTCTCGACCACGGTGGCGGTCTTCCGCTCGACGATGGAATTCGACAGCTCGCCATACTTCACCGCGAAGGTACCGCCGAAGCCGCAGCACACGTCGGTATTCTTCATCTCGACAAGGTCGAGCCCGCGCACGCTGCCGAGCAGGCGCCGTGGTTGGTCCCGGATGCCGAGTTCCCGCAGGCCCGAGCAGCCGTCGTGATAGGTGACGGTGCCGTCGTAGGCGGCATCCACCATCCTGACGCCCATGACGTCGCTCAGGAAGGACACGAGTTCGTGAGTGCGCTGAGCCAGGGCCTCGGCCTTGACCACCATGTTGGGATCGTCGGCGAAGAGTTCCGGATAGTGCCGCTTGATCATGCCGGCGCAGGAGCCTGAGGGCGCCACCACGTAGTCATAAGGCGCGAAGCTGTCGATCACCTGGGCAGCGATCGCCCTGGTGGTCGCACGGTCGCCGGAGTTGTAGGCCGGCTGGCCGCAGCAGGTCTGCGTGGGGACGTCGACGACGCAGCCCGCATCCTGCAGCAGTCTGACGGCCGCGAAGCCGACCGAGGGGCGGAACAGGTCCACCAGGCAGGTCACGAACAGTCCGACCCGGACCTCGGCGCGCTCATCCATCCAGCCGCTCCGCCTTGCCGAAACTGCCCGGCAGCCTTCCCGCGTCCTCCCCGCCATCTAGGGATGCCGGGGCAGGGCCGTCAATGCGCCAGGGCGAAGCCCGGGCAGGCTCGCCTGGTCGCGACCTCTGGACGAGAGCACCAGAACGCTCCCATCCGGCTTCCCGCGCCGTTCCGCCCGGCCCACGTCGGGCAACCATGTCGGCCGGACCCGAGTTCCGGCCTTGAGAGCACCGCGGCGCCGCTCGGGCACCGAACGGCCCCAAGCAGCCCTGCGTGGCTCGCGCCACGGTTGGTTCCGCTGTCTTCGAAGCGTAATCAAAGCTGCTCAACATTCTGGACGTCGGCAGCTTCGCAGGGAGCTGTCGAGAGGAGAAACACCATGGAAAGACGTATCGTTCTCGTGGGCCTCGCGGCCGGAACCGCCGGAGCCCTCGCGGGCCACCCCGCCTTCGCGCAGTCGAGCCC
>CAXUCF010000355.1:0-1698 GCA_964249275.1 uncultured Lichenihabitans sp.
GCCTGTAGCTGGAGCCTTCGCTCTGCACCACGACGGCATGATGAAGCAACCGATCCAGCAACGCCGTGGCCACCACAGTGTCGTTGAAAACGTCGCCCCATTCCGCAAAGCCGCGATTGGAGGTCAGGATCATGGCGCCGCGCTCGTAGCGAGCATTCACCAGCTGGAAGAACAGGTTTCCACCGCCGGAGATCACCGGCAGGTAGCCGATCTCGTCGACAATGAGCAAGGCAAAGCGGCAGAAGAACTTGATCTTCTGGCGCAGGCTGCCTTCCCGTTCCGCCTTGGCCAGGGCGCCCACGAGATCGGCCAGCGTCGAAAAGTACACGCTGTAGCCCGCCCGTACGGCCTCCACCCCGAGCGCCACGGCCAAGTGACTCTTGCCCGTGCCGGGCGGGCCCAAGAGGTGCAGAACCTCCGAGCGCTCGATGAACTTCAGCTCGGCCAGGGCCAGCACGCGGCTGCGGTCGAGCGTGGGCTGGAACGAGAAGTCGAAGCCGGCCAGCGTTTTCACGGTCGACAGGCGCGCCATCACCAGCGCGGTCTTCACCCGGCGCGTTTCGCGAAGCGTGAGCTCCTCAGCCAGCAGGAGGTCGATGGCCTCAAGCGCGCTCACCTCGCCGCGCTCGATCCGGCGCAGGGTGGCGTCCACGATCTCCAGCGCCATCGGCATCTTCAGGCCGACGAGGCTGCGCTTGATGCGGTCCACGACGCCCGTCTGGGGCTCGGCGGCGCTCACGGCTCACCTCCGCGGCCGGCCAGGCCGCGCCCGATCGCATCGTAGACGTCGAGCGAGCGCCGCGCCACCAGGTCGCCGGTGCGCGCCACGATCTGCTCATCACTGGTCGGCGCGGCCGCCGGCCTGTTCCGAGGCCTGCGGTGGCCGGGATCGAGGCGAGTTTGGCCCCGGCCGTCGATGGGCGGGTGGTCGGCCACCAGGGCACCGTCCTCGTAAATCCGGATCCGGTCGGCGAGGACGTGAACGTCGAGCACGCGCCGGCGCGTCGTGTCGGGCACGCTGTACAGGTTGCCGCCGACGCTCACCGTGCCCTCGTGGCTGACGCGCCGCTCGAGCCTGAGCACCGCGGCGTAGGGCACGGCGGGCAACGGCACCAGCGTGGGCTTCTCGTCGGCGAAGGCCTCGGCCACCACCCTCTTCGTGGTAGCGTGCATCCGGGCGTTGGCCACCTCGTCCAGCCAGAGGCGAAGCTGGGCGTTGAGGTCGTCGAGATCGCGGAAGGAGCGCGCCAGGAAGAAGTCCTGGCGCACGTAGCGGAAGGGACGTTCGACCTTGCCCTTCGTCTTGGCCCGGTAGGGCCGGCACGCCCGGGGTTGGAAGCCGTAGTGGCGGGCGAGGTCGACGAGACTGCGGTTGTACACGACGAGGCCGTCCGGGTCCTCGCCCACCACGGCCGTCTTCATGCGATCATAGAGGATCTCGCGTGGCACGCCTTCCAGATGAGCAAAGGCCTCCATGTGGGCGCGCAGCACCGAGCCGAGGTCCTGGTGGACAACGAAGCGAGCCCAAATCAGCCGCGAGTGGCCGAGCACCAGGGAGAACAGCCACACGATGCGTTTCGTGCTCGACTCGTCCACAAACGTTACTTCGAAGCGGGCGAGATCGACTTGGGCCTGCAGGCCGGGCGGGGTCTCGAAGCGCACCTCGAAGGGCTTGGGGCCATTCTCGGGACGGATCGC
>CAXUCF010000355.1:1708-4308 GCA_964249275.1 uncultured Lichenihabitans sp.
GTCTCGAAGCGCACCTCGACCGACAAGGGGACGGTCGGGCGGATGGTGGCCACGGCGCGCTTGATGGCCGTGTATCCGCCGGTGAAGCCGCGTTCCTTGCAGTCGCGCCACAGCCGCACGGCGGACAGGCCCGGGTAGGCGGTGACGCGCTCGCGCAGGAACGGCAGGAAGGCGTCGCTGGCGCGCGGTCTGGGGGCACGTGGCCCGTAGGCGGGCGGCTCGAGGCCACGGGCGATGTATTTCCGGACGGTCTTGCGGTCCACCCCGGCTTGTCGGGCGATGGCGGTGACGGACAGACCCTGTCGATGCAGGTCGAGGATCATCACGAGTTCCTTGAGATCGAGCACCGCGCCGCCTCCTCCCGCTGGGGAGGACAGCATCGGCGAGATCGACGCTCACAGCCGGCCGGGACTGGGCTCAGGCAGGGCCGCGGCGTCGCGGAACCGGGGAATATTCAAAGCCCCGATGTGGGGAGTATTCAGGTTCTCCCGCACTTGGCGTGCTGTTTTGGCCTCATGCGGCGTGCAGAACGCGGGCCCGCAAGAGCGGGAAGCCGGCGCGACCGTACATGGATCGCTTGATGGCCTTCACGCGGTTGATCTGCCCCTCGGCCGGGCTCGTGGTCCAGGGCGTGTCGAGGGCGGCCTGCACGGCGGCGCGGTCGCGCTCGAGCCCGGCCGTGAACTCTGCGAGCGGCGTGCTGACCGCATCGGCGAGGATGCGGTCGAGGCTGTCACCGCCCTCGCGGCGCAGCAGGCGACCGAGGCGCTTCGCGATCGCTGCCGCCTCGCCGAGCGCCGGCACCTGCGCAAGCAGCCCCTCCAGAAAAGCTTGATCGTCCTTCGGCACAGCAGCCGGCTCCGCCGTCAGCAGCTTTGCCACCTGCCGCGGTGATGGTGGCTCGCCGGTTGCCCGGCGTCGCGTCTGTCCGTCGCTGGTCCTGGCCGTCTCCGCTCTGCGTCGCCTCGCCCATCCCCGGACGGTGGTGTAGGCGCCGGTGAAGCCGAGGCCGGTCACCTCGCGCCACAGCAGGGCGGCGTTGCTGCAGCCCTCGGCCCAGCGTCGGTCGAGGTGGGCCGCATAGGCCGACAGGACGCCGCCCCGCCGGGGCGGCTTGGACCAGGTCGGGGCTTGGCCGAGTGCCAGCCAACGGCGGATCGTCTTGCGCTCGGCACCGAGTTGGGCCGCGATGGCGGAGATGGACACACCGGCGGCGCGCAGCCGCGCCGCCTCCACGTAGCGGACCTGTCGACGGGCGAGCGACGCTGCGCTGGCGCGCTGGGCCCGGGTCGGGCGCGCAGGCTTCGGCTCGGGTTCAGCCTCGGTCGCCGACGGCATGGGAGCAGGAGCGTCCTTCGCGGCCCGTCGCGCGGCCGCGCTGTAGCGGTCGCACAGCGCCCGCATGGCGTCGCCGAGGTTGCGGAGCATGTGCCACCGGTCGGCGACCTGCACGGCATCGGGAGCGCCCTGTCGGGCCCCGTCCGCGTAGGCGCCGGCGCGGTCGCGCGCGATCACCTCGATGCCAGGATGCTGTCGCAGCCACTCCGCGAGCGTGCCGGCCTGCCGGTCCGGCAGCAGGTCGACGACGTCGTTGCGCTCGAGATCGACCAGGATGGTGCCGTAACGGTGACCGCGCCTCCAAGCCCAGTCATCCACGGCGAGGACGCGAGGCGTCTCCGGCGGCTTCGCCTCGTCTGCCGCTCGCACCACCATGCGGCGCAGCGTGTCGGCGCTCACCGGCATGGCCAGGCGCTCGGCGAGGCGGGATCCGGGACAGCCACCGAGCGCGAGCCCGAGACAGCGCTGCACGGCGCCGAGCCGTTCGGTGCGCCGGGCTGCCACGGCGGCGACGTCGGCGAGGCGTTCGGCGAAGGTCTGGCGCGGGCACGAGGGCGCAAGGCAGCGGAACCGTCGTGCTTGGACTTGGAGCACGACGGGGCGTCCCTGCCAGGTGAGGTCACAGAGCCGGCGCTCGTAGCGGCTGTGAAGGCGATGGGATAGGGCGCCGCAGTCGGGGCAGCACGCGGCCTCGGCGAGGGGGCGGGCCACGATGGTGACGCGGTCGGGTGTGGGCAGGACTCGCACGACGGTGAGGCCCGCTGGGATCAAGGGTAGGAGGCGTTTGGACATGAACGTGAGAGGGAGAGAGTGTTCCCCCTATGTGCTCATCGTCGCTGCGCGACGCCATCCGACAGCACGAGAAATGCGGGAGAACCAAAATTCAAAGCCCATTGACACGCCCCAGCTCCTCCTCCACCTCCTCCCAGCGTCCGGTGTACTTGTCGCGCGCCTTCTCCGGGATCTTGCGGCTGTGTCCCGGAACGGGACAGCGCCGCGTGAGCAGGGTGGAAAGGTCCGTGCTCGTCCGTGCTTGCCGACGTCCCCTCCCCCTTATCGATATCGTGTTCACAAATCTCGTCGGCGGGCAGGTTCTGCCCTTCTCCCCCGAGGAGAGAAGGGCGCTGACGCCGACGCTCCGGAAGATGGTCCTGCCCGGCCCTCACCCCATCCACAAGGGAAAGGGGAACGGCAGGCGTTGCGTTTCACGGCGATGAGCGGATCGTCGTCCGGCGTCAGCGCCCTTCATCCCGCGCGAAGAG
>CAXUCF010000356.1:0-3692 GCA_964249275.1 uncultured Lichenihabitans sp.
ACCACGTCGACCGTCACGTGCACCTCAACAAGACCGTGTCGGAGATGAAGTCCGGTCTTTGATGAGCCATGCTGACCGGCCTTCGGGGTTGATCCCGACGGTCGGTCGGCGTTCGCGGGAAGCGCGCCCGAAGCACACCGTCAGGCCGGACCGACACCGAGCAGGTGAGCCGGGAACCGATCCGACGGCACGGCAGGGGTGCTTCGAACCCCTGCCGGCTCTGCAGAGGTCTGCCGTCGTGCCAGGATCATCGCCGCGGCGCGCACGGTGGTCACATCACCACGCACGTGGGTGATGGCGCATGTGCCGCCTGCAGATCCCACGTGCGCCAGGGCAGGCTGGGCAGAACTTTCACGAGTATGATGGTCGCTCATGGCAGCCCTCCCGACGTGATCCCGAGCGGACGGTGTCCGCCGCGCAAGAGCCGAAGGACATCACTCGGCCGTTGAATGGCAGATGACCGTGATGGGACCTGTTGGAGATAGGCGGAGGTCAAGCGGGTGATCGGGCCGTGCACGACGCCTCGGACGCCGTCCGGATCGACGGTCATGACGATCGATTCCGTGAAATGGCGGGGATCGTGAGGATCGTGCCCGCTCGCTCAATGCTCCGTTAGGGGCCGCGTGTGACGCCTTGTCATTCCATCGGGTGACGAGGTCGACATGTTGAAGGTCCTGGGCTGCGTGGTGCACGAGCACGACCTCCGCCTCGTCGCGATGTCGGCTGTGATCTGCATCCTGGGCTGCCTCACCACCACGACGCTCCTCGCGAGAGCCACCAAAGGCGCACGACGGAGCCGTAACCTCTGCCTCGCCTCCGCGGCCGTGGTGTTCGGCTGCAGCATCTGGTCCCTGCACTTCGTCGCCATGCTGGCGTTCCTCCCCGGCCAGGAGATGGCCTACGACGTGGGCCTGACCGGGTTGTCGATCGTCGTCGCCATCGCCGGTTCCTCGTTGGCGCTGTTCGCCTGGAATGCGCCCGCCGTGCGCCCCGGACGCGTGGCCCTGGCCGGCGTCCTGCTCGGTCTGGCTATATCCGGCATGCACTACGTCGGCGTGGCCGCGATGACCTTCTCGGGCTTTCTGGTGTTCGACCACGCCTACGTGGTGGCCTCGGTCGCGGTCAGCGTCATGTTCTCGGTCATCGCCCTGGCGAGGGCGGCCGACCTGTCGACGGTCGGCCGGCGCCTCGAGGTCGGCGGTTGGCTCGCCATGGCGATCTGCGGTCTGCACTTCACGGGCATGACCGCGATCACGGTCGCGCCCGGTACGGCGGAGCCGGCTGACGGGGTGCTCCTCGGCACGACCCGACTCGCCGTGGCGGTGGGCGGCGTGAGCCTCTCCATACTGATCGCCAGCCTGGTGGCTGTCTTGGTTGAGCATCAGCTGTCGCGACGCTCACTGCGGGACATGAGCCGCATGCGCCTGATGAGCAACCTCGCCCAGGAGGTCCTGTTCATCCATCGCGACGGGGTGGTCCTCGAAGTGAACAGCGCCGGCGAGCGTCTGTTCAAGGCCGCAGCCGACGACATCATCGGCCGCCCGGTCATGAGCTTGTTCGCGAAGGACAGCGCGCCGGCCCTGATTCGACGGGAGCGATGCCCGCCCATGGACCGTCGCCCGGAGGAGATGGAGTTCCAGTCCGTCGACGGCACGCATGTCGCCGTCGAGCTGTCGTGCCAGCCCATCGATTATCTCGGCAAGCCCGCGACGGTGGTGGCGTTGCGCGACCTCACCGACCGCAAGCGCGACGAGGCCCGCATCAGGCACCTCGCCCGACACGACGCCCTGACCAACCTTCCGAACCGCTTCAACCTCCAGGAACGGCTCGACATCGCACTCGACGCAGCCGCGCAGACCGGGAGGGCTATCGCCCTGGTCTACATTGACCTCGACCGTTTCAAGCCGGTCAACGACCTTTACGGCCACGCCGCGGGCGACGCCCTGCTGATCCAGGCGTCGAAGCGCATTCTCGGGGAAATCCACGCGCTCGACACCCTGGCCCGTATCGGCGGCGACGAGTTCGTGATGATCGTGACGAGCCAGCCTCAGCCCGAGAAGGCCTCGAGCATCGCGACCCGGGTCATCGAGGCCCTGCGTCGCCCCTTCCAGATCGAGGGTCACCGCATCGAGATCGGCGCTTCCATCGGCATCGCCCTGTACCCCCAGGACGGCGCCGATGCTGACGCGCTGATGCGCTCAGCCGACGCCGCCATGTACCGCGCCAAGCAGGAAGGGCGAGGAGCGTTGCGCTTCTTCGAAGCTTCTATGAACGCCCAACTCCAGGCGCGGTTGCAGCTCGAGCAGGAACTCGCCGGAGCGATCGAGCGTGGCGAACTCATGCTCCACTACCAGCCCATCGTGAACGGCGTCACGGGCGAGGTGGAAACCTTCGAGGCCCTGATCCGCTGGGTGCATCCGACGCGTGGCATGGTACCGCCGATCCAATTCATCCCGCTCGCTGAGGAGGCCGGCCTGATCGACGGGATAGGGCGCTGGGTGATCGACACGGCCTGCCGCGAGGCGGCCGGGTGGCCTCACCCTTGGCGTGTGTCGGTCAACGTGTCCCCGAGGCAGTTTCGACAGACGGACGTCTGCGCGGCGATCGGCGAAGCGCTGGAGGCGAACGGGCTCGAGCCGGCCCGGGTCGTCGTCGAGGTGACCGAGGGCATCCTGATCGACGATGCGAACAAGGCCGTCGCCATCCTCAATCGCCTGAAGGGCATGGGAGTCCGGGTCGCCCTCGACGACTTCGGCACCGGATATTCGAGCCTGAGCTACCTGCAGCTCTTCCAGTTCGACAAGTTCAAGATCGACAAATCATTCGTGAGCCGGCTTGGCGAGAACGACCGGGCCCTCACGCTCACCCGAACGATCGTCAACCTCGGCCACAACCTCGGCCTCCATGTCACGGCCGAGGGCGTCGAGACGCAGGGGCAACTCGACATCCTGCGCTCGCTCGGCTGCGACCAGATCCAGGGCTACCTGGTGGCACGACCGGCACCGATCGAGGCTTTCACCGACCTAGACCGGCTTCGGACGAAGGCATTGTTTGGTCGGGATAGATCTCGTCTTTCCGCATAAGATCGATCGCGAAAGATGCTTCACATGGGACATGCTACGTCGTGAGCGATAGTCTCCGAACTGCTTGTCACCTGCGCGGTCTCGCTCTCTGACGCGCCGAGGCTGGCGACGTGAGCGACTGCCTAATTGTTCAGGTAGGGAAGGCCTACGTCCGCTCTGGAGCGCGCCACAGTTCCCCAGAAACGTCTCGGTTGGGTCGACTCCAATCGGTTCGCGGGACAGCCGGTGTCGACCCAACCCCGTCGCTCGGCGATCGAGGAGGCATGCTCCAGAGCGGACGTTAAAAACGACGTCACGGTACGACCGAGATCGTCACTGCCCCTGACGTTCAGCGGTGAGTCGGTCGAGGTTTACAAGAAGTCGGGCGAGGAGGGCGACGAACTGCTCGGCTTCCGCCTCCGTGAACCCGTCCAGGGCGTCCCGATTGCCCTGGAACAGAGCGGAGATCGCCTCCGGCAGGCGTGAGAGGGCCGTGTTCGTCAGGATGACGCGCTGACTGCGGCCGTCGGCCGGGTCCGGCGTTCGGCAGACGAGCCCGTCTCGTTCCATACGCACCAGCATCTGCGCCATGGGCGGCTGCTCGATCCGCGCGAAGCGCGCGAGATCACG
>CAXUCF010000356.1:3702-4301 GCA_964249275.1 uncultured Lichenihabitans sp.
AGGTGACCGACGCCGAATCCGAGAGGCTTCAGCCGCGCCTCGCTGAGACGAGCAAAACCTCGGGCCGCGAGGCTGACGAGGTGGCCTGGCGTCGACAGCACGTTCCCTTGTCGTCTCATCCGCTCTCGCCTCCAACGAACCGGTTGGCATCTGGTAACATATGTGCGTATGTAACTCGTCGCGACCGCGTGCGCAATCGGTGCCGGAGCGCGGAGATCTCAACCTTTTAGAGGCGAAATTCTCATGCCCCGCGAGACCATCACGATCGGCACTCCGGATGGCGACTGTCCGACGACCGTCGTCATGCCCGAGGGATGGACCGGTGGGCCCGCCGTGGTGTTCTTCATGGATGCCGGCGGCATTCGGCCGACCGTCTTCGACATGGCGCAGCGGCTGGCCGATGCGGGCTACCTCGTACTGGTGCCGGACCTTTTCTACCGCTTCGGCTCCTATGGCCCGTTCGATCCCGTTGAGGTCCTGAAGGGCGACTTCCGTGCGGTGCTCGGTCCGCTGATGGCGACGACCAGCAATGCGAAGGCGGCGCGGGATACGGCAGCACTGCTCGACCTTCTCGACACGCGCGAGGACCTAAAGGGGCA
>CAXUCF010000357.1:0-591 GCA_964249275.1 uncultured Lichenihabitans sp.
CGGCGCTCGCCCCAGCGGGCCGGTATCGTCAGCGCAACGACGCTTGTTTCGCGAGGCTTCGGCGTTCGGCATCAACAACGGCGTGACGGTCCCGATCCATGCAGGTTTCGGAGAACTCGCAGCTTTCACGTTGGCGGGCGAGGATCGTGATCCTGCATTTTCGCGCTACGTGCGCGAAGCGCTCGACACACTTCATCTACTCGGTCTCTATTACCACGCGCATGCCCGAGCCAAGCTCCAATTGGGTCTAACCAGCGTAGATCAGTCGCCGTTAACATCGCGGGAGCTACAGTGCCTTGCCTGGACGGCCAAGGGCAAGACCATGATGGAAATAGCCATCCTTCTCAGGATCAGCTCGCGTACAGTCCGTTTTCACTTAGACAATGCCAGAGCGAAACTGTCCACCTCCACAATCCCGCATGCTGTCGCCGAGGCAGGCCGCCGTGGAATAATCTCCGTATAGTCCGCGCTGCACAACGATATTCCATAGCGAATGCGCACCGACCGGCAGGATCGCAAAGCTGCCGAAAAACCTTATCGAAGACGTCGTGCCCGTCGCCATCAGGTGAGCGATCGTGCGCACGCATCTAC
>CAXUCF010000357.1:601-1321 GCA_964249275.1 uncultured Lichenihabitans sp.
CCTCGATGTTGGCGGAGTGAGACCGCTCTCGTCCTCTCGTCCCAGCCATTTCGGGAACTACCCTGTCATTACCGACAGCTTCGCCGATCCACCAAGGATGCTTCCGTAGCGTGTGAACCTCAAGGAGGACATCATGCGCGTGCTGGCTATCTCGCAAGAATACTATTCAGACCATCTCGATCTCATCAAGGACATGCACCGGCTGCGCCGGCAGGTGTTCAAGGAACGCCTGAACTGGGAGGTTTCGGTGGCCGGCGACATGGAAGTCGACCCGTACGATGCTCTCGGGCCGACGTATCTCATCGGCATTACGCCCGAGGACCAGGTCGTGGCCTGCGTCCGACTCCTTCCAACGACTGGCGCTTACATGCTGGCGAGCACGTTCCCGGCGCTCCTCGGCGGCATGGCGCCGCCGCGGGACCTCGCGCTGTTCGAGAGCTCAAGGTTTTGCATTGACACCGAGGCTGCCGCCGATGTCGGCGAAAAAGGCTTGAGGCAGGCGACTTTCGTCCTTTTCGCTGCGGTCCTCGAATGGAGCCTCGCGCGCGAACTCCACGGGATTGCGACCGTGACGGACCTCCGGATGGAGCGCATCCTCAAGCGCGCGGGATGGATTCTGGAGCGCTATGCAGCGCCGGTGGCAATTGGCAGCACGCAAGCGGTCGCCGGTCGGCTTCCTGTCACCGCGAGTGCACTGGACGGCGTGCGGCGCGCGGGAAA
>CAXUCF010000357.1:1331-4299 GCA_964249275.1 uncultured Lichenihabitans sp.
GGCCCCCCCCCCCCCCCCTGGCGGGCGGGCCGGGCCGCCCCCGGGCGCGCGCGCGCGGGCCCACCTCCCTTCTCTTAGAAGGTCTGGTTGGGCGATGGGATCCATTGAGCTTCGCCATCTTCGCTACTTCGTGGCCGTCGCGGAAGAGCTGCATTTCGCGCGAGCGGCCGCCAGGCTCGGGATCGAGCAGTCGCCGCTGAGCCGCCAAATCCGTGAGCTCGAGCATGCGGTCGGTGTGCCGCTCTTCCATCGCACCACAAGGCGGACCTGGCTGAGCGCGGCGGGCCAGCGCTTCCTCGATCTCGCCCGCCGCCTTCTGGCCGATGTCGAGATCGCCAAGACGATTGCGCGCGAAACCGGATCTGGGTCTCACGACCCGATTCGGCTCGGTCTCGCCGAGCATGCCGCCGGAGAAGGTTTCCAGCATCTGCTGCGCGCTCTCGCCGCACATCACCCGAGCTCCTCGGTGGCGGTGCTCGAACTCCCCGTAATGCGTCTCGTAGAGCTGATGCTCGACGGCCGCATCGATGTATCTTTCGTTCTCCAGCCGGTCGACGCCTCCGGGCTCTCCTGTGAGCTGGCCTGGGTCGAGGGCCTAGCGGTGCTCGCGCCCCCGGATCACCCGCTTGGGGCACGAACGACCATTGAACTGCGCGAGCTCACGGCGGAGCCGCTGCTCATTGCTGATCCAGTTGTCGCTTCCGGATACGCCGGCCAAATCGCGGAGCTCTTGAGGGGTGCGGGGATCGATCCCGACCGGGGCACGCTGGTCGCGCATCCGAATACGATGGCGAGCCTCGTGGCAATTGGCGCCGGGTTTGGGATCATGGCGAAGTCCTGGGCAATGCGGTTCGACGACCTCGCTGTCGTCATCGATCTCGTGGATGGCGGCGCCACCATGCGAACCTGGATGCTTCATCGCGAGGGCGACTGCTCACCAAGTGTGTCTCGAATTCTCGAGTTAGCGCGCTTTACCGGCTCCTCAAGCGGACACGGAGGGCTGCCGGCCTCTTCGCGACCCGTGGATGACGTTTAGGACTCCAGCCGAACCGCTCGAGCAAGGGTGCGGGCGGCACAGTCGGCCGCGCTCCTTTACGGTGCCGGTTCCCGAAGTGAGCGCGGACCATGGGCTGGCGCAAAACCTCACTAACGATTCTGCCAATCGGGCTCCGCACCTCTCAGGACATGGGGACGACCCCGCACAGGATTTGGGCTCGCGCGTCGTTGTCGCTGCCAAATGGCAAATAGAGTCGGGCCACGCGACGCCGGCGCTGACCGACATCCACCATGTCTTCCAGGAGCAGCGGCCGTCCTGTCCCCGATGCAGTCTCTACCTCCCGCAGGGCGTCGGCCCGCCCTGGCGTGAGCCGACCCACGGGTTTCCCCGCGAGCGGCGCATCATAGAGTGCGTCCACCGTCGCCCCGCTTGCCTCGATGATCCAAGTGCTGGAGGGCCCACCCGAGCGCCCGATCAGGACGACGAGATCGCTCAGCGATAGTTTGTGGAGCGTCGATGCTCTCGCAACCTCGTCTCGCGGGAGCGATCTCCAGAGCGTGAGCAGATCCGCGAGACCGAGATAGCGTGCGGCGACAAGGTTCATCAGCAAAGCCCAGGATCGGCGGTGGCTGACCCCCCAGCGAGAGAGGGCTAAGCCCAGGCAGGCATACGAGGACCGGCCCGGTCGACAAGCTAGCTCTCTGCCTACGTCGATTGTCGAGCATACTCCGTGGTGAAATACCCTTCAACGGGCTCGCCTCTCGTGGATGGAAATACGTGAGGTCTTTGCGCGCAACCTGCGGAAGCTCCGACAGGAGAAGGGGCTGTCGCAGGAAGCGCTGGCCGACAAAGCCGGCATCGACCGGACCTACGTCAGTGCCCTTGAGCGAGCTGTCTACAGCGCCAGCATCACGACGGTCGCCAAGCTCGCAGACGTCTTCGACGTAGAACCGGCCGTGCTACTTCAACTCCCGGCAAAGACGACTGGAAACAAGGGCTAAACCTTGCTCTGGCCACGTCTCAGTCGTGGGCGATGCCCGTCGTCGGGTTCACCAGTGAGTTCGCCGTGTAGCGCACTGCTGGCCAGGCGCATTGCTGGGAGATGCTCCGGGCACTGTGAAGGTCAGCTACTTCTCATTAACTGAAATCCTGTTCTGACCAAGGTCGGGTGGCGGTGCGCCCCTTGAACTCGCAGTCTCGACTGGAACCTGTGTAGCCGGCGAGGCAAGCTGACGTCGCTTCCGGAACGCGCGGTCCCGCTCCATGAATGCCGCCAGCATGTGGGGCACGAGCGCCGCCGCGTCCACCGCCTCGCCGTAGGCCATCCCATACAGTTCGGCATAGCGGTCGAGGTCGGCTTTGACCATCGCCGGCAACGCCACTGTCAACCGCACCAACTCGGTCCTCGGCAGCGGTCCGAGGCGAAGTTTCGCCGTCATGGCTTCAGTCCCGCGGTCCGAGTCGCGTTAACGGCCCCGTAGGGCCGCAGCACGACGTCCTTGTTGACGATGACGCGTACCGGGAAGCCCGGTCGCACGGTCAAGGTCGGCTGGATGTTGAGGTTGCGCCGCGTGATCTGCTGGCCGACTTGATTCAGGCTGTCCTCGGCGCTGCGCGAGGTCGCCACCACGACTGTCTGCTCACCCGCTCCGCCAAGACCGCTCTGCTGCGAGCCGAGTTCGGACCCGACCCCGAGCAGCGTCGACAGCGCCGCGCCGGCGATGAGCTTGCCCCAGTGATTATCGGTCTCGTCCTCAAGCCCGGCGAAGCCCTTGGTATCCGTCCCTGGCAGCCGGTCGAGCACGATGGACGACCCGTCCGGCATGACCAGCCTCGTCCAGACCAGCAGAACGCGGCTTTGGCCGTAGGACACCTGGGCGTCATAGGTGCCGAGAAGGCGCGAGCCCTGCGGGATCAGCAGCGCGCGGCCGGTAACGGTGTCGTAGACCGGCTCGGTCACGGTGGCGATGC
>CAXUCF010000358.1:0-3987 GCA_964249275.1 uncultured Lichenihabitans sp.
GAACTGGCCGGCGGCCTTGTCTACGAGGGGCCGTTCAGCCGCGACAAGGACCAGGTCGGCCTCGGCGTCAGCTCGGTCCGCGTCGGCCAAGCGCTCGGCGGCGGCGCGCTCGCATCCCAGTACAGGTTCCACGGCTATGAGACCGTAATCGAGCTGAGCTACCAGGCGCAGGTGCAACCCTGGCTGCAGATGCAACCTGATATCCAGTATATCGTCACACCGGGCGGCGGCATCCCCGACCCGAGCCGGCCGGGCCATCAGGTGGGGAGCGCCGCCGTCTTCGGCGTCCGCACCATCGCGACTTTCTGACCCGGTACGAAGGAGAAGAAGGGGGACACGGCGACACCCAGCGTCGGGCGCCACGTGCCGATCAGAAAACTCAAGTCATGCTTGGAAGGTGGATGATTCAGACTTGCCCTGGTGAAAAGATCCAATTCCGCAGATCAATCAAGGCTGGAGAGAATGATGGGTATCACCACTAATCGGCGCGACTTGCTGATCACGCCTCTCTACACTGCCTTGGGCGCGGGCGGCGCCGGGGCTGCCGGCGTCGATCCTAACGAGACCATCGTCAAGCTCCCGGATCAGATACCGTGGCAACCCATATACGACTTCCCGCCCGGCATGGCCGAACAGGCCTTGATGTTCGGCAACCTCGGCGAAGCGGGGCAGTATTTCGTTCTGATCCGCTGGCATCCCGGCTACATGAGCGCCCCGCACTGGTACGAAACCGACCGCCTCTGCGTCGTCCTCTCCGGGACCTGGTACGTCGCGAGCGGGGCCGACTTCGCGCCGGAGGCTGCGGTGCCGGTCCCCGCCGGCTCATTCGTCCGTCGGGTCGCCAGAACGCCTCACAGCGATGGCGTGAGGGCCGGCATCGCGGAACCGGCGATCATCGCAATCAGCGGCCTCGGACCCATCCACTTCAATCTCATAGACGCGAGTAAGCCCGGCTGGCGTCAACTCTGAGCCGCGGCTACGATGGCAAGCCTCAAAAAGGGGTATGCGTTGGTTCTTGTGACTTTTTTTATTCTGGTGTGGATACAGGCACTTAGCGCGCCGTCTGACGGGTCTCCCAAAGAGGCCTGAAATGCGCTAGGAGCCGCATAGGAGCCAAGCGGCTCGATGCGGGTGTGGTGGAATTGGTAGACGCGCCGGATTCAAAATCCGGTTCCGCAAGGAGTGTCGGTTCGACCCCGACCACCCGCACCATCTAAACTGTTGATCGATATCTGGCTTGGCGCGACGCCGCCCTGTTCTGAGTGCCAGCCTGGATCGGAGCACTTGTTCTCGAGGGCACCTACCGGCTGCACCGCCCCACGCGCACGATTGTCGATGCGATCGGCCTGAGCGAGGAGATACGCGCCTTCTGCCGCAACGTGCTCGTGGAGGCCCATCGCCTGCGCGACCTGCCCGGCGGCGGCGCGCGCTCCGCGTCGCCCGCCACGCCGCGATTCGAAGCCGCCAAGCCCTTTTTTCAGCCTTGTGCAGGCTCCTTGACGGAAAGGAGCGTTTTCGAGCGAAGGACAGGCCACCGCACCAACTCGCCGCTACTCCTCCGTTCGGCAGGGTAGCTGAGTTCACGCGACTCTGTGGTAAGCGCATCCCTAATTTTCAGCTCGGTTCAGGTTCCATAAGCTGAGAACGCTCGATACGGCCGCCTCGAGCGCGCCGGAAGGCACGCCGTCGCGCGCCTGAATCGACATGCCGACCAGCAGGCCCTCGCACAAGGTGGCCAAACCTTCAGCGTCCGTGTCGGGCTTCAACTCGCCGGAGCGTACCGCCCGGTCGACGCAGTCGCGGATCGCGTCGCGGGTGCGCTTGCGCTCGGCGGCGACCAGCGCCTGCAAGTGGGTGTTGGCCGGCGAGGCGTTGGCGGCGGACATAACGACCATGCAGCCGCCCGGGAGGTCGGCGTCGGTCTGCAGCTTGGCCGAGCCGCGCAGCACCCGCTCCAGCGCCTCGTATGGCGCGAGCGTCTCGTCGTGCAACGCCGACACCACCTGGCCATGGCTGGCGAGGTAGTGGGCCAATACCTCCCGGAAGAGGCCCTCCTTCGACCCGAACGCACCGTAGAAGCTCGCCGAAGACAGGTTCCCCATGGCGAGCTTGAGCTGATCCAGCGAGGTCGATTCGTAGCCCTGCCGCCAGAACAGCCGCATCGCGGCATCGAGCGCCGCCTCCTTGTCGAACACCCGTGGTCGTCCCGTGCGGGGCATGTCACCTCTCCAGCTCGACTTCCGAACTAATCGTTCCGAATGTCGTTGACAACCAGCCGGCCCCCGCTTACTTCCGGATCATCCAGTCCGGAAGTCGAGGCCGTCATGACCGTCGAAACAGCGCACATAGAGCCGGCAGGGGTTGTTCGATCCCTCCTTGCCGATCCGACCAACCCCGACCTCGTCCACCGGCTCGTGGCTCCCGACGCGACCTATGTGTCGCTCAACTTCCACAATCCGGAGCTGCAACGCATCATGCCCTGGACCGGCACGCGCACCGGTCCGGAGGCGGTGCTCGACACCTACACGCGGGTCAACCGCTACTGGCGAAGCGAAGCGTTTGAGATTGAGCAGCTGTTCGGCGACGGCGAGAACGTCGCCGTGTTCGGCCGTTTCACCTATCGCTCGACCACGCTCGGCAAGGCGGCGACTTCGCCGTTCGCGATCCGGGCCACGGTGACCGACGGGCGGATCACCTTCATGCAGTTCATGGAAGACACTTTCGCCACCGCCGCGACCTTCCGGGCTGGCGGCGAGGCGGTGTTCCGCGCCGATCCTGAGGGCGGCGAGGTGGCGCTGTGAGCGCGGCCGGTCACACTTCGCGACGCGCGATGATCGAGCGCTTCTACGCCGCGGAGGACGCGTACATGAACGCGGGCGGCGGCGACGCGGGCGCGAGCTTCCACGCGATGGCCGCGACGCTCGACCCCGACATAGTGCTGCACCAGTCGCCCGACCTGCCCTGGGGCGGTGAGTTCCGCGGCCATGCGGGTTACGAGGACTGGGCCAAACAGATGAGCCGCGCGTTCGACCGGCTGGCCGTTTGCGACACGCGTTTGCTGGAGGACGGTGACACGGTGGTCATCACCTGTCGGCTCGTCACACGGTCGCGGGCGTCGGGGGAGACGCTTGACCTCCCGATGACGCAGGTCGTGCGCGTCGCGGGCGAGCGCATCGTCGAGTTCCGGCCCTTTTACTGGAACGTGCCCGCTTACCAGCAAACCGTGAGGACGCCGCGATGAGCCAGCCGGACACCGCCACGCCCTGGGCCGACGCCCCGGTGCGCACGCTGCGGCGCGGCCACTTCTGGGTGCCCGGCGAGCGAGTCGAGCGCGACGGCAAGACCTACCAGCGCGGGCCGATGTTCGTGGAATGGGAAGCGCCGGAGCACGTCACGCGGCCGTTCCCGATCGTGCTGGTGCATGGCGGCGGGTTTCAGGGCACCGAATGGCTGGACACGCCCGACGGCCGCCCGGGCTGGGCGCAGCGCCTGGTGGAGGCGGGCTATGCGACGTTGATCGTCGACCGTCCCGGCCACGGCCGCTCGCCGCTGCACATCGACATCGTGGGGGCGATGGGGCCGCCCTTCGCCTATGAGGGCGGGCGGCAGATCTACTTTCCGCCGGATGCCCGGGGGCACACGCAATGGCCCTTCGCGCCGTACGACGAGGCGGCGATGGACCAGTTCATCGCCGGCTATGGCCCACTGCCCGCCGACCTTGCTGCCTCCGAGGACATGGACGCCGACCGGCTGGCGCGCCTGCTCGACCGGATCGGGCCCGCGATCCTCTTGACCCATTCCGCCTCCGGGCCGAGCGGCTGGCTGGCGGCGGACCGCCGGCCCGGGCTGGTGAAGGCGATCGTCAGCGTCGAGCCAATGGGGCCGCCGTTCGCCGACATCCCCAATATCGGCCCGCTGAGCTGGGGTCTCGCCGCCGCGCCGCTCACCTTCGACCCGCCGCGCGCGACGCCCGAGGCGGTGCGGTGC
>CAXUCF010000358.1:3997-4296 GCA_964249275.1 uncultured Lichenihabitans sp.
GGCCGATCGCGGTCGTGGCGGGAGGCACCTCCGCCTGCGCGCCAGCGAGCCCGCCGATCGTCGCGGCGCTGAAGGCGGGCGGCGCGGCGGCCGAGCAGCTGCACCTGCCCGATCACGGCGTCACCGGCAACGGCCACGGCCTGATCTACGAAAAGAACTCGGATGCCGCGTTGCAGCCGGTACTCGCCTGGCTCGCCGCCCGATTCGACGCTGCCATGACGCTTTGACCGCGATGGGGAAATCCGCATGAAGACGTGGCTCATCACCGGCTGTTCGACCGGCTTCAGCAAGGTGCTCGC
>CAXUCF010000359.1:0-1307 GCA_964249275.1 uncultured Lichenihabitans sp.
AAAAGCGCATCAGGGGTCTCCGGGGGTGAAGGCGAGCGTGTCGGGCGCCCAGAACACCATGCGACGCGTCAGCGCGCCGACCGCGGCCCAGAGGGCGAGCGAGAACACCACCAGGATGGCGAGGCCGGCGAAGACCGTGTCGGTCTGCATCCGGGCATTGGCGTGCAGCATGACGAGGCCGAGCCCCGACGAGGAGCCCACCCATTCGCCCACCACGGCGCCGAGCGGCGCCACCGCGGCCGCGACCCTGAGGCCCGCGCCCAAGGCCGGCAGGGCGGCGGGCAGCCGGATGATGAGCAGCGTGTCGCGCCGGCTGGCGCAGTTGAGCCGGGCGAGATCGATCAGGCCCTCGTCGGTGCGGCGCAGTCCCTCGAACAGGCTGGTCGACACGGGGAAGAAGATGATGAGCCCCGCCATAGCGAGCTTCGACGCCACGCCGAAGCCGAACCACACGACGAGCAGCGGCGCGATGGCGAAGACCGGCAGGGCCTGAGCCACCACCAGGAGCGGCCCCAGGGCCTGTTCGAGGCGCCGCGACTGGGCCATCACCAACGCCACCGCGATGCCGGCGAGCGTGCCTAGCATGAGTCCGCCCAACATCTCTGCCCCCGTCGTCAGGGCGTCGCGCCACAGCAGCGGACCCTGCGCCACCAGGGTGGCGGCGACGCGCGACGGCGGCGGCAGGATGTAGGCCGGGGTGCCGAGCGCCCGTACCGCGCCCTCCCACGCCGCGAGCGCCCCCGCGCCGGTGAGGATCGCGGCCCAGGGCCACCGGCCGAGAGCCCAGCGGGTGGAAGCCCCACGGCCGGGCGCGGCGACGGACCGACTCTTCGGCCCGAGCCCCGCACCGTCCCCCAATCGTCCTCGCGCCGTCGCGCCCGTCATGATGTCGTTCCCTCCGCCGGCATGATCCGGTTCAGGTTCCACGGGTTGCCTTCGGCTTACGAAGACTCTCAGCCCGATCCGCTCCGGGCACCCCGACGATGATGGGACGAACTATGCCGGATGTGGCACCGGGCGCAAGGGCCGGCGTGCCTGGCGCTGTTCAGATGCCCGGGGCGGTCCGAGGAACGATCGTTGTGCGCCGGGCGACCCCGATGGTAGGCTCGCCCCATGCTGCGCGCTTCCGATATCGCGTTGATTGCGGTCGCCCGGTCCCTCATCCTGGCCCGCTACGTGCCCGGCCGTCATGTCGTCGGCTGCGCGCTACGGACGCGTTCGGGCAGCATCCATTCCGGCGTGCATCTCGAATGCAACGTCGGCCGCACCGCGGTCTGCGCCGAGGCGGACGCCAACGGCCCGGCGCC
>CAXUCF010000359.1:1317-4283 GCA_964249275.1 uncultured Lichenihabitans sp.
GCGACCGATGGCGACGGGCACGAGATCGACGCCGTCGTGGCGGTCTATTGCACGGGCGCGCGGACCGAGCCCACCGTGGTGGCACCCTGCGGCATGTGTCGCGAGATGATCCTCGATTATGCACCTTCGGCCCGGGTCATCGTGCCTGGCCCGACAAGTCCACGCGCGGTCCAGGCGTCGGAGCTGCTGCCAGGACGCTTCGACCGACCGCGCGAGCCGGGACCCTCATGATGAGCGCCATTCGCCGCACCACGGTTCGCACGCCCACCCTCGACATCGCCTGCGAGGAGCGCGGGCCCGTCGACGGGTTCCCGGTCGTGCTGCTGCATGGCTTCCCCTACGATCCGCGCTGCTTCGACGAGATTGCGCCGCAGCTCGCGGCCGAGGGCTACCGGGCCATTGCGCCTTATCTGCGCGGCTACGGCCCGACCCGCTTCCGCTCGCCCGAAACGATGCGGTCCGGCCAGCAGGCGGCGCTGGCCAAGGATCTCGTCGACCTGCTCGACGCGTTGGCGCTGCCCTCGGCCGCGCTCATGGGGTTCGATTGGGGCGGCCGCGCCGCCTGCATCGTGGCGGCACTGTGGCCCGAACGGGTGCACTGCCTCGTGACCGGCGACGGCTACAACATCCAGGACATCGCGGCGGCCGCGCGACCCTCGATGCCCGACATCGAGCACCGCCTCTGGTATCAGTATTACTTCAACACGGAGCGCGGACGGGCCGGCCTTGCCGAGAACCGCCGCGATTGTTGCCGGCTGTTGTGGGACCTTTGGTCGCCGACCTGGACCGGACGCCACACCCTCTATGACGCGACCGAGCCATCCTTTCACAATCCGGATTTCGTCGAGGTGGTCACCCACTCCTACCGCCACCGTTTCGCCTATGCGGCGGGCGATCCCGCTCTCGACGCGATCGAACGACGGCTCGCTGCCCAGCCTGTCATCGCCGTCTCGACCATATCGCTTTGCGGCGCGGACGATGGGGTCGGCCCCGCCTCGCCGGAGGATCCCGACAGCGGTCGGTTTACTGGTCGCTATCGCCGCGAGGTTCTGCAAGGCGTTGGTCACAACATCCCGCAGGAGGCGCCCGAGGTGGTGGTGGCCGCACTCCTGGAGTTGCTGCGCGCCTGAACCGCCGTGATCAGATGATGCCGGGGCCGCCCGGGGAGCCCGGCATGCCGGGGGCACCCGGCAGTTCTGGCTGGCTGCCGGGCATGCCCGGCATGCCCACGCCGGGGTCGATCAAGTCGGGGCCGGGCTGCGGGATGCCGAGCGGGTCGCGCGACGGCACTTCGGTCGGGGTGGGCCGCATCGGGGGATCGCCCGGCGAGGGTCCGACCGGCGCGGGGTCCGGCGTGGCGAGGATGTCGCTGGTGTTCATGGCCGCTCTCCGGGGTTCAGGGGTGCCGGGTGGCATCTCCCGGTCATGCTGTTCCAACGCGTCAGCAGGCGCAAGGTGGCAGGGTCCACCTATCGCCCTGTTGACGCCCGTTCACCGCGACGGGTCCAGGCGCCGGCGCAGTGGGAGCCTGGGGGCCTCGCCCTCTGCGAAGGACACGGCTAGCCGGCCGCCCAGTGCCTTCGCGGCTTCCTCCAGTTGATCGATCCTGGTCCCGTGGCCAGGGTCGAGGATCCGGCGGACCTCGACCTCGGACCGTCCCATGCGCCGCGCCAGTTCTGTCTTTGAGATGCCGGTCGAGCGCCAAGCCTCATAGACCGACGCCTTGGCCGCCATCCTGGCCGACAGCGCCAAGGCATGCTCTCCGTCGAGAACTGGCGAGGTGGCCGGCAACGGTTCTCCCTTCACGATGCGGGCACCGATCGAGACCTCGATCGCATCGAGCGCCAACCCCAACGCCTCCGCGAGATCATCGCCGGACGTCACGACCTCGGGGACATCGCGCACGCTCACGACATGATCGGTCGCGTTTTTTCGAACAGCGATCCCGAAAACCCAATCGCTCATGGTCACAACCTTCATGTTGGGGGAGTGGTGACCCGCCTGAAGCACCCCCGACATCAACTGCTTCGGCACTCGTAGCTGGCTGAGGTGATGGGTAACAACCAACACATCTATCGTCGTGAGAGCCGTTGGAGGGTAGCGGGGTCGATCTTGAGCTGCTTCAGGGATCCGGTCGATCCTGCCAGCTTGTCTTGAGTGGTGGTCCGTTCCGCACCGAGTTCGACCACGTGGTGTGATCCCTTGCCTTTGCCCGTGAACGACTGGAAGGGGAGATCCCGCTTTCTGGCGTACTTCCGAAGGGCTCGGATCAGTTGCTCTCGATCCACCTCCGTCTCCGTTCCGCTGAAGAGGATTTCGCACATTCTTGTGCGAGATGACAATTCGTTTCCGTAGAATGCCAAGTGAGCTATGGAGAGCCCGCGTCGGTACCGCCCATCATCCCAGCCCCTTGCCGGCGTTGCGCAGCGCCGTCGAGGACGCCGTCGAGCGGGGGCCGTGCAGGTAGACGAAGGCGGGCGGGCGGCACAGGGGCAGGAGCCTGGCGTCGGCCTCCCGCAGGCGGCCCGGCGCCAGCACGGCGGCGGCACGGCCGTGCAGGGATCGGAACGTGCTGCCCGGCCGGTCCACGGTGGCGATCGGCACGAGGTCGACGAGTTCTCGCCAGCGCCGCCAACGCGGTAATTGAGCCAGGTTGTCGGCCCCCATGATCCAGACGAAACGGACCCCGGGACAGCGGCGCTTCAGGTAGCGGACCGTGTCCACGGTGTAGCGCATGCCGATGCCGGCCTCGAGCCCGGTAACGGCGATGCGCGGATGGTGCGCGATCGCGCGGGCCGCTGCGATCCGGGTGTCGAGGTCGGGCAGGCCCTCGCGGCGCTTCAGCGGATTGCCGGGCGTGACGACCCACCAGATCCGGTCGAGGCCGATGCGCTGCATGGCGACGAGGCTCGCGAGCCTGTGCCCCTCGTGCGGCGGGTTGAAGCTCCCGCCGAACAGGCCAATCC
>CAXUCF010000360.1:0-4259 GCA_964249275.1 uncultured Lichenihabitans sp.
GAGCTTCGAGCGCATCCACCGCTCGAACCTCGTCGGCATGGGCATCCTGCCGCTGACCTTCGAGGAGGGCACGTCCTGGCAGACGCTGAATCTCAAGGGCGACGAGACGGTGTCGATCGTCGGGCTCGGCGACACGCTGAAACCGCGCCAGACGATGGAACTCGTGATCACCTCCGACAAGGGCGTGGTGAGCCACGTGCCGGTGATCTGCCGCATCGATACGATGGACGAGCTGGAATATTTCCGGAACGGCGGGATTTTGAACTACGTGCTGCGGAATCTGTTGGCGGCGTGAACCCTTTCTGAGCAACGACATGAAGCTCGGCTTCCAGCAATTCGACCCAGGACACTTGGGACAGATGGGTGAAGCCGAAAAAGCCGCCGAGTGCTCGCACATCCAAGATCAACGGAGCCATTCTGTTCGGCACGCAACGCGGTTACGATACAGTCGGCAAGATAGCAGGATACCTCGTAACGCCCGAATGTGCTACACTGTCTGTCGTCCTGTCGTCGACGGCCACAACCGTTCGATGACCCATTTCGTCAGTCGGAAAATGTCGAGACCACGTTCACCACGGCAGTGTCCTTCGCCTCGACCCGCCGGGCCACGACCTTGCGATCGAGGAACTACTGGGGCAGGACTGATGCCATGCTGAACCAGTTCCAACCCAAGATGACGGTCGACGAGTTCCTGGGCTGGGTCGAAACCCAAGCGGACGATTACGAACTCATCTATGGCCGCGTCTACGCCATGTCGCCCGAGCGGCTGCGCCATGTCGAGGCAAAAGGCGAAACCTACTCGGCCTTGCGGGCCGCGATCATCGCGGCCGGCGTGCCTTGCCGGGCCTATGTCGATGGCGCCACGATCCGGATCGACAGCGCGACCGCGTTCAGGCCCGACGTGCTGGTCCGTTGCGGGAAACCCCTCGACGGCAACATGGTCGAGATCCCGGACCCCCTCATCGTCGTCGAGGTCACGTCGCCGAGCACGCGGAACAATGACGAAGGCCTCAAGTTTAGCGGCTATTTCGGCGTGCCGAGCGTCCAGCACTACCTGCAGGTCGACCCCGACAAGCGCCTCGTCATCCACCATCGGCGCGATGGCGAGGAGGTCCGGTCCCGGATCCTCGGATCGGGCTCGTTGCGGCTCGACCCGCCTGGCCTCGACCTCACCGTCGAGGATCTGCTTGGCCCGGGTAACGATGTGCCGTAGGCCCACATCCGCCTTCGCTGCACTCGGGTGAATCCTCCCACACGCGGGAGTAAGGGCATACTCCCCTCTAAAACCTCAGCGCTTTCGCGGCCTTCACCCCCGGCAGGCCCTCGATCCGGCCCAGCACCGCGGCCGGCACCTCGCCGTCGACCTCGACCAGCGCGATGGCCGATCCCTCCGGCGCGTCGCGGCCGAGCGCGAAAGTCGCGATGTTGACGCCGGCATCGCCGAGCGTCGTGGCGAAACGGCCGATGAAGCCCGGCTTGTCCTCGTTGGTGACGTAGAGCATCGAGGGCGCGAATTCGGCCTCCACCTTGATGTTCTTGATCCGCACGATGCGAGGTTTGCCGTCGGTGAACACCGTGCCGGCCACCTCGCGGGTCTGGCTGTCGGTGGTGACCGCCAGGGTGACGAGGGATTCGTAATCGCTCTCGGCAGCGCGGCGCGTTTCCTCGATGGCGATGCTGCGGTCCTTCGCCACCGCCGAGGCCGACACCACGTTGACCTGGGCGAGCGCCGGGCGCAGCAGGCCGGCCAGGGCCGAGGCCGTGAGCGCCCGCGTGTTGAAGCCCGCCACCTCGCCCTCGTAGGTGATCTTGACCGAGCGGATCGCGGCGTCGGTGAGCTGGCCCGCGAAGGAGCCGAGCTTCTCGCAGAGCGCGATCATGGGGCGGAGTTTCGGCGCCTCCTCGGCCGAGATCGAGGGGAAGTTCAGCGCATTGGTGATGGCGCCGCGCACGAGGTAGTCCGACATCTGCTCGGCCACCTGCAGGGCGACGTTTTCCTGCGCCTCGCTGGTCGCGGCACCGAGATGCGGCGTGCACACCACGTTGGGGTGGCCGAAGAGCGGGTTCTCCTTCGCGGGCTCGACCGCGAAGACGTCGATGGCGGCGCCTGCGACGTGGCCCGAGTCGAGCAACGCGCGCAGTGCCGCTTCGTCGATCAGCCCGCCGCGCGCGCAATTGACGATGCGGACGCCGGGCTTGGTCTTGCCGAGGTTCTCGGCCGACAGGATGTTCCGGGTCTGTGGCGTCATGGGGACGTGCAGCGTGATGACGTCGGCGCGGTGGAGCAGGTCGTCGAGTTCGACCTTCTCGACCCCGAGGTCGATCGCCCGCTCGGGCGACAGGAACGGATCGAAGGCGATCACCCGCATCTTGAGCCCGATGGCGCGGGTCGCCACGATCGAGCCGATGTTGCCGCAGCCGACGATGCCGAGCACCTTGCCGGTGATCTCGACACCCATGAAGCGGTTCTTCTCCCAGCGGCCGGCCTGGGTCGAGGCGTCGGCGGCCGGGATCTGGCGGGCCAGCGCGAACATCAGCGCCACCGCGTGCTCGGCCGTGGTGATGGAATTGCCGAAGGGCGTGTTCATCACGATCACGCCCCTGGCGGTGGCGGCCGGAATGTCGACGTTGTCGACCCCGATGCCGGCCCGGCCCACGACTTTCAGCTTCGTCGCGGCGGCGAGCAGCCTCGCCGTGACCTTCGTGGCCGAGCGGATCGCGAGCCCGTCATACTGGCCGATGATGGCCGCGAGCGCGTCCTTGTCGAGGCCGGGCTTCACGTCGACAGCGACCCCGCGCTCCTCGAAGATCGCGACGGCGGCGGGCGAGAGTTCGTCTGAGATGAGGACGCGGGGCGTCATGGGTCTGATCCTGAAAGGGGGAAGTCCGGCGTTACCGGGTCTGATAAGGGGAAAGCGGGTCGATCGGCGCGCCTACCCTTCTCCCGCCGGCGGGAGAAGGTGGCCTGGCGAAGCCGGGCCGGATGAGGGTGGGAAGGTGCCGCGTAGCCGCGATCAGGCGGCCTTCTGCAGCGCGCCGCTCGCCCGGGCATAGGCCCAGTCGAGCCATTCCGTCAGGGCCTCGACGTCGGCCGTCTCGACCGTGGCGCCGCACCAGATGCGCAGGCCGGGCGGCGCGTCGCGGTAGGACGCGATGTCGAGCGCCACGCCCTCCCCTTCCAGCAAGCCGGCCAGATCCTTGGCGAACTTTGCCTGGGCCTCGGCGCCTCGCGCCGTAACGGCGGGGTCCACCACCTTGAGGCAGACGGAGGTGTTGGACTGGATCTCGGGGCGCTCGGCGAGGTTCGCCACCCAGGGGGTGCGGCGCACCCAGGCGTCGAGCGCCGCGGCATTGCGGTCGGCCCGGCCGATCAGGCCCGCAAGGCCGCCGATCGAGCGGCCCCAGCGCAGTGCGTCGAGATAGTCCTCGACGCAGAGCATCGAGGGCGTGTTGATGGTCTCGCCCTTGAAAATGCCTTCGCTGAGCTTGCCGCCCGACACGAGCCGGAACAGTTTCGGCAGCGGCCGCGGCGGCGCGAAGGCGACGAGCCGCTCGACCGCGCGCGGGCCGAGCACGATCGTGCCATGGGCCGCCTCGCCGCCGAGCACCTTCTGCCAGGAGAAGGTCACGACATCGAGCGCCTCCCAGGGCAGCGCCTGCGCGAAGGCCGCCGAGGTGGCGTCGCAGAGCGTGAGGCCGGCGCGATTTCCCGGGATCGGGGTGCCGTCGGCGACCCGGACCCCCGACGTGGTGCCGTTCCAGGTGAAGACGACGTCGTGGTCGAAATCCACCTGCCCGAAATCGACGATGCCGCCGTAGGGCGCCGTGAGGACGCGGGCGTCGGCGAGCTTCAACTGCTTGACGGCGTCCGTCACCCAGCCCTCGCCGAAGCTCTCCCAGGCCAGCACGTCGACGGGCCGGGCGCCGAGCAGCGTCCACATGGCCATCTCGAAGGCGCCCGTGTCCGACCCCGGCACGATGCCGATGCGGTAATCCGCCGGGATCTCGAGGACCTCGCGGGTCAATGCGATGGCGGTTTCGAGCTTGCTCTTGCCGATCACCGCGCGGTGCGAGCGGCCCAGGGCGGCGTCGCGGAGCGCTTCGAGGCTCCACCCGGGTCGCTTGGCGCAGGGCCCCGAGGAAAAGCACGGGTTCGCCGGCCTGCGGGCCGGGGCAGTGGTGGTCATATTGGCCATCCTCTCAGATGGGTGCCTCCCGTTGGGGGGAGGTGGCCCGCTGATGGGGGTAGAGGATGGGGT
>CAXUCF010000361.1:0-2514 GCA_964249275.1 uncultured Lichenihabitans sp.
CGGGCGAAGTGGGGGCTACCAGCAGACTACCCGATGGTGGCGCCGGCGTATGCGGAGAAGCGGTCGGAGCTGGCGAAGACGATCGGCCTCGGGACCAAGCGTCGGCAAAGCGGCGCGGATGAGGCGTGAGCACGCTCAGCGTTCCCGCGAGGCTCTCAGAGATCGCTATGGCTCGACCGATGACGACGACGGGAAGCGCCGCACGGCGCTACACTGGAGATGATCGGATTTCAGCCGTTCACAGGCTTCTGGTCACGGGCGGCCGGTCAGCATCAGCGGTCGCCTCTTCGGGGTCATCGTGGATCCGCAGGTAGCCCATGCCCGTCAGCCAGTCCGCCAAGGCGAGCTCCAGCCTCTCTGCCCGTGTCGGCTTCGGGTCTGGCTGGGCTTCGCGCCAAGCGTCCACGGCAGCCTTGAGGGCGGGCGAAACACGCGTAGCCAGGGTGAGAGGCGCCGTAGCGGGGGACATGCTTCATGGCGCCATCTGTGACGGCACGTCCGACCGAAGCAATATCCTGAGATCGGCACCTCCGCATATTCTGCTCGGCAGGCGAACCACCCGCGGCGCAGGCGCCTGCACCGACCGTTCAGCGAGCGCTCGTGACCTGCTTGCGGGGCATTGCAGGCACTGGACGCGGTCATCGGTCAGCGTCGAAGATCGGCCACGCCGAGTTCATCCCAAAGCCAGTTGAAGTCGTAGGACCGCATCGGGTCACCCTCGTCGCGGCCGGGACGGCTGTTCTCGCGTTCCAGGTACTTCAGCCACTCGGCCACCTTGTCGCGACCGGCCTTGGATCGTGCGCACGCCCGGGGCGTCCGACCCCCGAGCATGCTCACCGGCTGGTCGAGGGTGGCGCGGTAGTGCTTGTCGAGGCTCTCGTGCACCACCTGGGTCAGCACCTCTGGCGGGAGCGTCATACCAGCAGCTGACTCAGGGCTGGGTCGGGACTCCATCAGCTGCTCGACGGTCTGGATCTCCGTCAGTGGTGCGCGTACGAGCCCATCGAGCAGCGGTGTGAGCAGGTCGCGACCGCGCTCGGCTCGGGCGGAGGAGTTGGCCGTCATGATGACGGCACCATCCTTGATCTCGACCGTTCCCGACACGATGCCGCCGTCATCCAGGGTGGTCGAGAAGGTGAGAACTTCATCGGCCGCTCCCCTGACGGTTGGGGTCGCCGTCTCGATCCAGTTCCATGTCGCGTTTCCAGCCTCGTGCAGCGCATCGACTGTCGTCAGTCGCGCACGAACGTCGCCATCCGTCGTTCCGGAGAGAAACCGATAGAGCACGGTGTGGAAGCTGATCTCGTCACCGTCGTTATTGACGAGCCTCGGAGGGCGAGGATCGAGCATGCGAGGCAGGACATCGGCGAGCCACAAGTTGCTGAACATGGGTGCTGCATCGCATAGATCGAGCTGTGCTGGCCCCTCAGCATTCCTGTCAGTGCCGGAGCTCCGTTCGTCTGCGGTGGATGACGTCGTCTTTCGCCGGGCTCGGCGCTTCGGCTTGAGCGCCTGCACGACTCTGGCCGAGGCTTCCTGGCTGAAGGGCAGCAGTCCGCCGGCGATGACGAAGGTGCCGTTGCGGGAGACGACACGCGCCCCGATCCGTTCCCACTGCGCGAGCGAGCGGGTCGCGGTTCGCTCGGTGACACGAACCGGTTCGCCATCGCGTAGGAGATCCCGGGCCATGAAGGCCTCCCCGGGCACGATGTCGCTCACCTCGTAGAGGCTCATCACGGAGCCGCGCAACGCCTGCATGTAGCGCCGCGCCGTCGCGGTCTCCTTCCAGCCACGTCGTTTGAGGTAGTCGTCGACGATGTTGCGGCCGTCCGGCTCCAGCGCTCGCGTGAGGAAGTCTTCGAAGGCGCAGCCCCAGAGCGTCGTGGCGTAGTGGGCGCCGAGCAGGTCTTCGATGTCCTCCTGTTCGACGTCGAGAGCCTCGCAGGTCGCGCCCATATGAAGCCAAAGCATCTCCTCGAAGGGCTCGGCCCAATCGGGACGCCGCAGCCACTTGAACAGGCCGGTGAGCGAAGCGCTGGACGGCATATCATCCTTCCCGGAGTCAGCGACACGTCCAGATTAGCCCGATTGGGCGCGCTGCACGACAGTAGGTGAACGCCCATGGCTGAGATCACCGCTCATCGGAGAAGTTCGACCGAGACACCTACGGTTTCGGCGATTTCCACCCAAGCACGATCGGAGGTGAGGGCGATCCGGCCAGATGTGGCGGCGAGCGCCAGGCAGGCACGATCACCGAGGGATAGGCCGGCTTGGCGCGTCGACTGTCGCAGCTGACCCACTCTTTCGCTTTGTGAACGATCGAGCGGGACGACATCGAGGTCGAGTTCCGCCAGATCAGCGACAGCCTCGTCCGGGCTGTGGCCCTTATCGATCAGCTTGCCGATGACCTCGGCATAGTTTGCCGCACTGATGATGGCTCCATGCAGAACGGCTTCCACGCGATCTGCCCCTGGCTCGTCAAACAGCAGGCAAAGCAGGGCGGATGGATCCAGA
>CAXUCF010000361.1:2524-3793 GCA_964249275.1 uncultured Lichenihabitans sp.
ATCCAGAACGTACCGCTTAGTCATCTTGAGCCTCAGCACGCCGCTCGGCAATCAGCTCGTCGGAGACCAGGCTTTCGTCTAAGGCAAAATTCCGTAGTTTGGCCTGGAGACGTCGAAGGGCAGAGCGTGCGGGACGAACTCTCAGTTCCCCGTCTCCGACCTCCATGAACACGGTGTCACCCTTGCTGAGCCCGAGCTGCTCACGGAAAGCGGCGGGTACGATGATCCTGCCTCCTTCTACGACTTTGCCCTTCAGAACCACGGATGACCTCAGCGCGCTTGGGAGGAAAGTGATAGCCATAGTACCAGAGAGCGTAGCAGCCAGAAAGCGGTTTAGATGTCACCAAATCTAAGCCGGTGCATGGGCGTGTCATCATGCACCATGTAGGTCAAAGGGCATACCGCAGTCGAGATTGCACATGATCTGGGCGACGTTGAAAACGGATCGGGTTCAGTGACAGAAGCGGCTCGCCGGGGCTTCTTCCACCGTTGTGTCACGCATACGGTCGTATATGGAATGGTTCCCATCAGCGGCTTTCGACGACACTGCCAATGAATGTGATCTTTAGGATCCAGCTTGCGTGTGATACGATGATGGCAGTGCAATCATTAGGATGACGGCATGGCCACCTTGACGATCCGCAGCCTTGATGACGCGCTGAAAACACGTCTGCGCGTCCGTGCCGCCGAGCACGGGCGATCCATGGAGGAGGAAGCGCGCCATATTCTTCGCCGCGACCTGCTCGGGCAGGGCGACCCTGTCACCAATCTCGACGACTTGGCCGAGGAACTGTTCGGAGCCAAACGAGGCATCGACCTCGAACCTCACCCTCCCGTGCTGCCGGCCTCAGCTCCGAGCTTCGAACAGTGATCATCCTCGACACCGACGTCATTTCCGAGCTGATGCGGCGCGGGCGACACCCGAACGTGCGGGCATGGCTGAACGCGCAATCCGTCGAGGCGCTCGCGACCACCACCATCACTCTGGCCGAGGTCGCTTATGGCCTGGCCCGTCTGCACGAAGGGCGCCGCCGCTTCGAGTTGGAAACGAGCTTTCAGACCCTCGTCGCCCGTGGCTTGGGCGAGCGCGTCTTCGCGTTCGACGCCCGAGCCGCCCAGGCCTATGGCGAGATGGTCGCCGAGCGGGATGCGGCCGGACGACCGTTTCGCGGCTTCGATGGATTGATTGCGGCCATCGCCAGATCGCGCGAGGCCACAGTGGCAACCCGCAACATTGGGCATTTCGAGGGTAGCGGTGTTCCTTTAGTC
>CAXUCF010000361.1:3803-4218 GCA_964249275.1 uncultured Lichenihabitans sp.
CCCCTGGGAAGAGCAGGTTGCTTGACGACCGCGTGCTGGATTTGGGCGCCTTGCGCCGACGCGGTGCTCTGGTACTCCGCGTTGACAAACCTCTTCACTTCGCATCGAACCTGTTGATCCACAGATCACTCGATCTGGGACGGAACGTTCTGAGCGTTGTACGAAATTCGTACCTGCAATCCTGCATGGGTAGTTTGCAAGCGATGGACTCTGCGAGGTTCGATGCTATCATCACACGCGGAAATGACGTCATTGCAGGAAAGGGGCGATGCCGAATGAAACTTTTGCGAAAAGTCGCATGTGCGGCCGTCATGCTCGTGTCCGCTTCGAACCCTTCCAAAGCGGATCCGCCATTCGGCAATCACCCGGCCTACCTTGAACCGGTCTCGCAGACCCAGATCGTGTGTCAAGTCTC
>CAXUCF010000362.1:0-4179 GCA_964249275.1 uncultured Lichenihabitans sp.
CGCTTGGACGGGCTGGATGGATTGAGTGGTGAAAAGGGATCCTGCCACCCCTCAACGGCGAGTCGGCGTTCCTGCTGAAACGAGACGCGCGGTTGCCTCACCCTGCCAATCAAGCCCTTGCAGCGTCAAAACCCGTCCCATCCACGAACGTTCAACACTCGTCGGCGGGTTGTGGACCCGTGCCTTGAACCCTTGCAAAGGACAAGTGACGTGAACAACATCATCTACATCGTGGGCCTGGTCGTCGTCGTCATTGCGGTGCTGTCCTTCTTCGGGCTGCGCTAGCAGCCTTGTGCGCTGGCTGTCCTAAGCGTCATTCCGCCAGTCGCATTTGCGACCCGCACGAAAAATGATGCGATTTCGACAACGCCTAAGCAGGTTTCCGTGGCGCAAACCACGGAAACCTGCACAGGGATGCCGGCACAGGCCCGTCACATCGACGCGAACCCCTCCTGCAAGTCGGCGATCAGGTCGGCTGGGTCTTCAAGGCCGATGTGGAAGCGGCACACCGGCCCCGGGAACACGCCGCTGTCGGCTGTGCGGGTGAGCGAACCCGTGGTCGGCAGGACAAGGCTTTCAAAACCGCCCCAGCTTGCGCCGATGCCGAACAGTTCCAGCGCGTCGATCATGCGGTGCGTGGCTTCGACCGTGATGTTCGGCTTGAACACGACGCCAAACAGCGAGCAGGCGCCGGTGAAGTCGCGCTTCCACAGCGCGTGGCCGGGCGCACCGGGCAGCGCCGGGTGCAGCACGGCCTGAACCTCGGGCTGGGCAGCAAACCATTCGGCAACCTCGATCCCAGACCTCATCTGCCGTTCCAGCCGCACGCCCATGGTGCGAACCCCGCGCAGGGCCAGCCAGCAATCGTCGGGGCTGGCATATTGGCCCAGCGCCAGGGCGCCGTTGCCGGCCGGAGCCGTCGTGATGCCGATCTCGGCCGACAGCGACGACAGGATCTTGTTGCGCGCGTCGAGCGCGTCGGTGGCGTCGCTGCCCGTCACCGTGGCGTTCGTCACCGCCGTGTTGGCGTCGCCGAACTGTTTCAGCAACGAATTGATCGTCGAGACCGAGGTCTGCAGCCCAGCGTCGGCCTGGGCCCGCACGCTTTGTACGGCGACGGCGGCGGTGTTGAGCGACGACGCCAGTGTCTTGGCGGCGGCTACGGCCGCCTGGCCCAGGGATGCGTCGGCCGGCGATGCCGCATATTGCTGCAATGCGTCGGTGAATTGGCCGATGAGCGTCGCGGGCGATCTGTCGGTCGCGGTGCCGTTCGCCGCGGTTGTGGAGTCGAGCCCGAGTGTCTGTCCCAGCTGGTCGAGCCCGCTCGACAGCGCCGAACTCGAGGCCGCGTCGGACTTGGCCGACAGCAGGTTCGCGAAGAGCGCGTCGTCGGTGGCGTTGCGGATGCCGACGAGCTTGACGCCGCCGTAGGGCGCAGTCTCGACCTCGCCGGTCTTGACGGCGTAGTTCGGGTCGTTCACGCCCGCGATGTTGCGCGACACGATGGTCGACAGGGCCGCGTTGTTGGCGAGCGACGATTGCGCGATGTTGAGGGTGGTCGACAGGCTCATGATGCAGTCCTCTGCGCGGCGGCGTGGCGATGCATCAGATGTTCAGATGGTCGATCACGGTGAGCAGGTCGGAACTCGTTTGGATCACCTTGGAATTGGCCTCGTAGCCGCGCTGTGCCGAGATCATGGAGGTCAGTTCGGTGGCGAGGTCGACCGTCGAATTCTCCAGGGTGTCCGAGTCGATCTCACCGAGGCTGCCGGTCTTGGCCGTCCCGATCGTCATGGTGCCGGAGCCGAGGCTGGGCTGGTAGACGTTGCCGGTGAGCGACGTGAGGTTGTCGGGGCTCGCGACATCGGCGAGCGGGATGCGATAGGTCGCCTGCTGCACGCCGTTGGCGTAGACCGACGTGACGATGCCGTCGGTCCCGATGCTGACATGGTCGAGCTTGCTTGGCGCGCTGCCGTCGACCGTCGCGGTGCCGACGGTGAAGCTGGAGGCCAGCTGGGTGGACTGGCTGATGTCGATATCGAGCGTCTGGCCGTTCGGGATCGCGGCCGTGAGGTCGAGCGGCGTCGGCTTTCCGTCGACCGTGGACAGCTTGCCCGTGGCTGCATTGTAGCCGAGCGTCTGGGTCGCCATCGGGCCGGAGGTGTAGCCCCCGGTGCCGTTCGCCGCGGCCTTGTTATAGATGGTGGCTTCCCAGGCGTTGCTTCCCGAACCCGCGGTGTCGACCGCCTTGGTGAGATAGACGTCGAGCGTGACCGGATTGCCGAGGTTGTCGTAGACGACCAGCGACGTCTTGGCGCTGCCGTCGTTGGTGGCCGTGGTCGTGGCCGTGCCCGGGTTGTTGGACGGCATGTTGGCGGCCGCCACCGGCGTGGCGTTGGATGATACGTTGAACTGCAGGCTGCCGCTCTTCGAGGGGCTCGCGGTGAGTTGCTGCTTCGACAGGTTGATGACCTGCAGCCCTCCGGTGCCGTTGACGGTCGCGGAGGAGCCGTCCGTGAGATTGTAGCCCATGAGCTGGTAGCCGGCCGTGTTCACGAGGTCGCCGGCCGCGTTGGGCACGAAGGAGCCGGCCCGCGTCAGGGCCGTCGAACCATTGCTGTCCTGGACGACGAAGAAGCCGTTGCCCTTGATGGCGAGATCGGTGACCGAGGTCGTCGAGGCGAGCGTGCCTTGGTCGGTGATCCCGTAGCGGACCTTGGACTGAACCCCGCCCGACGTGTAGCTGCCCGGCGTCTCGTTGCCCAGCATGGTCTCGAAATCAACGCTCGACCGCTTGTAGCCGGTGGTGCTGGCATTGGCGATGTTGTCGCTGATCGTCCCGAGTTTGTTGGCCTGGGCCGCCATGCCCGACACGGCGGTGTTGAGGGTTCCGAACAGGCTCATGATCGCTTCTCGACGGGGTGCGACGGGGTGCGGCGCGGGACCCTGGACGGCTTGCCGCAATGACGGCTACCGCAAGTCCTTTGCTCGACGCCGTCACCATGCCGCCAAACCGATTATTTAAAGTTAACGAGACAAGAAAAGCGGGTCGATGCTGGACCGAAAGACCGCATGTCCGGGGTCCCGTCAGCCTGCGGGGCGGAGAAATCGCCAGGTGCCGGGATCGGGGCAGGGCGCATAGGTCGCGCAGGCTTGCGATGCGTCGCGGCCCCTCGATGTCGGAACAGCGGCGAACGCAAGAGGCGGGTGACCCGCCAGATCAGCCGAGGGCGCCCAGGACGTCGGGCACGAACGCCGGGCATCCACCCGGAGCTTCCCCTTTGGGAACTGTTCAGGCGGCGGGCTCGCCGCAGAACGCCCGCGCATTGTCGGTCCACGAGCCGAAGCCGCTGTTCACCATCTTGCGGATCACGCCGCAGACATATTGTTTCTGGGCTGCATTGTTGTTCGGCCCCGCGTTGTAACGGGCGACCGCGAGCGTCCAGGTCTTCTCGCGGCTCTTCAGCTCGCGCAGGAAGCGCGCGGCGTAATCGACGTTGTGGGCCGGATCGAACATCTCCGCCACGGAGGCGAAGTTCTTGCCGTGCCAGCGGTAATTGATCTGCATGCAGCCGATGTCGATCAACGATGCGCCACGCTGGTGCGCGGCCTCGAAAGTGGCGAGCGCACCCTCGAGCGTGGTGTTGGGCGCGGAACGCCCCTCGATGTTCATCGTATAGGGCTGCAATCCGTTGCGACCGCCGGTCTCGAGCAGGCCCACCGCGTAGAAGACCGCCAGGGGGATGGCATAGCGCTGGGCTGCGGCGGCGACCTGTGCTTCGCAGCTATGCGCAACTGCCGCCGCTGCCCCGGAGGGTGCCGCGCCACGCGCCGCGACCGGGGCAGGGGAGGCCGGTGCCGGCGAGGCCGTGCTCGGGCGAGCCGCGTCCAAGGCCGTCCAGGTCGCGATGGCCGCCAGCATCGCTTTCGCCGGCACTGTGAAGGACCTAGACATAAAGGCCCCCGACCCGCGCGGCCGCGACGGCCGCGGCACCGTCGTCCGCGACCCCTTCGTCAGGGGACGGGCGGGATGGGTGGTCGTCACGGCGGCGCCCGCCGGTGTCGGCCGGGTCGCCCGACGCCGAGGCGCCATGATCGGGGGTCTGGCGCGAGCCGGTGTTCGCGCCGCCCGTCATGAAGGCCTGGGCCGCGGGGGCTTCCGGCGCGCCGGCCGTGAGG
>CAXUCF010000363.1:0-4169 GCA_964249275.1 uncultured Lichenihabitans sp.
TCGGCGCCCGCCTTGGCGACGGCCTCATAGGTGCGCCAGAGTTCCGTCTGCCGCTGCACGAAGCCCATGTGGGGCGTCTCGTTCTCGCGGCCGACCTCGAGGTAGGCGAAATACTGGCAGAGAGGCAGCACGCCGTCGCGCAGCGTCGTGCCGGTGCGCTCGGTATCGCCGGACGAATTGTCGCCGTCCGAAGCCTGGGCCGTGTAGATGTTCCAGTCATCGCGCGGGTAGCGGGCCTGCACGATCGTCATCATCTCGTCGAGCGCGCTCGACACCACCGTGCCGCCGGTCTCGGGCGAGGAGAAGAAGGTCTCCTCGTCCACCTCCTTGGCCTCGTGGGTGTGGCGGATGAAGACGATGTCGACATGCCTATAGCGGCGCTTCAGAAAGATGTAGAGCAGCGAGAAGAAGCGCTTGGCCAGGTCCTTCATGTGCTCGGACATGGAGGCCGAGGTATCCATCAGACAGAACATCACGGCCTGGGCGACCGGTTTCGGCACCTGCTGGAAACGGCGATAGCGGATGTCGATCGGATCGACAAAGCTGACGCGCCGCGTGCGCTCCCGGAGATGGGTGAGTTCGGCCTGCAAGGCGGCGAGGCGATCTGGATCGAGGCCGCTGTCGGCCAAGGCGTCGATCTCCTCCTCGAGACGGCGCATGTCGTCGCCCTTGGGCCGTCGCAACGCGATGCGGCGCGACAACGAATTGCGCATGGTGCGCGCCAGAGACATGTTGGCGGGCGACCCAGCGGTGGAATAGCCGGCGCGGCTCAGCGATGTGGAATCGGCGCTGGACAGCCGCTTTTTGGCGAGGTCCGGCAGTTCGAGATCGTCGAAGAACAGGTCGAGATATTCCTCGCGCGACAGCATGAAGCGGAAATCGTCCTCGCCCGATCCGTCCTCCGCCCCCTCCCGGCCGGAGCCGCCGCCCCCGCGGGGGTCGCGCGGGATGGTGTCGCCCTGCACGAACTTCTTGTTGCCCGGGAACAGGCCTTCGCGGGTTCCGCCGGACGAAGCCCGGCGCAGACGCGGCTCCCGGATGCCGTCGAGCGGGATGGTGACCTCGCCGCCCTGGTCGACATCCTTGATGCTGCGCTCCTTCGAGGAGCTACGGACGGCTTGGCGCACCAGCGTCTTGGCCCGGCGCAGAAAGCGCTGGCGGTTCTCGTGGCTCTTGCCACCGGAATTGAGGCGGCGGTCGACGATGTGCATTGCGTCTCGCTTCCGAAGAACCCTCAGCCGGCCTTCTTGACCCTCATGTACCATTCGACGAGGCGGCGGACCTGCCGTTCCGTGTAGCCGCGCGCCACCATGCGCTCGACGAACTCGCCATGTTTCTTCTCGGTGTCGCTGTCGCGCTTGGAGCTGAAACTGATGACCGGCAGCAACTCCTCAACCTGGGAGAACATGCGCCGCTCGATGACGTCGCGCAACTTTTCATAACTGGTCCAGGACGGGTTGCGACCGCCGTTATGCGCGCGGGCCCGGAGCGAGAACTTGACGACCTCGTTGCGGAAGTCCTTCGGATTGGCGATGCCGGCCGGTTTCTCGATCTTGGTGAGTTCCTGGTTCAGGAGTTCGCGGTTGAGCAACTGGCCAGTGTCGGGGTCCTTGAAGTCCTGGTCCTCGATCCAGGCGTCGGCGTAGTCCACGTAACGATCGAACAGGTTCTGGCCGTAGTCGTGGTAGGACTCGAGATAGGCCTTCTGGATCTCATGGCCGATGAACTCGGCGTAGCGGGGCGCCAGATCCGCCTTGATAAATTCCCGGTAGCGTTTCTCGGTCTCGTCGGGCAGTTGTTCGCGGCGGATCGACTGTTCGAGCACGTACATCAGGTGGACCGGATCGGCCACGACCTCGGTCGTGTCGTGGTTGAAAGTCGCGGCCAGGACCTTGAAGGCGAAGCGGGTCGAGATGCCGTCCATGCCCTCGTCGACGCCGGCCGTGTCCTTGTACTCCTGCATGGAGCGGGCCCGGGGATCGACCTCGCGCAGGCTCTCGCCGTCATAAACCCGCATCTTCGAATAGAGGTTCGAGTTCTCGTGTTCGCGCAGCCGCGACAGCACCGAGAAGCGCGCCAGCATGTCGAGCGTGCCCGGCGCGCAGGGCGCTCCGGCCAGTTCGGACCCACGGATCAGCTTGTCGTAGATGGCCTTCTCCTCCACGACGCGGAGGCAGTAGGGAACCTTGATGACATAGATCCGGTCGATGAACGCTTCATTGTTCTTGTTGGAACGGAAAGCCTGCCATTCCGCCTCGTTGGAATGCGCCATGATGATCCCGGTGAACGGGATCGCGCCGATGTTCTCGGTGCCGACGTAATTGCCCTCCTGCGTAGCGGTCAGCAGCGGGTGCAGCATCTTGATCGGCGCCTTGAACATCTCGACGAATTCGAGCATGCCCTGGTTGGCACGGTTGAGGCCGCCCGAATAGCTGTAGGCATCGGGATCGGCCTGGGACAGGCTCTCGAGCTTGCGGATGTCCACCTTGCCCACGAGGGACGAGATGTCCTGGTTGTTCTCGTCGCCCGGTTCGGTTTTGGCCAAGGCGATCTGGCGTAGGCGGGACGGGTTGACCTTGACGACCTTGAACCGGGAAATGTCGCCGCCGAACTCGTCGAGGCGCTTCAGGCACCAGGGGCTCATCAAACCGGTCAGCCGGCGCTTCGGAATGCCGTAGCGGTCCTCGATGGCGGCCCCCATGGTTTCGGGTTCGAAGAGACCGAGCGGGCTCTCGAAGACCGGGCTCAGTTCGTTGCCGGCCTTGAGCACGTAGATCGGATGATGCTCGATGAGCGCCTTCAGGCGCTCGGCCAGCGACGACTTGCCACCACCCACGGGCCCGAGCAGGTAGAGGATCTGCTTGCGCTCCTCGAGGCCCTGCGCGGCGTGGCGGAAGAAGGACACGATGCGCTCGATCGTCTCCTCCATGCCATAGAACTCGGAGAAGGCGGGGTAGAGCCGCACGGTGCGGTTCATGAAGATGCGCCCCAGGCGCGGGTCCTTGGCGGTGTCCACCATCTCGGGGGCGCCGATGGCGGCCAGGATGCGCTCGGGCGCGCTGGCATACATCATGGGATCGGAGCGGCAGCCCTGCAGGTAGTCGGCGAGCGACATGTCGGCCGCCCGCCGGGCGTCGTAGGACCGCGCGAAGCTCGTGAACAGGTCGTCCATCAAAGGGCCCTCTCATCCGCGAAGGGTCCGGCGGGAGCCGGACGTCGAAGAGTCTAGAGATACGAACCGGACTGCAGACCGTGTGCCAATTCGGGCCTGAAGCCCCTGGGGCACGCGGTCGACAGTCAACGCGTGGCGGGTGTCCGTTCTGTGGCATCCCCCCTGCGGCGTCTAAGCCTCGGGGGGAGTGTGCTCCCCGCCCCGACGACGATGCAAGGACAGCTTTCGCCCGCTGGCAAGCGCCAAGCTTGCGTCGAAGACCACGGGACGCGCGACAAAAGGTGCGGAACGACCGCCGGACGTCCGATGGACGACGCAAACACCTTCACCTGAGACGCCGGATGCGGACGCGCCCGCAAGCCGTTGCACATCTGAGAAGAAAGCGCCGAGCAGCAGGAGCCGCCCGCACACCCGCGAAGAGCGGTCCGCGATCGGCGGTCCGTGCCCAGTGCGCCGGCCGGGGAAAAGCGTTTCGCTCCGCGGAGCGTCGGCTCCGGCCCTCCGGACGGGCCCGGGCGCTCCGCTTAACGCCGCAGTGCGACATGGCTGCAACAGCGCGGGCCCGGAGGAACGTCCCCGAGGCTGCGGCAAGGGTTGCCCAAAAAGCAGGCAAGGCGTCGCGGGAAGAACGGTCCTGCCGGGCGGAGAAGCCTGCTGGCTCGGAGGCTGTGAATGTTTCGGCCGATGTTTGGGATTTGCGGCGGGATGGGGTGCACCGGGCGTTGAGGCCTGGGTAGGCTTGAGCAGATCGCGATCAGGTGGAGTCACCTGATCGCGTGAAGATGCTCGCAAAAGCATGGGCTAGAGCTGGAACTGCGAGCCAAGGCGAGCGGCAACAGCTCTAGCGGGACGCTTTGGCCGACGGGGTGGCTCCGCGATGGCCGGCGATGGGTGTGGGCTTTTCGGCGACCTGCCCGAGGGCGAGCGCTCTGAGGCGCGGCCCTCGCGCCTTCCGCGCCTGCGGCGGGCGGAGCGGGATCAGGTCGAACTCCAGCCC
>CAXUCF010000364.1:0-4163 GCA_964249275.1 uncultured Lichenihabitans sp.
GGTCGCGCTCGACCAACCCGCCCGCGGCCTCGTAGGCGTCGATGCCGACGAACATGGCCCTTTTGTCGGTCGGCTTGACGGCGCCCTCGGCCAGCATGCGGCGGATCGCGTGAGGTTCGCGGCTGTAGCTCCGACTCAGCGCTTCCCAGACCGCCTCCTGGCGGGCAGGGTCGCCGCTGACCGTGAAGGCCATGAGCTGTTCGAGCGTCATGGCGTCGTCGGCGTAGAGGTCGAGCAGCTTCGCCGATACCGTCGTGAGCTTCAGGCGCTGGCGCACGACGGCCGGGGTGACGAAGAACCGGGCCGCGATCTCCTCGTCGCCCATGAGGTACTCGTCACGCAGGGCCTGGAAGGCCCGGAACTGGTCGAGCGGGTGCAGGGCCTCGCGCATAATGTTCTCGGCGAGGCTGTCCTCCTCGGCAGCCGTGCTCTCGGCCTTGATGATGCAGGGCACGGCCGCGTTCTTGGCCAGGCGCTTCGATTTCACGAGCAGCTGCAGCGCCGCGAAGCGTCGCCCGCCCGCAATAACGGCATACTTGCCGGTCCCGGCCTCGCTCTCGTCGAGCACGGCCCGCACGTTCAGCGATTGTAAGAGGCCGCGGCGGCCGATGTCCTCGGCCAGCTCGGCGATGCTCACCCCCGCCTTGATGCGGCGCACGTTGCTCTTCGACGCTACCAGCTTGTCGAGCGGCAGCGACTGCGCGGGTACGAACGTGATCTTGCCCATGGTGCTTCTCCACGACGGGCCGGGTCGAGCCTCTCTCTTCCCTGGTCTCCGCCAGTGCGCCAAGCACAGCCCTCTAACTCTCTGACTAGAAAGGAGAAACGCACCGAGTTAGACGCTTAACTACCGAATAGCTCTGGAGGGTGAGAGACCCTCCCCGCCACACGGTGCAGCGTGGGGCGAGAAGCGAACGGGTGAGGCCGACCGGGGGCTCCCGGGAGGCCATAAATCAGCAGAACCCGTTAAAGCCGGACGTGAGGGGACTTCCGATCCCAAGAACGGTCCGGCCAGCAAGTCCGCCATGGAGAGGGAAACCGAACCGATGGCCGAAGCCCCGTTAACGGGTCCTCACCGACTCGGAAGTGGGTGAGACAGTCGCAAGACTTGTGGAGCGCCGACGCGCTGTTGACGGGTGCGCGTCAGGGATGTCGGGGAAACCCGAGGTCAGCAGCCGGGAAAGCCTGCAAGGCCCGGAGGCCGGAGTCCACACGGGGTAGAGTCGGCTCCTAAAGCGGACGAGGAGCAGCGGTGGAACTTGGGAACCCGCCCGCGTTTCCGCCCCCTTCCGGGGGACGGATGGCCGAAGCGACCGGCGAACGCGCTAAGCGGGGACGGAGCCTGCGTAGTAGTCCGAGGACGGGAAAGCCGTCCGCATGGCGAAGGCGGGCAGTGGATACAACGTGCAAGCAGGAGAGGGACAACCTTGTCCAACACGGTGAATACCGGGTTCATTCTCGACATGCAGCGCAAGCTGTATCGGTGGAGTGCCACGAACCCCGACAGGAGGTTCGCGGATCTGTTCAATATTGTGTGCGACCGTGGAACGCTACGTCGTGCCTGGGAACGGCTGGCCCGTAACAGGGGCAGCAACACACCGGGCACGGATCGCGTGACGCGGAAGAAGGTCGAAGAGCGGCCTGACGGTGTCGCAGGCTTCCTGGATGATATCCGGCGAGACTTGCGACAAGGAACCTACCAACCTCAACCTGTCCGGCAGAGGCTGATCCCGAAGCCGGGCAAGCCGGGAAAGTTCCGTCCATTGGGGATACCCACGCTCAAAGACCGACTGGTCCAAATGGCGCTCAAGCTGGTGCTGGAACCGATCTTCGAGGCGGACTTTTATCCGACCTCGTACGGCTTCCGGCCCGGCCGGAGCACCCATGACGCGCTCGCAAGGGTGCGCCACAAATTGAACCCGACATCGGCCGGTCCCTCGCGGACTCGCTTCGTGATCGAGGGGGATATCAAGGGGTGCTTCGACGCCATCGATCATCACGTGCTGATGGATCGGGTGCGACGCCGCGTTCAGGACCGCAAGGTCCTGCGGCTCGTCCTCGCTTTCCTGAAAGCCGACATCATGATCGAAGGCAGCCTTCGGCATCCAGTAACCGGCACCCCGCAAGGGGGTATCATCTCGCCGCTCCTGGCCAATGTCTATCTGACGGCCATCGACGAGAGATACCGGCGCTGGGTTCCCAATCCACGCGACAAGACCCGCGAGCGGGCGCAACAGCGCCTGCAGTCCGACTACAAACGTGGTCGGCCGGGCTTCTACGTGGTGCGCTACGCGGACGACTTCGTCGTCCTCGTGCAGGGAACGCTACAGGATGCCGAACAAGAGCGTCAGGCGCTGGCGCAGTTTCTCAAAGAGGAACTGCGTATGGAGTTGTCGATGGAAAAGACCAAGATCACCGATGTCCGGGAAGGCTTCGACTTTCTGGGCTATCGGGTTGCGCAGGAGAAGACACGTCTGACCAGACGCCATGTCGGCATGCTCTTCATTCCGAAGAACAAGTCACAGCTGCTGCGTAACAAGATCAAGGCTATGGTGAGGGGAATGCCGACCGGCCTCACCCTCTCCGACCTCATTGGCGACCTCAATCCGGTCATCATCGGCTGGCGAAATTACTACCGACATGCCGCTCGGGCAGGGAGGGAGTTCACCAAGCACGATTGGTGGCTGTATTGGCGCATCAGATCCTGGCTCGGCAAGAAACACGGTAAAGCGTCAGGGGCAACTCTGCGCCGCCTCTATGCCAAGCGAAAGGATGGGGAACGTATCGGCTGGGGGGTGGGCGACAAGAAAATCGCCTCGTTCTCTGAAGTCAAACGGATGCAGTTCCCGGACCGGGGCATACGCATACCGAACAGATGGAATGCAACTCCGGACGAGCAGTTCCTCAAGGGAGCTGACAAGTTCTGGGAGGCAACCCGCGCCCTCGCTTCGCTGTGAGGGCCACCCGTGGCCGAGGCCACGCATGGAGAGCCGGATGCGGGGAAACTCGCACGTCCGGTTCGGAGCGGGGGATGAAGAAACCTGCCTCGAACACGGGGCAAGGCGCTTCATCCCTACTCTACCGAAAATCCCCGCCCCTCTCTTCCTCTCGAGATCCGAGGCAGAGCGGGACGGGGCGAAGCAAGCCAGGGGCGGAGCAGGCTTGAGACCCTGCGCTGCGCAGCAGGGTAGGGAAGCCTGCGGAGGGCCCAGCCTGCGCAGCAGGTTGGGGTGGCGCGCGGAGGGAGGACGGGCTCGATGCCGCGGCGAAGTCGGCTTGGGCGGAGTACCCCAGGGCGAAGCGAAGCTGGGGACCCCGCGTCCGACGGACGATGGGGAGCTTCGCGAAGGCCCTCCGCAAGCCTGAAGTCTCAGGCCTGCTCCGCCCAGATCCGCAAAGCGGGTCTGGGTGGGGTCTGAAGGGCCCAGGCCGGCTTGGCCGGTCTGGGAAGCCGGCGGAGGGAGGGCTCAGGATCGCGAGATCACGCGGCGACCCCGTCCAGCAGGCGCTTGGCCTTCAGCTCCACTTCGAGCCGGGCGTCCTGGCGCAGCTCGGACCGCGCCATGGCCGTGATGCCCTGCACGAAATCGAACACGGAGGAGGGCGGGTGGCCCTCCTCGACCAGCACGGTGTCGATGATCCGGGCCGTGTCGCCTTTGGAGAAGCCGCGCCGACGCAGGAACTCGCCCCTGTCCTCGTCGGTGCGCGCCACGATTTGGGCCCGGGCGGCGCGGATGCCGGAGATGAAGCCCGCCGCGGAGGAGTCGGCGAAGCTCGCCAGCGCCGGCGCAGCTTCGGCGGCGAAGCGGTGGGCCGCGTGCTTCGAGTGGCGGATCGTCACCTCCTCGAACTGCTCGACCCCCCACAGGTTGCGGTTGGCACACATCGCCCGCAGGTAGAACGAGGCGATACCGAGCGTGCGCGAGCCGACCTCCGAGTTCCAGCAGTAGAAGCCGCGGAAGTAGAGGTCGGGTGAGCCGTCCGGCAGTCGCCCGGCTTCGATCGGGTTGAGGTCGTCGCACAGGAACAGGAACACGTCGCGGTCCGAGGCGTAGAGCGTCGTCGTATCCCGGGTGATGTCGACCCGCGGGTTGTAGGTCATGGTCGACCAGTCGAGCACGCCCGGCACCTTCCAGCGCGTGTCGCCCGTGCCGTTCCCGGCG
>CAXUCF010000365.1:0-3795 GCA_964249275.1 uncultured Lichenihabitans sp.
TCGCGGCCGGCGGCCTCGGCCCGCTCGCGCAGTCGCTCGGCCGCCCCGCGCCCGGCCGCGTCGTTGTCGCGCGCGATCAGCAGCGTGGTGAGTGACGGCAGCAGGGCCAGCATGCAGAGGTGCGCGGCCGACAGCGCGGCGACTGTCCCGGCGTCGGGAAACAGCGGCATGAGCGACAGCACCGTCTCGAGCCCCTCGCCCACGAGCAGCACCGCGCGGTCGCGAGATCGCAAGCGGGCGCCATTGCCGGCAAGATGGCCGAGCGAGCGGCGCGGCGAGGCGACGGGCGCCTTGCCGAGACGCGCGGGGTCGGGCCGAGGGTCGAGATAGGTGCGGTGCACGCCCATAAGGGTGCCGGCCGGGTCGGTCACGGCGGCAAGCAGCGCCGGCCAGGTCTGGCGCGGGGTGTCGGGCGCCTCGCGGTAGTGGGCCGCGGGGTGGAAGCGCAGGGCGCTCGCGTCGATGCCGGCGAAGTCGATGCCGCGAGCCCGGAGGTAGCGCTCAGCCAGGGTGCCGCGGATCGGCCGGCCGGAGGCGAAAAGGCGTCGCGCCGCCACGACCGTGTCGGAGCTGCCCGGGCCGCGGTCGGCAGGGTGGTAAGGTTTCCGGTCTGGGCGGGGAAGCGCCAGGAAGGAGCGGGCCTCGTCCATGGCATCGCGCAGGCTGCTGTAGCCGCAGCTGAGCCTGATCAGGTCGAGAAGATCACCGTGCTGGCCCATGGCGGCGTCGCACCAGCGGCCGGCCGCGCCCTTGCCCGATGTCGGCCCGACGAGGCGCACGTAGAGGCTCCGGCCTGGCGTGTTGTCGACGTCGCCGACGGTCCAGTAATGGCCGGAGCGCCGGCCGGCCGACAGGTAGTGGCGGCACACGGCCTCGACGCTGCGCGATAGCGCCTCGGCCAGCTCGCCGGCCTGGTTGCGGTGATCAGCCATGGCGTCAGTTCCCTGTTTGTTCTTTCTTCGATGACGGCCTCGCCCTGTCGACGCGGCGTAGGATAGCGTGGCGCGCCAGCACGGCTGCCAGGATGACCGGGCCGGCGTCAGTGACCGGGATGAAGAGCCGTAGCGTCCAGGCGATGATCTCGGTGGTGAGCCCGAGCGCTTTGAAACCATCGATGCCGCCCGACGCGACACCGGCGAGCTCGACCCGGTGCCGGCCAGCGACAAGCGAGCGGCGCAGCTGCAGGTCCCCTCCGCAAGCATCCCCTGTCCGCGTTGCGGAAGGGGACCCCATGCTTGCTCCGCCCGCGAGGTGCAGGACGGCCTCCTCGTCCAGCACCGCAGCCCAGGCCTCGCCCGGCGTGAGAGACGGGGTGTGGGCGCCGACGCCGAGCCTGCCGCAGAGCGTGTCGAGAGCCTCAGGCGCGATCAGCCGACCGATGACGCGTTCTCCGTCCTCCGTCTGCAAGCGGTAGACGCGCGGGCTCTCGTCGGGTAGCCGGTCCCAGATCGGCAGCAGCAGCCCCGTCACGACGTGGAAGGTGCTGTCGCGGAACGGCGACGCCCCCTCGACCTCGGCATCCCAGGCCCGGGCGAAGCGACCGGCGTCCGCCTCGCGCCAGTGCGAGCGCGCCAGGCTATCGGCGTCGAGGCTCTCGCGACCGAGCGGCCGCAGCAGCCGCACCCGGTGCTCGAGGCCGCCGTCGTCGCGCATGAAGGTCGGAGCCGGGATGGCGACTGCCGCCCGCTGCGAAGACGTGTTGACGAGCAAACGGACGGCGCGCTCGCCTCCGAGCCGGAGTGCCTCGGATCGGGGCATGGGCTCGTTGCGGTCGCGGCGCAGGATGCGGAACACCTGGGTCACCGCACCCGTGCCCGGATGGGTGTAGAGGGTGCGCCGCTCCTCGATGATGAGCGACTCGGCCCGTAGCGTCTCGACGCCGTTCTCGTAAGTGCCGGCCGCCACCATGGCCTCCACGCGAGCGTCGAGCAGATTCTCGAAGATTGCGAAGAGCCCGTTCTGTAGGGCGATGGGCAGGGCGAGGCAGCGGTTGAGGAACTGGCTGATCGGTGGCAGTTCCTCGCGCAGGCTCCCGTCGCTGTCGCAGAGTTCGAGCCCGGTCGCTTCCTCGAAGCGGTCGAGCGTGCAGTCCTCGACCTGCCCGGCATGGAGCAGACGATAGAACTGCCGCAGCGCCGCACGGGCGTGGTCGCTTTCCAGGTTGTCCTGCGATCGGAACAGGCCCTGGCCGCCGGTCTGGCGCTGGCCGCGGGTGATTGCGCCGAGGCTGTCGAGCCGCCGTGCGATCGTCGAGATGAAGCGCCGCTCGCCCTTGACGTCGGTGGTGACAGGCCGGAACAGCGGCGGCTGCGCCTGGTTGGTGCGGTTGGTGCGCCCGAGGCCCTGGATGGCGGCATCGGCCCGCCAGCCAGGTTCGAGCAGGTAGTGGACGCGCCGGCGCCGGTTTTTGCAGCCGAGGTCGGCGTGGTAGCTGCGGCCCGTGCCGCCGGCGTCCGAGAACACCAGGATGGGTTTCGCACCGTCCATGAAAGCCTGTGCCTCGCCAAGGTTGGCCGAGGCGGGGCGGGTTTCAACGGCGAGGCGCATTTCGCCGTCCCGATTTCTGGTCCTGACGATGCGGCGCGTGCGGCCCGTGACCTCGGCCACCCGGTCCGTGCCGAAACGCTGCACGATCTGGTCGAGCGCCCCCTGCACGGGCGACAGTGAGGCCAGATGCTCGATCATGCGGTCGCGGCGCTCGACCGCCTCGCGCGACAGCACGGGCCGACCCTGATCGTCGGTCGCCGGGACGGAGAACAGGATTCCCTCGGGATCCGAGCGCAGTTCATGGAGCTGCGTCGGCCAGGAATGTAGCAGGTAGTCGAGCACGTATTCCCTCGGCGTGACGTCGACCCGGACGTCCGACCAGTCCTCGGCCGGTATGGTGGCCAGGCGCCGCTCGAGCAGGGCCTCGCCGGTTGACACGAGCTGGATCACGGGCGCGTGGCCGGCATCGAGGTCGCGCTCGATCGCCGCGATGAGGGTCGGCACTTTCATGGCGGTGAGCAGGTGGCCGAAGAAGCGCTGCTTGTTCGACTCGAAGGCCGAGCGCGCCGCTGCCTTGGCGTGGCGGTTCAGGGCGCGGCCGCCCTGGCCCGTAATGTTGGTGGCCTCCAACGCCTTGGCCAGGTTCTGGTGGATGACCTGGAATGCGGCCGCGTAGCTGTCGTAGATCGCGACCTGCTCGGGGGTGAGGGCGTGCTCGACGAGTTCGACCTCGACGCCGTGGTAGGACAGCGAGCGGGCCGCGTAGAGGCCGAGCGCCTTGAGATCCCGAGCCAGCACTTCCATGGCGGCGACGCCGCCGGCCTCGACCGCGGCGACGAAGTCGGACCGGGTCGGGAACGGGAAGTCGCCGGTGCCCCAGAGCCCGAGGCGCTGCCCGTAGGCGAGGTTCTGCACGCCCGTGGCACCGGTCGCAGAAACATAGAGCACGCGGGCGTCGGGCAGGGCGTGCTGGAGCCGCAGGCCGGCGCGGCCCTGCAGCGACGGCGCGACCTCGCCGCGCTCGCCCGTGCCCCCGCCGGCATTGGCCATGGCATGGGCCTCGTCAAACGCGATGACGCCGTCGAAGTCCGTCCCGAGCCAGTCGACGATCTGCCGGACGCGCGAGGCTTTCTCCTGCCGCTCCTCGCTGCGCAGCGTCGCATAGGTGGCGAACAGGATGCCCTCGCCGAGATGGAGGGGCGTGCCCTGCCTGAAGGCCGACAACGGCACGATCTGGTGGCGCGCGCCGCCGAGCGCCGTCCAGTCGCGGCGGGCGTCCTCGATCAGCTTGTCGGACTTCGACAGCCA
>CAXUCF010000365.1:3898-4152 GCA_964249275.1 uncultured Lichenihabitans sp.
GAGGATCACGCCCGCGACCTGGCGGCCCTTGCCGGCCCCGGTGCCGTCGCCGAGGAACCAGCCGCGGCGAAACTGCACTGCGCCCTCGGCATCGGCCGCTGCGGCCGTGAGGCGGTCCCAATGAGCGTCCACCGTGAAGTGGCCAGACAAATGGGAGCCGTGCGCCTCGCCGGCGTAGATGACGCTCTCGATCTGCGCGTCCGAGAGCAGCCCCTCGGCGACGAGCCGCTCGGGAAGGCAAGGGCGGTAGCGGG
>CAXUCF010000366.1:0-2125 GCA_964249275.1 uncultured Lichenihabitans sp.
ATGAGATCGTGGTCATGACGTTGCCGGGTGATGCCGGCACCGAGATCACCTTCGACCAGGTCCTGAGCTACAGCGACGGCGCGACGCTCGAAGTCGGCGCTCCGCTGCTCGCGGGCGCCACCGTGGCGGCCACCATCGTCGCGCAGAAACGCGGCCCCAAGGTCATCGCGTTCAAGAAGCGCCGCCGTCAGAATTCCAAGCGCAAGCGCGGCCATCGCCAGGACCTCACCGTGGTCCGCATCACGGATATCCTGCTGGCCGGCCAGGAGCGCCGTCGCGGCGGAACCGGTTCCGCGGAAGCCTCGATTGCCGAGGGATCCGCCGCTGACGTGTCGCTCGCAGACGTGCCGGCCATCCACGCCCCCGGGGCCGCACTGGCGGAAGCCGGCGCCGCCTAAGCCTTTCCATCACGGCCCGCAGCGCCATGCCGGAAGTTCTCCCGCTTCCGCGGCGCGGTTAGGCTCTCAAGTCCAGGACCAGGTACCATGGCTCACAAGAAAGCAGGCGGCTCGTCCCGCAACGGCCGCGACTCCGCCGGCCGTCGTCTCGGCGTGAAGAAGTTCGGCAGCGAAGCCGTACGCGGCGGCAACATCATCGTCCGCCAACGCGGCACCAAATGGCATCCCGGCGCCAATGTCGGGATGGGCAAGGACCACACGCTCTTCGCCCTGTGTGACGGCAAGGTGGAGTTCCAGAAGAAAGGCAACGGCCGCGTTTACATCGCGGTCATCCAGAATATCGTGGCGGCCGCGGCCGCGGAATAGGTGGGGCGGACGAAGGACCCCACCGGTGCTCAAGTCACCCCGGTGGTTGGTCCTTCAAGGAACGGAACCGTTCCACGAGCGACCGGACATCAAGGCCGAAAACGGCGGGGGAGGCGAGCATCGTCTCCCCTTCGTCGTTTCGGGGCGCCGCGAGAGGTGGCGCCCCATGGTTCGGAGGTCCGGCATGTTTCCCGAGATCACGCGCGACGACGTCTTCAGGCTGGAAACCCGCAATCTGTGGCTGCGCTGGCCCGTCGCGGCCGATGCCGCCGTCGGCCTGGCCGATGCTACCGGAACCGCGACGCCCGAGGAGGCGGCCGGCGATCCCTACCGAGATGCCGCGGTCCTGGCGGTCTGGCGCGACGGCAACGCGGCCGGCCGGGAACTGCATGTCGTGCTGACGGGCCGCGGTACGAACCGTGGCGTCATCGGGGCCGCCGACCTCGTTCCGGTCCGGGGCCGGCCCGAGGATTGCGGCCTGAGGCTGCGCGCCTGGATCGACCCCGCGGCGCGCGGCCGTGGACTCGCGACCGAGGCCGTGCAGGCCATGGTCGACGCCGCCTTCATGCTGAGCGATACCCCGCTCGTCGCCGCCTCCACGCGCGTGCTCGATCCCGCATCTCGGCGCGTCCTGGAGAAGTGCGGCTTCAGTTCCTGCGGGACCGGCCTCGATCCGGCACTCGACGGGCCCGGTCTCACGGCCTCGGACCGGTTCCGCCTCGACCGCAAGGCCTGGGTCAGCCTGAAGGGCTGGCGCGTGCCCGGCGTGTCGCGCGAGCGATGGGCCGGCGAAGCCGCGGGGTGCTTCACCGTATAGGCGCAAGCCCTTCTCCCGCCTGCGGAGAAGGGCGAACCTGCTCTCCCCTTACCCTGCGGCGAGCGGGCGGGTGGCGGCATCGAGCCAGGCGCGGACGTCGGGCTCGACCAGCGGACCCACGATCTCGCCCACGCGGGCGTGATAGCGGTCGAGCCAGTCCGTCTCCTCACGATCGAGGAGGTCGGTCTTGATCAGGGCGCGCTGGATCGGCGCGAAGGTCAGGGTCTCGAAGCCCAGCATGGGGCGTTCGCCGCCGGGGATCTCGCGGGGTTCCACCAGTAGCAGGTTCTCGATGCGGATGCCCCACAGCCCGGCCCGGTAGAGCCCGGGTTCGTCGGACAGCATCATGCCCTCTGCCAGCGGCGTCGTGCCGGTCTTGGCGATCCGTTGCGGCCCCTCGTGCACCGACAGGTAGCTGCCGACGCCGTGGCCGGTGCCGTGGTCGAAATCGAGCCCTGCGTCCCACAGCGGCCGCCGGGCGAGCGCGTCGACTTGCGCGCCCACCGTGCCGGCGGGGAAACACGCGCTGGCCACGGCGATATGG
>CAXUCF010000366.1:2135-4147 GCA_964249275.1 uncultured Lichenihabitans sp.
GGCACCCGTGGTGCCGGGCGGGAAGACCGCGCGCGCGATCGCGATATGGCCCTTGAGCACCCGGGTGAAGCCGTCCCGCATGGCAGCATCGGGCTCGCCCACGCAGAGCGTCCGCGTGATGTCGGTGGTGCCGTCCTCGTATTGCCCGCCGCTGTCGACCAGGAAGATCCCCGGCCCGACCCGCAGGTTCGAGCCCGTCGTGACCCTGTAGTGCGGGAGGGCCGCATGGGGTCCATAGCCCGCGATGGTCGGGAACGACAGGTCCCTCAGCAGGCCTGTCTCGCGCCGGAACGTCTCCAGAGCCGCGACGCACGCGATCTCGGTCAGCGCCCCCTTCGGCGCCTCGCGCTCGAACCAGTGCAGGAAACGCGCGAAGGCGGCGGCGTCGCGACGATGGGCCTCGCGCGCGCCCTGCCGCTCGGCTTCCGTCTTCGAAGCCTTGAGCAGCGCGATCGGGTCGCTCCCCACATTGGCCGTGCCGCCCGCCCGGCGCAGCGCCTCGACCAGCCTCGCCGACACCGTGGCGGCATCGAACCGGACCGCGCGCGCCTCAAGGCCCAGCCGTTCGAGGTCGCCCGCGAGCCCCGCGGGGTCGGCGATCTCGGCCGTGTCCTCGAGCGCGTGGCGCACGCTGTTCGAGAGCTTCGCGCCGTCGACGTAGAGTATCGGCCGCCCCGTCTGGGGGACGAGCGCGTAGCTCATCGGCAGAGGCGTGTGGCCGACGTCGGCGCCGCGGATGTTCAGCAGCCAGGCGACCGCGTGCGGGTCGCTGACCAGGAGGATCTCCCCGGCATCGAGCTTCTGCCGCACGGCGTCGAGCTTGGCGTCGCGGCCGAGACCGGCGAAGCGCTCGGGATGCAGCGTCACGGCGCCTTTCGGGGACGCCGGGCGGTCGGGCCAGACGGCGTCGATCGGGTTGCCGTCGACCGGAACCAGGCTGGCGCCGCGCGCCTCGACGGCCTTGGTCAGCCGTTCGACCTGGGCCGGTGTGTGAAGCCAGGGGTCGAAGCCGAGCCGCTGGCCCTCGGTGAGCCGCGTGGCGAGCCACGTCTCGGGCGGATGGTCGATCCAAGGCTCGGGCGTGAAGACCGCGGTGTCGATCTGCTGTCCGACCTGCACGGTGTAGCGTCCGTCGACGAAGACCGCGGCCTCGCCCGCCAGCACCACCGCGATGCCGGCCGAACCGGTGAAGCCGGTGAGCCAGGCGAGCCGTTCGGCCGCCCCGGGAACATATTCGTTCTGGTGCTCGTCGGCTCGCGGCACGACGAAGCCGTCGAGCCCCCGCCGCTTCAGCTCGGCCCGCAGCGCCGCGAGACGGCCGGCCCCCCGCGACGGATCGGCCGCGTCGTCGAATTTTTGCAGGCGGGCTTCGAACATGGTGGCTCCTCGATGCAGCGGCCCCGGGGTGGCGGTGCAGCATAAGGGATCGGCTTCGGTGGGGGAACGCGGAAGGCGGTCGAGGTTTCAGGCAGAGGAAACACGGTTCGACACAGGGAGGAAATCGTCCGGGAGGACCGCAATCCCGAGTCGACCTCTCTCGCTGCCGCGTGCATGGTCGGGCGGTGCGAAAGTTGCTTCCTTGCCTCAGCGATCGGCATAACCCACGGCGAGATTTCCGATGATTAAACGATTGTTCCTGAAGGCCCTACTCGGCCTCGCTCTGGCGCTCGGTGCCGTCGGCGTAGCCCGTGCCGAGGACGCGCTGGCCCGGGTAAAGGCCTCCGGCACCCTGCGGGTCGGCACCGAGACGGCCTTCGCGCCCTTCGACTTCATCGACGCCGGCCAGCATGTTGGGCTCAACGTCGACCTCTTCGCCGCGGTCGGTCAGGAGATGGGGGTCAAGATCGACTGGGTGGCGCTGCCCTGGGAAGGCGTGCTGCCGGGGTTGGAGGCCGGCAGGTTCGACATGGTGGCGGGCCCTGCCACGAACACCCAGGCCCGCATGGAACGCTACCGCTTCCTGCCCCCCATCGGCGACGCCCCCGACGCACTGCTGAAGCGCAAGGGCGCCG
>CAXUCF010000367.1:0-4144 GCA_964249275.1 uncultured Lichenihabitans sp.
GTCGCGGGGTCCCGGATGGCGAAGTCCGGTACGGGCGCCGGCGTGCCGGTCGTATGCGTCGGCAACTTCGTCGTCGGGGGTGCCGGCAAGACCCCGCTGGCGATCGAGATCGCCGGGCAGCTGATCGCCTTCGGCCACAGCCCGGCTTTCGTGTCGCGCGGCTACGGCCGCCGTGTTGCCGCGCCGGAGCCCGTCCGCGTCGACATGGCCCGCCACGAGGCCGCGGAGGTGGGCGACGAGCCGTTGCTGCTCGCCCGCACGGCGCCATGCTGGGTGGCGGCGGACCGGATCGCGGCCGCGCGGGCCGCGGTTGCGGCCGGCGCCACGGTCGTGATCATGGACGACGGCCTGCAGAGCCGGTCGCTCGCCCAGGATGCCGCCATCGCCGTGGTGGACGGCGGGGTCGGGATCGGCAACGGCCTGTGCCTGCCGGCCGGACCGCTGCGGGCGCCGCTCGCGCGACAATGGGCGTCCATCGACCTCCTCCTCGTGATCGGCGCTGGGCCACCCGGCGACAGCATTGCGGCGAAGGCCCAACGGCGCGGCCTGCCGGTGATGCACGGCGCCTTCGAGCCGGGCGAACGGGCGCTCGCGGAATTGGCGGGCCGACGGCTCGTGGCCTTCTCGGGGATCGGCCGGCCCGAGAAGTTCTTCCGGACCCTGCAGGGAGCGGGACTCGACGTCGCCCGGGCAATCGGTTTTCCCGACCACCACGTCTACCGGGCGCGCGATCTCGACGGCCTGCGTGTCGCGGCGGCAGCGGCCGGCGCCACACTGGTCACGACCGAGAAGGACCGTGTCCGGCTGCCGGCCGACTTCCCGGCCGCCGTGCTGCCGGTGAGGCTGCGCTTCGCCGATCCCGTGCCGCTAGAAGAGTTGCTCGGTTCGCTGCTCAGCGGGGCAGCGTGATGCCCATGCGGGCCAGCTTGGCCTGCGGGGTGGCGTAGGCCTCCTGCAGTTCGACGTTCCAGTAGCGCAAGTCGTCGAGCGGGATGGGCGTGCCGGTGACGCCGCAGCGCACGAACGTCCCGGGGCGTATGACCCTGAATTCGCCATCGCCGAATTCGACTTCGGCTTCGGCGGCAGCGACGGGACGACGCTCGTAACGGTTCATGGCACCGGAGGGACGCGCGGGGGTGAGGGTCACGACGCTTACGCCGTTTGGAATCGCTTGAAAAGCCGTCGGGGACACATCCGACGGGGCGATCGGTGGAAGCTATTCCGGCCCCTGCCGACCCGGATGCGCGAGCATCCGCGGACCTCTCGGGAACGGGGCTAGACGTCGGCACGCCATGACGCTGCTGCGTTCCACCGAGACGGCCGTCCTCCGAAAGCCGTCACCCGCCGTCGGCCGACGTCGCGGCCGTGGCCCGGGTAACCTCGCGGACCAGCGTCCGGAACCAGGCGAGGAACGGGTCGGCGGACCGGATGTGGGAGCAGACCAGCGTCGTCTCGAGAAAGGTTCGGGCGAAGGGCGGTTCGTGCAGTACCAGGCCCAGGAGCGCAGCGAAGCGGCGCCCGAGAGCGGCCGACACGGTGGTGACCATGTCGGTGGCCGCGACCGCGGCCAGAGCCGCCATGAAGTGCGGCGTCACCAGGGCGATCCGCCGCGACACGCCCGCGGCAGCCAGGAGCGCGTCGATCTCCGACTGCCCGTCGCCGAGCAGGGCAACTCCGACATGGTGGTAGGAGCCGTAATCGGCGATCGACCACGCGCGGTCGGCGGCCGGATGTCCGCGCCGCATGACCAAGGCGAGATGGTCCTCGCCCACGACCTCGCTGTGGATGCCGGGCGGCAACGGCGTGCTCGACAGGGCGAAGGCGAGGTCCAGCGTGCCGCCGTCGAGGCGTCCCAAAAGGTCGGGTCCGTAGCCCTCGACCCGCAGGTCGACCCCGGGCGCCTCTCCGGCCAAGCGGGCCATGATGCCGGGCACGAGAAGCACGGTCTGCGTATCGGCGGCCGCGAGACGGAGCGTGCGACGCTCCGCTCCGGGGTCGAAGCTCCGTTGCTGGAACAGGTCGCGCAACTGGCGCATGGCGGAGGCCAGCAACGGCTGGATCGCCTGTGCGCGGGGCGTCAACACGTAGCCGTTCCGCGTCCGCACGAGCAGGGGATCGCCTTGCAGATCCCGCAAGCGCCCGAGGGCGCGACTCATGGCGGGTTGGCTCAGTCCGACGTCGGCACCCGCCCGGGTGATATTGCGATGGCGCAACAAGGCTTCGAGAGCGGGAACGAGGTTGAGATCGAGGCCAGCGATATTCACTTCACGCATGATCGTCATCATATCAATGCATTTTCGATATGACCAGAGAAACGCCTACCATGAGCCCGATCAATGGAGGTGACGATGAGTGGAACAACGGTCATTTTCGGGTTCGGCGCCGTCGGACGCGCCACCACGCAGGTCCTTTTAGCTCGGGGCGAGGCCGTCCAAGTGGCACAGCGCAGCCGGCCTGTGGACCCGCCGCGGGAGGCAGGGTTCCGGCCCTGCGACGTTCTCGACGCCCAGGCCGTCATGCAGGCCATCGCCGGAGCCGAGCAGGTCGTGGTGGCGATCGGTTTCGCCTACGACGCCCGAGTCTGGCGCAGTGCTTGGCCGCGGGCCATGACCAACCTCGTCGAGGCCTGCGCGGCGACCGGAGCCCGCATGGTGTTCGTCGATGGCCTCTACATGCTCGGGCCACAGCGCGAGCCGCTCCGCGAGGACATGGCCCTCACGGATTTCGGCGCGAAGCCGGCGATCCGCTCGGAGGTCACGCGCATCTGGATGGCCGCGGCGGCAGCCGGACGCGTCCGCGTCGCGGCCCTGCGGCCGCCGGATTTCTACGGTCCGGGCGTCACCCTCTCCCATCTCGGCTCGGCGGCCTTCGGCGCGCTCGCGCGAGGCAGGCCCGCCGTGTTGCTTGCCCCGCCCGACACGCCTCACGACTTCGCCTACGTGCCCGACGTCGCCCGGGCCGTGATCACGTTGCTCGACGCCCCCGACGACGCCTTCGGGCAGGCCTGGAACATGCCCTGCGCGCCGACCCGCACCCCGCGGGAAATCTTGCGTCTCGGTGCCGAGGCGCTCGGCATCGGGCTGAAGGTCCGCGCCGTGCCGCTCGGGCTCTTGCCGCTGCTCGGCCTGGTCTCGCCCTTCATGCGCGAGGTCGCCGAGATGCGGTTCACGTGGGACCGCCCCTACGAGGTCGATGCCACGAAATTCGCCCAGCGCTTCTGGTCCGACGTCACGCCCTACGAGGTCGGCGCCCCGGCGACAATCCGTTCGTTCCGGCACCGGGTAGAGCCCAAGGCGGCCGCGGCGGCCGCCTGACACGCTCTCACCTGATCAGTTCGGGCTGTCATGCCGGACCAGCGCCGAGAGGCGCGCAGACCCGGGATCCAGACCTCGGCGCGCAGACCAGTGGACGCCGACGTCAACGCATTCTGCAGCGTCGGTGCGTCCAGGTTCCGGGTCTCCGCTTCACTTCACCCGGACTGACGCTGGAGAGAGGCGGTGAAGCGAAAACCATATCAGAACAGGCTGCCTTGGCGAACCGGCGCAGCAGCGCTCCTCGCGGTCGCGGGCTTGCCGGCACGGGGCCGTGGAGCGCGCGACGGCCCGCCTCCATCCAGCGTCTCGACCGCCAGCGTGCCGTCGGCAAATTCGAGCCTCAATCGCGCGCCCGGCGCAAGACCGGCCGCGGCCCGGACCGGATGACCACCCTCGTCGCGGACTAGCGCGTAGCCCCGCGCCAGCACGGAGCGGTAGCCCAGGCTGGCGAGGAGTTGCGCCATCCCCGCGACCCGCGCGGCACGGCGCTCGTTCCCCTGCGCTGCCGCGCGGCGGAGGCGCTCGGCCAGCACCGCGATCCTTTGAGCGCGGTTGCGATTCTCCTGAACGGCCAGCGCGGCGCGGCTCTTCAGGGCGGCGGCGAGCCGCGCCGACGCAGCATCGAGCCGCTGCCGACGGCGCTCGGACGCGACGCTCGAGGCGCGCGCGAGGCGCGCCTCGAGCGCCGTCAATCGTTCCACCGCACGCCCGAGCCTTGCTCCCGGCGACTGCGCAGCGAGGCGGCTGCCCAGCCGCGCCAGCGTGAGCCGGCGCGCATCCGCCCCGGAACGGAGCGATGTCGGCAACAAGGTCGCGGCATGGTCGAGCCG
>CAXUCF010000368.1:0-4118 GCA_964249275.1 uncultured Lichenihabitans sp.
CCCCGTAGCCGTGCAGAAACACCACGAGTTGACGGGCGTGGCGCGAGCGCGCCGGCAGGCGCGGGCCGTCGATGGAAGCCAAGGCGAGGTCCTTACGTCCGGTTGATGGCCCGCGACATCGGTGTTCGGACGGCAGCGGTCAAGTCCCGCGCCGGCTCATGGCCTGTCGCGCCGACGACGCCTTCGCGCTTCTTCACGGCCCGATAGTAGCTCCACAGCAGCCGAGCCGCGACGGCGCGGTACGGGCGCCAGCGCTGCCCGATCGTCACGAGCGCCGCAGCGTCGGGACGGAGCTCGAGCTTCAGGGCGATACGGGCCGCTTCCTGCAGCGCGAGGTCGCCTGCCGGCCATGCATCGGCATGACCGAGGCAGACCAGCAGGAACAGCTCGGCCGTCCAGGGGCCGATGCCGCGGACCGCGAGGAGGCACCGCGCCGCATCTTCCTCCGGCAAGGCGCCCAGTGTGGCAAGCGGCAGGCTGCCGTCGCACTCCGCAGCCGCCACGGCCCGCAGGGTCGCGATCTTGCCGGCCGAAAGGCCGGCCCGGCGCAGCACGGCATCGTCCGCGGCCGCGAGATCGCGCGCATCGAAACGGCCGGCCTTCGGTCGTCGCAAGGCCAGCCCGAGCCGGCCGAAGATGGCGGCCGCGCTCGCGGTCGAGACTTGTTGGGATACGACGATCGCGGCAAGCCCCTCGAAGCCGGCCTCGCCTCGCCGGAGCGGCGGCCGCCCGCCGACCGACAGCAGATGGCCGATGGCGTCCGGGTCCCGCTCGATCAGCCGGGCGATCGCCGTGTCGAGATCGGCTTCGCTGGCGATGAAACGCGGGCCAGCGTCCTTGTTCCCCATGGTCCGCCTTTCCGGATCGTGCGATCCTCCGCGACGGCCGGCCTGCCGGCACCGCGATGGAGCTGGCCGGCGTGGCGGATGACGATCTCGGGCAGGGGGGCGGGCCGGTGTTCCGGTTCGCTCCGTCGCCCAACGGCGAACTTCACCTCGGTCATGCCTATTCGGCCCTGCTCAACCACGACCTTGCGCGCGCCGCGGCCGGAACCCTGTTGCTGCGACTCGAGGATATCGACCGGGAGCGGTGCCGTGAAGCCTTCGCGGCCGCCATCCAGGACGACCTCGCCTGGCTCGGCGTCGTCACGACCGGCGTGCCGCGGCGGCAGTCGGAGCATTTCGGGACCTATCGGGCGGCGCTCGATCGTCTGGCGGCCCGGAACCTCGTCTATCCCTGCTTCTGCAGCCGCGGCGCGATCCTGGCCGCCACGACGGCGGCCCGACCGGTGGATCCCGACGGAGCGCCGCTCTATCCCGGCACCTGCCGGCATCTCGATCCGGCCGATCGGGCGCGCTGGCTGGCGCAGGGCCGGCCATCCGGCCTGCGGCTCGACATGGGGCGCGCGCTGGCCGAGGTGCCGGAGCCGCTCGCCTGGCAGGACTGCGCCGAGACTGGGGTTCGGCCAACCATGGTGGCCGATCCTGTCGCCTGGGGCGATGCTCTCCTGGCCCGCAAGGAGACGCCGACCAGCTATCACCTGTCGGTCGTGGTCGACGATGCGGCGCAGGGCGTTACCGACGTGGTCCGGGGACGCGATCTGTTCCGCGCCACCGGCCTGCACAGGCTTCTCCAGGCGCTGCTCGCACTGCCGGCGCCGCGCTACCGCCACCATCGCCTCCTGCTCGACGCCGACGGCCACAAGCTCTCGAAGAGCCGCCGCGCCCCGTCGCTCCGGGATCTGCGGCGCCAGGGCGTGAGCCCTGCGGAGGTCAGGCGGATGGTGGGCCTTTGACGGGCCTGTCCGGGCAAACCTTGGATCCCTTGTTCGCGGCGACGATCGACGACCTTGACGGGGCAGCTGGGAACGCGCGCGCTGCGACAGGCGCGTCGTGGTGCGGATGCCCGCGTGTCGAACCGCCAAGAGGCGGCGCTCGACGCGGTGGCCGAGACGCCGTCGTAGCCCTCAGTTCGCGGCGTGTTTCTCGGGGTTCGAGGCGACGGCATTGGGGGCGCTTGCCATGAGCGCGTCGATGCGGTCGCGCTCGCGCTTGAAATCGGCCAGCACCTTGCCGTCCATCTCCCGGGTGCGGGCCAGCTTGATCTGCATCGGGTCGACGAAATGGCCGTTCACGATCACTTCGTAATGGAGGTGCGGTCCGGTGGCGAGGCCCGTCTGGCCGAGATAGCCCACCACCTGGCCCTGGCGCACCTGCACGCCCTCGGCGATGCCACGGGCAAAGCCGGTCATGTGCGAATAGGTCGTGATGTAGCCGTTGGCGTGCTGGATCTCGACGTGGTTGCCGTAGCTCGACGAACGCTCGGCCTTCAATACCGTGCCGCTGCCGGCGCTCAGGATCGGCGTGCCGATCGGCGCCGCCCAGTCGACCCCCGTATGGGGGCGGGAATAGCCCAGGATAGGATGGAACCTGAGGCCGAAGCCGGAGGTCATCTGGGCGTTGGGCACGGGGCTGCGCATCAGGAACTTGCGGACCGAGCGTCCGTTCTCATCGTAGAAATCGACCGCATTGTCGTCGGGGGTGGTGAACCGGTACAAGCGGAACGTCTCGTTGTGCACCGTGATCGAAGCGAACAGAAGGTCGGCGCGACCACCGTCGTCGCTGCCGTCGTCGGTGTAGAAGGCATCGAAGCTGTCGCCCCCCGCCACCGAGCGCTGGAAGTCCACGTTGTTGGAAAACACGCGCACCAGCGTGTCGATGGTCGGCTTGGGGATGTCCTGCTTCAGCGCGGTCTCGTAGAGGCTGTCGTAGAGACGGAAGCCGGCCTCCTCGCCCCCGGACGAGGCGGCCGGCCGGCTTTGCGCCGCGACGTCGTTGGCAACCTTCACGTAATCGCCGGAATCGGCGAGCGCGATGGTGGTCTCGAGCGTTTCGTCGGCGTAGACCGACAAGCGCGCAATCTGGCGCGGGCGGTTCGCCTCGAGCCGCGAGAAGAAGAGCCGGATGCGCCGCCCCTCGGCGACCGGGGTGCCGCCGCGCTGCGGCGCGAAGGCGGCGTCGATCGAGCGGACCTGCTCACGCGTGGCCCCGTTGGCCTTGAGGATATCGTCGAGATTGTCGCCGTGGCGGAACACCACGAGCCGCTCGGCGACGTCCCTGTCGCGTGCCGCTTCCTGGCGCGGCATCATCGTGACGTTCTCCGGCACCATGCGCACCTCGATCGAGGAGAACGGGGCGGCCTGGAAGCCGGGATCCGCGAAGCCCAGGCTGCCACTCGGCAGGTTTCCCGCGCGGCTCGTCCGCATCAGCAGCATCTGGGCCGGAAGGGCGTTCCGGCTGGCGGTCGCGAGGCTGCGGGCATATTCCGCCACCTGAGCCTGGATCTCGTCGGTCGACAGAAAGCCGCCGAACCGCGAGGCGTCGACGCTCGACAGGTCCTTGGTGGTGAACGAAACGTCGGCATCCTCCAGGGCCGGTCCCGGATCGGGGGGCGGGGCTTCGGCCGGGTTGCTGTCCTGCGCGGCGAGCTTCAAGGGATTGAATTCGGGGACGTCATCCTCGGCCCCGGTCGGCGCCAGCGCCAGGGTCGTCGCGACATGGGTGAAGCCGCGCATGCGGATGATCTGCTTGTCGCCCACCCTCACGGTGGTGGGCGCCTTGTAGCTCTGCTTTTCGGCAACGATGTCGGCCGTCCGGATCAGCCTGTCGCCCTTGACCATGCCGATTTCGGCCGATTTGGCATTACGTGCCGACGAGACGAGTTCCGGCGCCTGGGTGACGGTGGAACGGCCGTTCATGGCCACGAAGACGGCCGTGCCGATCAGGCCCGATCCGGCGATGCCGGTCATCACCACGGCCGACAGCCACCGCAGCGAGATGCTGTGGGGAACGTAGGCGGGGGGCCGCCGGCCCAGGACGTCGATGGGAGGCTCGTTGCCGATATCGAGGGCGTTCACCCCGCCGTATCGATGATCCGCGCTGGCGATGGCCCCCAAAAGCTATGCCCCCCTTTGGTCCGGCCGCGCCGTGCTCCGCACGACACAGCCTATGCTTCATGGCTCAATTGCGGCAGCGACGGCGCGGCGCGAGAATCGTCGGGCGCGGAGCAACGCCAAGCGCGACGGGGCAGCCGCCCGCGACCCGCCCGGCCAGACGACG
>CAXUCF010000369.1:0-4112 GCA_964249275.1 uncultured Lichenihabitans sp.
CTCCAAGCTCGGCGTAGTAACGCTCGATGCGGGCCACCTCCCGGTGCGAGCCGAACATCAGCGAGGCACGCTGGTGGAGCGTCGTGGGCTCGATGTCGAGCACCGCGCCCTGGCCCGTGATGGCGTGGCCCCCGGCCTGTTCCACCACGAAGGCGATCGGCGCGGCCTCGTAGAGCACGCGGACGCGGCCGCCGCCGTAGCCGGGGCGCGCGTCGCCGGGGTAGAGGAACACGCCGCCCCGGATCAGGATGCGGTTGCAGTCCGCCACCAGCGACGCCACCCAGCGCATGTTGGTGTTCTCGCCGCGCGGCCCTTCGGCGCCCGAGAGGCATTCGTCGATGTAGCGCTGGACCGGCGTCGGCCAGTGCCGCCGGTTCGACATGTTGATGGCGAATTCCCGCGTCTCGGCCGGGATGCGCAGGCCGTCATGGGTCAGCGCGAAGCCGTTGCGGCGCCGATCGAGCGTGAAGCACACGGTGCCCTGGCCCACCGTCAGCACCAGCGTGGTCTGCGGGCCGTAGAGGATGTAGCCGGCCGCGAGCTGGTTGCGGCCGGGCTGCAGGAAGGCCGCGCTCGAGGCCGGGTCGGTGCCGGGCTTCACCGGCAGGATGGAGAAGATGGTGCCGATCGACACGTTGATGTCGATGTTGGACGACCCGTCGAGCGGGTCGAAGGCCACCAGCAGGCCGGCATCGGGCCTGCCCGGCACCGGGTGCTCGTCCTCTTCCGAGGCGATGGCCGCCACGGGGGCGCGCCTGCAAGCCTCGATCAGCATGCGGTCGGTCAGGTCGTCGAGCCGCTTCTGGGTCTCGCCCTGCACGTTTTCGGTCACGGCGGCGCCGAGGTCCTGGTTGAGATTGCCCTCGGCCACCAGCGTGGAGATGTCGCGACAGGTGTCGGCGATCACCCCCACGGTGGTGGCCACCGCTGTCCGCTGCGGATCGCCGCCCGCCCAGGCGCCGAGGTAAGCGGCGAGAAGTTCACCAGCCATGTCGTGTCCCCGATTCAACGCCCCGGTGCGGGAAGTAGCATAAACCGGCCCGCACGACAGGAGGTTATCGAGCCTCGGCCGGGAGCCATGTCGGCCTATGACGATTCGCCCATCGAACCTCGCGGCCCGCGATCCGTTGGCCCGCCATGAGCGACCTTCCCGAACTGCCCGCCCGGGCCTTCACCAAGCACGATCCCTCGCCCGATCCGCTGTTCTACGCGGAGCCGCGTTTCGTCACCCATATCGACGATCGCGCGATCGCGGCCGTCACCGGCCTCTATCGCCGGAGCTTCGCCCCGGGCTCGGCGCTGCTCGACCTCATGTCGAGTTGGGTCAGCCACCTGCCGGAGGACGTCGCCTACGACGTCGTCGGGCTCGGCATGAACCGGGCGGAACTCGACGCCAACCCGCGCCTGGGCCGCCGCATCGTGCAGGACCTCAACCGCGGCCCGATCCTGCCGCTCGACCGCGACAGCTTCGACGGCGCCTGCTGCTGCGTGTCGGTGCAATATCTCGAGCGGCCGGTCGCTGTGGCCCGCGAGGTGCTGCGCGTGCTCAAGCCCGGCGCACCCTTCGTCGTCACTTTCTCGGACCGCTGCTTCCCGACCAAGGCCGTGGCGATCTGGCAATCGGGCGGCGTGGACAATGCCGAGCTCGTCTCGCTCTACCTCGATCGCGCGGGCTTCGTTTCGGTCGAGGCGCGCCAGGTCCTGGCCCGCGACCGCGGCGGGGACCCGCTCTGGGCCGTGACGGGCCGCAGCCCGACCGGCGGCCCCTCGGCGGCCACCTGAGCGTGGGGTCGATACTGTCGGACGAACAGCTTTTCACGCTTGCCAACGGGCTGCCCCTCGTCGGCTGGGTCGCGCTCTGCCTGGCCCCGTTGCGGCGAGCTCCGCTGGTGGCGCTGGCCAGGATCGTGGCCGCAGTGCTGGCGGTCGGCTACGCGGTCCTGGTCGGCGCGGCGCTGACGAAGGGCGGCGGCGGCCTGCCGGACCTCACGACCCTGCCGGGCCTCGCCCGCGCCTTCTCGGACCCGCACGTCATGCTGATCGGCTGGGTCCACTACCTCGCCTTCGACCTCTGGACCGGCGCCTGGGAAGTCGAGGAGGCCGGCCGCCGTGGCATGAGCCACTGGGCCGTGCTGCCGGCACTGCTGCTGACGTTCCTGGCCGGGCCAATCGGGCTCGTGCTGTTTTTGCTGCTGCGGAGCGGGTGGAGGCGGGCAACCGTCACAGGCTGAGATGCGCGTTCTCCGACCGCAGCCGGTCCTCCTCCCGGAGCAGCGCGCGCTTGATCACGGTCCGCAGCGCCAGGATGGCGGTGAACGTCAGGATGGCGCGCCAGGTGCGCAGCTCGATCGTCTTCAGCAGTGCGGCGGCGGTCTTGTAGCCGAGAGCCGCGATGGCGCCCTCGGCCACCAGCAGGCGCGCCCGGACGATCCCGGCGTGGGTGCCGCGAGTCGTCGCCAGCGCGTGAAGGCCGCGCAGGCTGCCCCACACCACCATGAGGCTGCCGCCGAACTCGATCAGCACGGCGGCAGCGGCGACGAGACCGTCGAGGCCCATGCCTGCCCTCCTGCGGCCCTTACCGCACCGGCACGGTCGAGGAGGCCACGCCCGTTGCAGCCGCGTTGCGGCTCTGGGCCTTGTCGATCTCCTGCTGGAGAAAGTAGTTCAGCGCGGTCCGCAGCACCGCGATGGCGGCGAGTTGGCCGATCTCGGTCCAGGTCGGCGCCACGGCGGTGCGCAGGATGTCGGCCGCAAGCTCGAACTCCAGCGCCACGGCGAGCCATCCGCCGATCCGCAGCCCGACCTCCTCCTTGCGGTCGGCGGGCTCGCCGCCTTTGCCGCCCCGTGATGCGCCGGGCAGGAAGAGCGAAAGCGCCCCGATGGTGGCCTCGATGGCCGCGAGGCCGATGATGAGCGCTGCCGCGGCCTCGGTGCCGGTCGCCAGCCACAGCGTGATGGCCTTGAAGATGTCTTCCATCGCGCCCCAACCCGGCAACCCGACGATGGTTGCGGCCGCACCGCTGTCGGCTGAGGCAGGGAGCTGCTACAGTGCTCGACGGAGGGCACCATGGCGGACGAGGACAGGTCATCGGGTTCCGGCGCGCCGGAAGGGGCCGGCGGGGACGCGCGAGCGGGGTGGCGCGTGCTGGAGGAGCAGCGGGCCAGGATCGATGCGCTGCGTAAAGCCCTGCTGGCGGACGAGAACGGTGGTGATCCGGCCCGGTTCGACTTCGAGTCCTTTTTCGCCGGGAAGCCTGCGGACGACACGCCGTCCTCGTGAGAGGCCGCCGCTGCGAAGCGCGCCCGCCCGCGATTGCCAAACCATCCCGCCTCGCCCAGGATCCGTCCAACGCCGCGGTCGACGGCGCCCGGGGCAGGGGAACAGCATGGAGAGCCGCTACCGCGAGGTTTACGACGGCTGGCGCCGCGACCCGCAAGCCTTCTGGCGCGAGGCCGCCCGCGCCATCGCCTGGATCCGCCCGCCCGAGCGCATCTTCGATCCCGACGCCGGTCCCTACGGCCGCTGGTTCCCGGACGCCAGCCTCAACATCTGCTTCAACGCGCTCGACCGCCATGCCGACCGCGGGCGGCGGGACCAGGTGGCGCTGATCTACGACAGCCCGCTCGCCGGCTCGCTCGAACGCTTCACCTATGGCGAGATGCGCCGTCAGGTGAGCACGCTCGCGGCCGTGCTGCGACGGCAGGGCGTCGCGAAGGGCGACCGCGTCGTCATCTACATGCCGATGATCCCGCAGGCCCTGATGGCGATGCTGGCCTCAGCGCGGATCGGCGCCGTCCATTCCGTGGTGTTCGGCGGCTTCGCGGCGAACGAACTCGCCAAGCGCATCGACGACGCTGAGCCGAAACTCGTGATGACGGCCTCGTGCGGGCTCGAGCCGAACCGCATCGTGCCCTACAAGCCGCTGCTCGACGAGGCGCTGCGGCTCGCGGCGCACCGGCCCGCGCGCTGCCTCGTCTGGCAGCGCGCGCAGGCGCCGGCCGAGTTGCTCCCGGATCGGGACGTGGACTGGGCCGAGGCGGTGAGGAGCGCGGAGGCGGAGGGCGACACGGCCTTTTTTTTTTATGTTAAGGCGACCTACGAGATCTACATC
>CAXUCF010000370.1:0-4107 GCA_964249275.1 uncultured Lichenihabitans sp.
GGTCCGACGGGGGCGGAGCGGGCTCGACCGGATCCAGCGACCGGCCGATCACCAGGGCCTGAGCCCTGGCGATCGGTATGCGGGCCGTCCGGTGGCTCGGGTCGGACCAGGCGTAATATTCCAGCAGTTCGGACTCGCGCTTCTTTTCGGTGGCGATATCGTGGAGCGGATGGTCCTGAAGACGGGGGCCGGGCGGCACGATCACGGCCGATTGTTGAGGCGTGAGCGGCGGCGATCGGCTGTCCACGCCGTGATAGTGACTGACCATGTAGAACAAGCCCGAGACCGACCCTGCGATGACCAGGGCGCTGAACACCATGACGCGTGCCAGATGACCGGCCCGCGTGTCCTCGACCTCGTAGCCGCGCTTCTCGGATTCGGCATCGACCGGTAGATGATCCTCCCGGTCCTGCTTTTCGGCGTCGCGGCCTGCATCGGTGCCCTCGATCGGTTTCGGCACGGGAGGCGGCCAGTATCGGGTCCGCAGCGGCGGTTCCGCCAGCGGCGGCTCGGGTGTGACGTTCGAGGTGATGCTCCCGTGCCGCGTCGGCGCGGCGGGCGGAGCGTGAGCGGGGGCGCTGCCTCGTCGGCTGGCGCCGAAGATCACGCTGCCGAGCGCCATGAGGGCACCGCCGAGAGCCGCCTGGTGCCAGGGTTTGGGTTCAGGCAGCGCCATGTCCGACCCTCCCCCGCCCGGCCGAGTCCTCGCCCAGCATCATGACGGCGCCGATGGCGATCCCGGCCGCCCCGGCCAGGGCGAGACCATCCGCGATCGTCAGCGTGAACCTCGACCTGAAGGCCGGCGTCACCAGCCACAGCATCTCGAGCCCATGCATCACCAGCAGCGCTGCCGCCACCCAGGCCAGGAGCCCGGCATGGCGCGCCAAGCCACGCGGCAGAAGGGCCAGGAGCGCCATGGCGCACAGGATGCCGGCCGAATATTCGGCCACGAGCCCGATGCCGGCGGCGCGGTGCTGATACCAGATCACCTCCCTGGGCAGATTGGCCGACCACACGACGAGATATTGCGTGAAGACCAGAAATCCCCAGTTGGCCAGCAGCACCGCCATGGCGGTCGCGACATGCTGGTTGGCCTGCAGGTCGCGACGGTCGGCCGCCAGGCCGCCCGTCGCTCTGGGCGCACGGCCGGAGACCGCCATGACGACGGCGAGCGACAGGGCGATGCTGCTCCAGGCCGAGATGAGCAGCAGACCGAAGGCCGAGGAGGTGAAGCTCGGCTCCACGGACTGGGCCCAGTCGATGGCGGCCAGCGTGCCCATGACGACATGCAGCCCGAGGCCGAACCCCGCCAGCAGCGGCCGAGCATCGATCGCGCCGGATCCCGCCGGACGCGAGAACACGAAGGACAGCGCCGTCCACACGGCCAGGAAAGCGACCGCCCGGACCACGAAGAAGACCGGCGTCATCCACCATCCGGGCAGGCCGTCCGTGGTGGCCGACAGGGCCGGATAGAGCCCATGGATCCGCAGCAGCACCGGGATGGCCAGCAATGCGGCGAGCGGCATGATGGCGACCAGGCGGCGCAGCATGACGACGAGAAGGTTGTCGGAAACGTCGAGCAGCTCGCATCCCATCACGACCGGCAACGCGCCGAGCGGCAGGGCCAGGATGAACAGCCAGGCCCCGAGATAGGACGGCATCACGGTGACGCCGGAGAGCCCGAGCAGCAGGCTGGCCGCGAAGCCGACCGCGCCGATGCCGAGCGCCACGAGGGTCGGGCGGCTCACGCGGTGGGTCATCGGGCCGCCTCCAGCAGGGCGCGGTCATTCTCCGGGAGGCCGGCCGGCTTGGCATCCTGGCTCTGCTGCAGGGCCCGCACATAGGCGACGACGGCCCAGCGGTCCTTGGATTTGACGCGGTCGGCGTAGCTGTACATCACGCCGTGGCCCTTCGTGATGACGTCGTAGATATAGGCCGCCTTGGCTTGTTCGAGCCGCGGCAGCCACAGCGGCGGCGGCTCGGGGAAGCCGCGCTGCACGATCATGCCCTTGCCGTCGCCGGACTGGCCGTGGCACGGCGAGCAGAAGATGTTGAACTCGTCGCGGCCGCGCGCCACCAGCGACGCCGTGATGACGGCCGGCTGCGGTGCCGGCACATCCGGGGCGTCACGCGCCACGGTACCGGCCACGGGCTCGCGCATCGAAGACTTGTTGGCGAAGAACGCGTTCTCGTCCCACTGCTTGGCCTTGTCCTGTGCCACCATGTTGGCGCGGTCGCAACCGGCGAGGAGCAGCGCCGGCAGGGCGCTCCCGAAGAGGACGCGGCGCCACGCGCCGAAGCGCTGCAGAACTCTCACCGCGGCACCCGCGTGACCCGCAGCGGCCGCTCCGCAAGACCGTCCAGCGCCGATTCGATCGCGTCGCAGTCGAGCGGACGGTCATGTTCCGCGACGGTGAGGAAGTAGCGGTCCTGTGTGGCGCGCGTGAAGTCCGGGATGTTGAAGGCAGGGTGGTTGAGGCGCGGCAGACGGTTCAGGAACAGCATCGACAGATAGACCACCAGAGCGCCGGTCATGAGCGAGAAAGAGGCGCTCGGCACCACGAAGGCCGGCCAAGAGACGAGCGGGCGGCCGCCGATGTTGAACACGTAATCGGAGGTGGTGGCGTAGATGCACATGCCCATCATGGCGGCGAAGCCGAGCAGCACCGAACCGACCGCGATCAGCGACATGGACGAGGAGCCGAGCCCCAGGGCCTCCCCCATGCCGCGGATCGGCACGGGCGAGTGGGCGTCGAGCCGGCCGAGGTCCGTGCCGCCGAGCGCCTTCACGCCGGCCAGCAACGCGTCGCCGCTGTCGAATTCGGCCGCGACCGCGAAGACCGGGGCGTCGGCATCGAGGTCCTCATCGGGCGGCATGGTCGGCCCTCCCTCTCGATAAGGTTCCTCCAGCGTCCCCGTGCGTGCCGTGACGCCGCCCGCCGGCGTCGCGCTTTCCGGCGCCGAGCAGGCTCAGCCGGCGCACTTCCACGATCGACACCACGGGGAGGTAGCGCAGGGCCAGGAGCGCCAGCGTGAAGAACAGGCCTACCGAACCCAGGAACGTCGCGATCCCCCAGAGGTCGCTGCTGAAGGGGTGGGCCGCGGAGGGCAGGAAATCGTGCTGCAGCGTCGTGACGATGACCATGAAATGGTCGCCGAAGATGCCGCTCGACACTGCGGTGCCGACCAGGAAGATCATCAGCGCGGAGCGCCGCGCGGACCGCGACCAGAACACGTGGACCGGGAGCAGCGCCAGGATGGCGACGTCCCAGAAGGCCCAGGCATGGGAGCCGACGAACCGGCGGCCCATCACGGCCGTCTCGAACCTGTCGTTGCCGAGCAGCGTCGAGAAGAACTCGGCCGCGTAGCAATAAAGGTTGACGAGGCCCAGCACGAGCAGCAGCACGGCCATGGCCTGGAGGTGCGCGTCCGTGATCATGCCGGCGAGGCGGAAGATCCAGCGCAGCACCACGGCGGCGGCCGCCATGAAGGCGACGCCCGAGAAGATGGCGGCCGCCACGAAGGCGAAGGGCAGCAGTGGATCGTGCCAGCCAGGTTCGACGGTGCCGGCGAACATCACGGCGGCCCCGGTCTGGAGCGAGAAGACGAGGAGCACGCCCGTCACCGCAACGATGCGATAGGCCTGCAGCCAGCGGTCCCAATGGCGGGCGGAACCCCGCCAGCCGAGCGCGAAAAGGCCGTACATATAGGCGCGGTACTTGCCCCGCCCCGTCTCGCGCCAGCGCTCGATCGCCCGGTCGCGCAATGTCGCGAGATCCGGCAGGAGGCCGATCGTCCAGAAGGTCAGAGCGATGACCAGGTAGCTGATGATGTCGATCGCATCCCAGTAGAGTGGGCTGCGGAACTGCGGCCACAGCAGGAAGGTGTTGGGGTAGGGCAGGTTCCAATAGAAGTACCACGGCCGCCCGAGGTGGATGATGGGATAGACGGCCGCTGCGGCGGCAGCGATCAGGGCCCCGGTCTCGGTGAGCCGGTTGAGGGCGCCGCGCCACTCGGTGCCGAACAGCATCAGCATGGCCGAGATCAGCAGGCCGCCGCTGGCGATGCCGATCCACCAGTCGTAGCTGACGATGTCGAGCGCCCAGG
>CAXUCF010000371.1:0-2263 GCA_964249275.1 uncultured Lichenihabitans sp.
GTCATGACGCGCGCAGCCCGGCGAGCAGGGCTTGGATGGATGCGCGAGACGGACGCCGTCGATGAGCATTGCCTGCGAGCGGCAGGAATATCCGTCGGCGAGCAGTTGAGCGGCGCCATCGCTGGCGACGTGCCCCGCCCAGCTCAGGCCGTAGATACGTTCGGACAGGGCACGGTGCTCGGTCTCGTGACCGAAGGTGCCGGCCATGCCGCAGCAGCCCGAGGGCAGCACGTGTAAACGATGGCCGAAGCGGGCGAACACCGCTTGCCAATCGCGTAGCGCGGCGGCAGCCATGGTGCGTTCGGTGCAATGGGGCAGAAGCAGGAATTCACCTGGACGCGCGGGCATCGCCAGCGACGGAGCATGGTGCGCTAGCCATTCGGGCAAAAGGCGCACGGGTGGTGCTTCGCCGGTGCCGAGGGCAGCTGCATATTCCGCCCTATAAGTCAGGGTCATCGACGGGTCGATGCCGACGAGCTCGACGCCCGTGTCGGCGAGTGCGCGCAGCGTAGCCGCGTTGCGCCGCGCCACGCGAGCGAAGGCTTCTAGGAAGCCTTGAACGTGGAGCGGCTTGCCGTTGATCGCAAGCGGCGCGAGCCAGGGTCGGTGGCCGAGTGCGATAATGACGTCGATCGCATCCAGTACGACTGGGACGTCGCAGGTGCTGGTGAAGGCGTCCTGCACCACTACCATGCTGCGCGCTCGCTCATTAGGCGAGAGCGCGCGCAGGGCGTCGGGCGTGGCGATGCCAACGCCGCGCCGCGCGCATTCGGCGGTGAAATCCATGGTCGACAGCGATGGCGCGTGCGTGATCCCGACGAAGCGGGCGGCCCATCGCCCGGACGCCGATCGCGACAGGGCGTTGACGAGCCGGGGCGCGCGTGCGGCCAAGGGCAAGAGGCGCTCGACGCCTCCGATGAGGTGGTCGCGGGGGTGGCGGAGATAGCGGCCGTGGTAAACTTGAAGGAACTTCGAGCGGAACGTCGGTACGTCGACCTTGATGGGGCACTGCCCGACGCAGGCCTTGCAGGCGAGACAGCCATCCATCGCTTCCTTGACCTCGCGGGAGAAGTCGCGTGCCCGAAAAGGCGAGACGGTTGCGGCGAGCCGCGGCAGGAAGGCGTACCATCCCCCACCCGTGGACTCCGCAGCAGGGTCGACGCCCTGCGCCGCAAGCAGGCGCAGCCATTCCCGCATCAGCTGCGCTCGTCCCTTGGGCGAGTGCCGGCGCTCGCGCGTGCCCTTCCAGGATGGGCACATGGCGTCGTCGGGATCGTAGTTGTAGCAAGCGCCGTTGCCGTTGCAGTGCAACGCCTCGTTCCAGGCGGCGCGGGTCGCGGCGGGAATTGTACGGTCAGCTTGACCTTTGGTCGGTACGCCGTCGACGCGAAGCAACTCGGCCCCGTCCGGCACGGCAATCTTACCGGGATTAAATTGGTTGCGCGAATCGAAGGCTAGCTTGATCCGCTGTAGCGCGGGGTACAGCGGCCCGAAAACCTGTGGCGAGAACTCGGAGCGCACGCCCTTACCGTGCTCGCCCCACAGCACGCCGCCATATTTGGCCGTCAATGCGACCACCTCTTCCGTGACGGCGCGGATAAGGTGGTCCTGCGCCGGATCCTTGGTATTGATGGCGGGCCGCACGTGCAGTACGCCAGCGTCCACGTGGCCGAACATGCCGTAGCTGAGGCCGCGTCGGTCAAGAGCGGCACGGAACTCGGCGATGTAACCAGCGAGGTGCTCGGGAGGCACGGCCGTGTCCTCCACAAAGGGGATTGGCCGTGCGTCGCCCTTGCCGTTGCCGAGCAAGCCCACCGCCTTTTTGCGCATGGCCCAGATTCGGGTTACCGCGTCCGCCGCTGTGAGTAAGGCGAATGGCACGATGACACCCTGGTCGCCATCCTCGCCAAGCCGCGTGCTGCCCTGCGCGCTGGCACCGAAGGCTTTACTCGATTCCTCTGCTTCGCCGGGGCACACGGCCTGCCGCGACAGCGTAGGTTCGGGCGTGCCCCCCCGCGCCACGGTGAACCCGCGCCGCCCGGCCGATCGGGCGCCTTCGGCCAGAGCGGCCGTCGCAACGGCTAGCTTGATGTTGAGGTCCTCCGCCGTGTCCGCCACCAGTTCGACGAGGTTGACCCCGGCTGCCGGCCCCTCAGCATCGTCGGGAAACCAGACGCTGACCTCGGCCCACTCGCCGTCTTCACGGGCGAGCGCGAGGACGTGCGAGTCGACAGTCTCGACCGAGGCTGCCCCCAGCCTGACC
>CAXUCF010000371.1:2273-4089 GCA_964249275.1 uncultured Lichenihabitans sp.
TGAGGAGGGCGACGTACTTTGGAATCGGCAGCACGGCCAGCACGGCTTCCGCTATCAGGCCAAGCGTGCCCTCCGAACCGCACAGGATCGCGTTGAGGTCGAAGCGGCCAAAATCATCCCGGATGTGGGCAAGATCGTAACCGGTGAGCGAACGGTTGAGCTTGGGGAAACGTTCCGCGATGAGGGTGGCGTTGGTCGCGAAGACTTCGTCCACCGTGCGGTGGACGGCACCAACAAGATCGGCGCGCGCCTTGACCGTCGAAAGTGCATCGGCGTCGAGCGGCCGCGAGGTCCACGCCGTGCCGTCCGCTAGCACGGTCGTCAACTCGCGGACGTGGTGGCGCGTCTTGCCGTATAGGCACGAACCCTGGCCGCAGGCGTCGGTGGAGATCATGCCGCCGATCGTGGCGCGGTTGGAAGTCGACAGCTCAGGGGCGAAAAACAGCCCGTGCTTGGCCAGTTCGCGGTTGAGCTGGTCCTTGACTACGCCTGCCTCGACACGTGCGAGGCCACGCTCAGGGTCAATCGCTAAGATGCGGTTCATATGCCGCGACATATCTACGACGACGCCGTCCGTCAGCGACTGTCCATTAGTGCCTGTGCCACCGCCGCGCGGGGCGATGCGGATTTCGGCGAAGCACGGCTTAGCCAAAAGCTTGGCGATGCGGACGAGGTCGTCCTGATTGCGAGGAAAGGCGACCGCCTGCGGGCGAAGCTGATAAATCGAGTTATCAGTGGCCATTACCGTGCGGTCGGCGGTGCTTTCCGCGAGGTCGCCCGCAAAACCCCGCGTGCGCAATTCGGCGAAGAAGGCAGTGTAAAGCGGAGCTGGCGGCGAGGGTCTGAGTCTCGGGATCATCGCGATTTCCAAGTCGTCGGCCTAGGGTCCAATCTCAACGGTGTCAAACATCAGTCAGCTATAGAGCCAGAACGCCCTCGACGATAGTTATGACTTGGCCGCCGACCCAAACGTCACTGCCTTGTTTTTCGATGTGAACGCGGCCAGACCGCTTCAGGACGGTCCCTTGACTGGCGATGTAGCGGCTGGGCGCCAAATGGTCGCCGATCAACCATTGCGCCAAGCTCGCGTTCAAACTGCCTGTAACAGGATCTTCGTACCCACCCAACGAGAAAGCGCGCACTTCGAAATCAGCGTCCGTTCCATCGATCGTGCTGATCCACGGTCCAACAATGCCGACTGGAAGCCCAGCTAGCTTGGCGTAATCTGCACGCACGTTCAGGACTGTTTGGCGTGAAGCCAGCAAGAGGCCGACCCATCCAGGCCCATTGTCGACCCACTGTGAAGCAACGACATCCCGTCGGACCAGGCCCAGACCGCTCAAAGCTTGTGCCAGTACATGCGAATCTAGCGGCCCGGTCCGAAGCATCGGCGGCGCCGCGAAGGAGAGTTGCCCCGATCTACAACGGATTCGCACAAGTCCTATCTCACACTCCTGGACGATGTCACGTGATTGCGCGCCTTTATTCTGAGCGAGCCACACGTGGCAACTTCCCAACGTCGGATGGCCTGCAAATTTTAACTCGCGATGGGGCGTGAATATCCGAAGCCTGTAGTCCGCCCCGCTTTCCGATGCATTGAGGAGGAACGTCGTTTCGCTCAGGTTCGTCCATCTTGCCACGGATGCCATCTGATCATCCGTGAGACCATCGGCTCCGACAACGACGGCAAGCGGATTACCTTTTAGTGCCTGTGATGTAAAAACATCAACCTGGCTGAAGCTGAAGCTAGGCATCTATTCCAACCTATATGCGTGATAGTACGTTGAGAGAGACCGTATAAGCCGCAGCATGGCAT
>CAXUCF010000372.1:0-3843 GCA_964249275.1 uncultured Lichenihabitans sp.
GCCGAACCGCAGCGCGGCCAGCATCAGCGGGTGGAACGCGTCGCCGCCGATCTTAAAGGCGAGGAAGTTTGCGCCGTTGTAGAACCATGTCCAGCCAACGCCCAGGACGACGAGCGCCGAGATGGTACGCGCGGGTGACGCCACGTCGATGTCTCGCCGTCAGAGCCTTTTGGCTTCGATCCAGTCACCGATTGCGTCGGCAAGTTCCGCCTTGCGCTCCAGTGGCAGCCAGTGCGCACCTTTAAGCCTCGTGACGGTCAGGTCCGCGCAGGCGGCGCGCATCGGCTCGCCGTAACGGTTGTCCACGATGCTGTTCATCTGGTCCCAGTCACCGTTGACGAACAGAACCGGCATCGAAAGCCGCGCTCCGCTCGGCGAGTTGCGCATGTAGATGATGTTGGCGGCGTCGTTGAGATACCACGAGCACGGTCCACGGAACCCGTGCTGCTCGAACGTTCGCACCAGCGCCTCGAAGTCCGCCGCCGGCCAGAGCGCCGGGTCCGGTTGGGTCGGCGGGGCGCGGTGCGCCGCGCCGAAGCGTCCGCCCTTCCTCGTCACCTTCGCGTTCTCGGCGGGCTTGTCCAAGGCGGCGGGATCGCCGCGCCGGTAGATCGAGGCGAGCGACGACCGCTTGTCGGCGTCGAGGTCGGTGATCGCCGTCGCGAAGTGCGTGGTGTACCAGCGGTAATAGTCCCACTGGCCGTCAGGATACTCGTCGGCGGGATAGATCGTCCGATCGACCATCGGCACGAGCGTCGGCAACGCGTTGGCGGTCGGGAAATAGGGCACGGAAACCAGCACCCCGCCCAAGACCCGCTTCGGCTCATGCGCCGCGAACGCCCCGACCAGCACGCTGCCCCAGTCGTGGCCGACCCATACCGCCGGCTTGCCGCCGAGATGGTCGTGCAGTTCGACCATGTCGGCGACCACCTCCTCGTGCGCGTAGGCGGCGGGGTTTGCCGGGATGGATGAGCCGCCATAGCCGCGCATGTCGGGGGCGATGCACCGCCAGCCCTTCGCCGTGAACGCGGCCATCTGCGCGCGCCAGGCGATCCCCAGCTCGGGCCAGCCATGGAGGAACATCATCAGCGGGCCGTCGGCTGGTCCAGACTCAAGATAGTGCGTCGTGTGCCGCGGCGTCCGGAACGTCTTCGATATCGGCATGATGGCGGGCGTTCCCCAGCTTTTGCCCGGTAATGCGGCGGACACGCCAATGGCCAGAACCACCGAACGTCGGCCGAGGATCGGGCCGAGCTGAGCGGAAGATGACCGGCCGGCGGATCGATCGCAGATCGTAGGCATGCCCGAACGTAAGACGGCCAGCCTCTCGCGATTAGCCGCATAATCGTGCATGGGGCTGTAAGGACAGCTTAAAGGCGGGTCGATGCGGCGGAGGGATGTGCTCGAGGGCGTGCCGGTGTTCGTCACGGTGGCGGAGGTGGGTAGTTTCTCGGCCGCAGCGCGTCGTCTCGGCATCTCGCCATCGGCGGTGAGCCAAGCGATTGGCGGTCTCGAGGAGCGGCTCGGGGCGACGCTGTTCCATCGCTCGACACGCAGCCTCAGCCTTACCGACGTCGGCGAGGAATATCTCCGCGGTGCGGCGCCTGCCCTGTCCATGCTCAGGCAGGCCGCCGACGACGCGGTGGGTCGTGGCGGCAGGCCGGCGGGTCCGCTCCGTCTGACGATGCCCCGCGCCCCCTTCGAGCTTCTCATCGCGCCGGTTCTGGTCGCGTTCCAGGACGCCTATCCGGACGTGGACATCGAGATCGCGGTCGAGGCCAGGTTCGTCGATATCGTCAAGCAGGGCTACGACGCGGGGCTTCGCTACGGCAACTGCCTCGAGCAGGATATGGTGGCCGTGCCCATCGCGCCGCCAACAGAAGCGATCCTGGTCGCGTCATCAGGATACTTGGAGAAGCGGGGCGTCCCTAACGCGCCTGCGGACCTCCTTGCCCACCGCGCGATGATGTGCCGAAGCCAGAGCACCGGGGCGATCATCCCATGGCGGCTGAAATCGGAAGACGCCCTCGTCGAGATCGTACCGAGGTCGGTGACCATCGTCCACGATCTCGCCTCGCAGATCGAACTGGCGGTCAGAGGTATAGGTATCGTGAGCGCGCCTTTGGACAGCACCAGCAATCTTGTCGAATTAGGCAGACTATCGCGCGTGTTGCCTCACTGGTCCACGTCGATGGAGACGCTATATCTATACTTCCCAGACCGTCGCCACCAATCGACGGCGCTCAGGGCTTTCGTTGCGTTCCTCAAGAAGTCGGTCGACGTACAGGCCAGATCGGCATGAGACTGTAGTAGCTAGTCCTGCTCTGCCGCCTACGCTTCTCAAAGGCAATAAATCTGTGAGTTCTGTGAAGGTGTGTCCTTTCCCGATTGAGCATTGTTTTTGGGAAAGCCGAGCGCGCCAGGCAACGGCAGCTATGGCAAGCTACCGCCCCGAAACCGGCTTGTCCGTTTTCCACCCTTCTGCGACATAGGCCGGTTCCGTCCAGGTATATTCTAGCGGAATGTCGGCCTGGCGTGGTTCAAGCGCCTCCATAGGGTTAGTTCCAGCATTCTTAGCCTGCGACCGTTCGCACCCGCGTAGGACATCCTCGAAGCTCTGCATGGAGCTTCAAAGGATGTCCCGCAAACCCTTTCACCTTTTAGCCTTGGCTACCCTCACCGCCTGCACCACGCCGCACGAGGCGCAGGTGTCGATCCCCGGCGCGGCCGATGCCGAACGTGCGCTGCTTGCCAGCATGCACGATGTCGAGCTGGCGGCTGCGACGGCGGGCGCCGGCCCGGCGGTGGGCAACCCTGTCGCCCTCAACGCCGCGCCACCCCACCCGGAGCTGAACGCGGCGGTGTCGCTGCACATGAAAGCGCCGCTTGATGAGGGGGCCCGCACGCTGGCCGACAAGGTTGGATACCGGTTCAGCAGCAATGCCGCAGCCGGCGCCGACCCGGTGGCCATGGAGGTGGACGGGCAGGACGTGCCCGCGCTTGATCTCCTCCGCCGCGCCGGCACGCAAGCCGCAGCGCGCGCCGATGTCGTGGTCCGCCCCGATGAACGCCTGATCCTGGTGGTGCACCATGCGTAAGGCCCTGCTGCTCGCCACGCTGCTGACCGCGCCGGCCTTGGCCCATGCCGATCAGGGCTACCCATCCGCGCCGTTCCAGAATGCGCCCGCACGGGCCGCGGCGCTGACCAGCCCGGCCAACTCGCCCATCACCGGCGCCGCCATCCAGGCCGGCATCGTGCCGCTGGACCGCCCGCCCTCGCTGGAAACGCTGATGGCGGCGCGGCCGGGCCTCAACCCGGAATCCCGCATCCCGGAGGGGCGCGCGGCCATCCTGAAGGAGGCCGGCACCAGCTACGGCGCGGCCGGCGGCCTCTACGCGCGGGGCTACGCCCTCAACCTCATGCTCCAGCAGCATGAGCAGGAACTGGACCGGGTGTTTGACTTCCGGCGCGTGGTGATCCCGCTGGGCGATGGCAGCACGCTGCTGCTGCCGCCAGTGGTCAGCGAGGCCCAGCGGGCGATGGCGCTAGAGCAAGGCGGCCAACGTGCCCGGACCACGGCGCGCATCTACCGCATCACCCGCGACGCCGAGATCGGGTCCGAGCCGCCCAACTGGCGCTCCTACTTGGTGCAGGCGTTCCCCAAGCCCGAACCGCCCACCGATGCCGCGCGCCCCAAGGACCGCGACGAAGTGCGTTACTGGGAGCAGGTGGTGGCCGAGGGCTGGGCGCTGGGGGAAACCCAAGCCGTCGAGGTGTTCCTGGCCAAGCTGTCCGCGCTGAAAAGCAGCCTGGTCGGCATGTTCCGCTATAAGGAACTGCTG
>CAXUCF010000372.1:3853-4086 GCA_964249275.1 uncultured Lichenihabitans sp.
GTCGAGCGTCCGACCATGCGGATGAACTTCCGCCGTGTCCAAGGCGGCGGGTCCGTGCTGCGGCTCAACGACACCGATATCGAAATCCGCAATCCGAGCGTCCTGAACGCCAAGCCGGGGCGCTGGCGCAACGTGCCGCCGGTCGCACCGGGCGGCCTGATCGGGCAGCCGCGGCCATGAACGCGATCACGGCGCCGAACCCCTACGTCTGGCCGGCGGCGCCGCCCGTGCTG
>CAXUCF010000373.1:0-4080 GCA_964249275.1 uncultured Lichenihabitans sp.
CGGCCGGCAGGCCCGCCTCGATCATCAGTTCGGCCAGGCGCATCGGCACGCCGGGATCGCGCTCCGAGGGTTTCAGGATGAAGCTGTTGCCGCAGGCGATCGCGGGTGCGAACTTCCACATCGGGATCATGGCCGGGAAATTGAACGGCGTGATCCCGGCCGTGACGCCGAGCGGCTGGCGCATCGAATAGGCGTCGATGCCGGGGCCGGCGCCATCCGTGAACTCGCCCTTGAGGAGATGCGGGACGCCGCAGGCGAATTCCACCACCTCATAACCACGCTGGATGTCCCCCATCGCGTCCGCGACCGTCTTGCCGTGCTCGCGCGCCAGGAGATCGGCCATCTCCCTCTGGTTCTTGATCACGAGGTCAAGGAACTTCATCATCACGCGGGCACGGCGTTGCGGGTTGACGGCACCCCAGCCCCGCTGCGCCTCGCGCGCGTTGAGGACGGCCTTGCGGACCTCGTCGGCCGATGCGAGCGCAACCTTGCCCGCGACCTCGCCCGTCATGGGCCAGAACACGTCGGCGGTGCGGCCCGAGGCGCCCGCCACATGCTCCCCGCCGATGAAATGACCGTAGTCCTGCATGGAGCTCTCTCCCTCGTCTCGTCTTGGCTGGCCCACTATGCGCCGATCGGGGCGCGCGGCAACCGACGAGGATGCGCGAGCAACATGCCGGGCAGAGTCGAGGGCGGTTGAACCGGGCCCTGCAAGAGCAGGGTCGGCCATGGCGCGGCCAGCTTCGCCGTAGCGACCTCGCAGGGCCGACGGCGAAAACCCGGATGAAGGCCGTTTCGTCTGTCGCGATCCCCCGCGATCAGCGGCAGCTTCTCCTCCGCGTCATGACGGCCGGACGGCACGCGATCCGGGCCGTCGAACGCGGTCCTGACCGCGCTCAGACATCCTGGCTGTAGCCGCCGGGGTCGCCGCCGCCCTGGTCGCCGCTGTCCATGCCGTAATTGCCGGCCTGGTAGCCGCCGCGCTGCCCCATGTCCTGCTGGTCGCCCTGCTGCCCGTCATAATAGTTGTTGATGATGGTCTCGCCGCCCGGGTTGCCGAAGGCGCCGCCCTCGCCCCCGCCGAATCCAGACGCCATCCCGTACGGATCGTGGCCGCCCGAGAACAGGCTCCGGATGCCGTCGGCCATCAGCACACCGCCCGCGACGCCTGCCGCGGCGCCGAGCGCGCCCTTCATGAAGCCGCCTCCGCCACCTGCACCACCGCCGAACAGGCCACCACCCTGCGGAGCAGCACCTTGGCCCCAGGGTCCGCCCGGCTGCTGCTGAGCATAGCCTTGCTGCTGGCCGTAGCCGGGTTGCTGGCCGTAGCCCGGCTGCGGGCCGCGGAACGGGGCGGGCTCTTGCGTCGGCGCGTGGCTACCGGCAGCCGGAACCGACCCGCCGCCGAACATGCGGCCGAGGCCGCCGAGGAAACTCGTATCCTGCTGAGGCCGGAGCTTGCGCAGCTCGTCCTCGAGCTGCTGCAGACGCTCGTTGGCGGCCCGCAGTGCCTGGTCCTGTACCAGGACCGTCTGGGCCAGGAGATAGGGCGCGTAGGGCTGCGACCGGACCTGATCGCCGATGAGCTGCTCGGCCTCGCGGTCGCGCTGCTGGCCCGCGGCCGGCTTCATGCGGTCGAACAGGCCCGTGATGAGCTGGCGTTCGTCGGGGGTCATGCTGGATCTCCTCAAATTCACGGATCAGGGCTCGACGTCCCTCATATGGGACAACTCGCGCCTGGACCAAGGAGGTCCGATCCGCTCGGCGAAGAGGCTCAGCGCGTGTCGAATAGCGGCAATGTGGTCCGGCTCCGCCAGCCGATGCGCCACGGCTTCTGGCGTCAGCCCGAGCAGCGGCAAGGTGAACTCGAAAACGACCTGGGCCGACATGGTGCACAACACTTCGGTCAGCGCGGAGCGTCCGTGCGACGACCGTGGCGAAGCGTGGAACAGCGCGACCGGCTTGCCCGGTATCTCGGCGCCCGAGACCAACCAGTCGAGGGCGTTCTTCAGCCCGCCCGGGATCCCGTGGGCATATTCCGGACAGGCGATCACGAGTCCGTCTGCGTTCAGCACACGTCGGCGCACGTCGAGCACGGGTGCAACCGGTTCCCGCTCTTCGAGGTCCGGATTGAAGATCGGCAGGCGATCGAGCCCATCGTAGATCGACATCGAGATCGACGGCGGTGCGATCTTCGCAGCAGCGCGGAGAAGCGCGGTGTTGGTCGAGGCGCCGCGGAGACTGCCGGAGATCGCGAGGAGGTGCAGGGCATGCACGTCGATCTTCTCCGATTCAGCTTGCCGCAACCCGACGCTTCCCTCTGATGGTGGGGCTCAGGTCGGGTTCTCCAAGCTGAACGCCTGGTTGTCCTCGTCGTAGGCGTAGACTTCGCCGTAGCGGCCCCAGTTGATGGCGGAGCGGAGCGTCTTCTCGGCATAATCCTCCGACATGTGGTCCTCCAGCTCCTCGCGGAAGCGCGCCGCGGGGGCGTGATGGGAGGGGCGTTCGTCGAGGACCTGCCTGATCCGGGCCACGAGGGGCACGTAGGCCATCAGATGGTCGCCGAACTTCTTCTTGCGCACGTCGACTTCGGCGTCCGCGAAGCGTCGCCCGGCCTGGGTCAGCTTGATGTCGCCCTCCTCCAGTTCCGCATAACGCAGAAGCTGCAGCGTCTCGGCGATCGGGAAAAGTTCGTCGATCTCCATCTGGAGCGAATCGGCGAGGTGGGGCAGGTCCGCCACGCCGTCATAGGGCGGGGCCGCGACTTCCTCGATGAGGCCCGCGAGCGAGTTGGTGGAGACGCGCGGCAGCACCATGCCGAGACCCGAGCCCGGGAACAGACCGTCCTTGCCGGGCTGCTTCGAGGTTTCGCGCCGGGTCATCAGCGCGTAGATGTTGTCGACCAGCTGCCGGAACTCGGGGTCGAGCCGGTTGCGGGGATGGGACAGCGTTACCCTGATCTCGGACGCGATGCGGCCGGGGTTCGACGACAGCACCAGGATGCGGTCGCACATCAGCACGGCCTCCTCGATATTGTGCGTCACCATCAGGATGGTCTTGATGGGCAGCCGGCCCTCGCTCCAGAGGTCGATGAGATCCGAGCGCAGCGTTTCGGCCGTCAACACGTCGAGCGCCGAGAAGGGCTCGTCCATCAGCAGGATGTTGGGATGGGTGACGACCGCGCGGGCGAAGCCGACGCGCTGGCGCATGCCGCCCGACAACTCCTTGGGGTAGGCCGACTCGTAACCGTCGAGCCCGATGAGATCGATGGCCGCCAGAGCCCGGCGGCGGGATTCCGGGCCCGACACCTTGAGGGCCTTCAAGCCTATCTCGACGTTTTCCAGCACCGACAGCCAGGGAAACAGGGCGAAGCTCTGGAACACCATGGCGATGCCGTCGGCCGGCCCGGTCACGGCTGCACCCCCGTAGAGGACCTCGCCGGACGACGGTCGGATCAGGCCCGATACGATGCGCAGCAGGGTCGACTTCCCGCAGCCGGAGCGCCCGAGCAGGCCCACGATCTCGCCCTGGTGGAGGGAGGCCGAGACGTCGTCGAGGACCGGCGGGCCCTCCACGTCAGAACCGGCCTTGTAGTGCTGGCTGACGTGCCTCACGTCCAGGAGCGGCTGGCCGGCGACTTCATCGAGCATGGGATGATCCCTCAACTGATCCGCAGGCGGCGCTCGGCGTAGCCGAACAGCGGACGCCATAACAACCGGTTGTACAAGATGACCATGACCGACATCACGGCGACGCCGAGCACGATGCGAGGGAAATCGCCTGCTTCCGTGGCCCTGGCTATATAGGCTCCGATGCCGTGCGCCGATACCTTGTCGTTGCCCCATTTCACGTATTCGGCCACGATCGCGGCGTTCCACGACCCGCCGGACGCCGTCAGGGCACCGGTCACGTAATAGGGAAAAATGCCGGGCAGGATAACGCTGCGCCACCAGGTCCAGCCCTTGATCTTGAAGTTGGACGACGCTTCCCGGAGGTCGTTCGGGAAGGCCGAGGCTCCGGCGATGACGTTGAACACGATGTACCACTGCGTCCCGAAGATGATCAGGAACGACAGCCAGA
>CAXUCF010000374.1:0-4035 GCA_964249275.1 uncultured Lichenihabitans sp.
CCGTTCCGACGCCTGTCCGACGCGCCACGGAGGCGGCCTGAGGGCGCCGGCCCGACCGCCCCGCTCCCGCACCTCGCGCCATCCGCGCACCACCCCTGCCCTGGACGCCTCCCCGATGTCATCCATCCGCATCCTCGTCATCGACGACGAGCCTCCGATCCGCAAGCTGCTGCGCATGGGCCTGTCGTCCCAGGGTTATACCGTGCTCGAGGCGGCCGACGCGCGGGCGGCGCTCGGCCAGATCGGCCGCGAGACGATCGACCTCGTGATCCTCGACCTCGGACTGCCCGACATGAAAGGCCACGAACTGCTGCGCCTCATCCGGGAGCGCGACGACACCGTCCCGGTGGTGGTCCTGTCGAGCCGCGGCGACGAGACCGGCAAGGTCGAGGCCTTCGACCTCGGGGCCGACGATTACGTCACCAAGCCCTTCGGCATGAACGAGCTGCTGGCGCGCCTGCGGGCCGCGCTGCGCCACCAGCTCGCAGTGAGGGGCGAACGGCCCGTGTTCAAGGTCGACGACCTGTCGGTCGACCTCGTGCGCCGGCTCGTCAGGATGGCCGACCAGGACGTCAAGTTGTCGCCCAAGGAATACGAGGTGCTGCGCCTGATGGTGCTGCATGCCGGCAAGGTGCTCACCCATGCCCACATCCTGCGGGCGGTTTGGGGAAGCCAAACGGACTCGCAGTATCTACGAGTCTACGTCAGGCAGTTGCGGCAGAAACTAGAGCCCGAGCCGGAACGGCCGCGCTACATCCTGACCGAGACGGGGGTCGGCTACAGGCTTCGAGCGCCGGACGAAGTCGAACCGAAGCGTTGAGCCTGGCCAGCGCCGGGGAACCAGAGCCTTGAAGCGTGTGGAGCGGAACATGAAGATCGGCGACATCCTGAAACCCGAGGACGTGATCCTTGACCTACGGGTTTCGGACAAGCGGCACTTGATCGATGAACTCGCCCGACGGTCTGCCGGGATGACCGGGGCCGGGCCGGAGGCCATAGCCGATGCCCTCAACGCACGGGAAAGGCTCGGCACAACCGGCATGGGCGGCGGCATCGCCCTTCCGCACGCTCGCTTTCTCCCGCTGACGCGCCCCAGAGGGTTTTTCGTCCGACTCAGGCCATCAGTGGATTTCGACGCCATCGATGGCCTAAGGGTCGATCTCGTTTTCCTGCTTCTCCTCCCCGCCCAGACCCACGGCGAACACCTGAACGCGCTGGCTTGCGTCGCGCGCAGGCTCCGGATGGAGGGGATCAGGGCAGCCCTTCGCAAGTCTCACGAAGCTCAGGTGGCCTATGCCATCCTCATGGATGGCGAGGAAGGGTGAGCGCAGACGCTCATTCGGCCCACCAGACCGTCGCGCCGGCCGAACCTCGCCGCGGGCCATTCCAACTCGACGTGACCCCGGCGGTCGCCGCATCCGCGATCAATCCGAGGGCGGTGAGAGCGTCGGCGATCTCCGACGCGGTGCTCGGCGCGACGCCGACCAGGGGGAGTCTTGGCTCCGGCGAGAAGCCCGGGTACACGAGGGACAAGGCATGCTTGATGGGACTGGGGTTGGACTCCCGGCCCATCGCATCGAGGAGTGGTTTCATCCTGTGGTGGATCGCCCGTGCCTTCGGCCAATCTTTCGTGTGACAGGCGTGCTGGAGGTCCCGGCAGAGCCGTGGGACGACGTTCGCCACGACCGAGATGCAGCCTCGCCCGCCCGCCAGGTTGAAGGTGACCGCACCCGCATCGTCGCCGCACAGTTGGGTGAAGCGCGGTCCGGTGACGAGCGCGGTGGTGCGGGGACGATCGAGCTCTCCGCTGGCGTCCTTGATCCCGACGATCGACGGGATCTTAGCGAGCTGCTCGATGGTGCTGAAGTGGAGGTCGACGCCGGTGCGCTTCGGCACGTTGTAGAGCACGAGCGGCATGTCGACGGCGGCTGCGATCGAGGCGAAGTGACGATACAGGCCTTCTTGCGTTGGCCGATTGTAGTAGGGTGTCACGATCAGGGCCGCGTCGGCCCCGGCGGTCTTCGCGGCCCGTGTCTGCTCGATGGTGGAGGCAGTACAGTTCGTCCCCGTGCCCGCTATCACGGGAACGCTTCCCGAGGCACACTCGACACAGATGCGGATCAGCCTGAAGCGCTCTCCCGCCGTCAGCGTCGGAGCCTCACCCGTGGTGCCACAGGGCACCAAGCCGTCGGCCCCTTCGCTGATCTGCCACTCGACGAAGTCCTCGAAGCATTTTGAGTCCAACCCATCGGAGGTGAACGGTGTCGCCAAGGCTGTGATGGAACCTTGCAGGAACATGATCGCCCTCCCTCCGGTCACGAGTTGAAGAGGCGGATCGGTTCGTCGGCGAACCGGACCGCACCGGGGAGACGGTGGCTCTCGTCCCGGGCGTACTGAAAGGCCTTGTCGCGGCTCTTGAAGATCCCGCCGCCCAGGCCGTGCGTCTCGACCGCGAGCCAATGTCCCTCTCCGTCCTGGCCGACCAGGAAGGCGGTCTGGCAGGCGCCATCGAAGGCGGGAGTTTGTTTGTCGGATTGCATGTGTTCCAACGTGGGTTGCGATGCGGCGCGACCGAACTCGGCCGCGGTCGAAACATGCCCGCGCCCGCATTAAAATGCGAGATGGGTAAGCGGGTCTTGGTATAAAGATGTCATATTGATTTTGCATTTTGATCTGTTCTGTGACATCCATGGTGAGCACAGTATGACCTGCGGGGTGGGATGCGAACGTCGATGTGGGACATGGAAGAGGTCGGAAAGGCACTATTCCTCGCGAGACAATCTTCAGGGCCAGGCAACATCGACCTGCGCTGTATCCAGTCCATGGAAGAAGCTCGGACCGTCCAGGACTTCGCTGTCGGTATCCATGGTGGCGTGCCGATCGGGTACACGCTCGCCGCCACGAGCGCGTTCACGGCGCGCCGGCTGAACTGTTTCGAACCCGTCGTCGGAAGGCTGCTCGAACAATACGTCCAACCTCCGGGTAAGACGGTACGCCTGCCCTACGGCACGCTCGGTTGTGGGGCTCAGTTCATCTTCTTGATGGGGGCACCGGTGAGGGAACCCCTCGATCTCACGTCCGTCGCGGCATCCATCCTGTCCTGCCGCATGGGTTTCCAGGTGCTGGGACGGCGCACCGCCCCCGGCGTTCCCCTCAATGATTGGTCGGCCACGGCGGACTTCGGGCTCGATGCGGCATGTGTGATCGGGGCCGAGATCGATGGCTGGGAGGAGACCCGCCTCGACCAGATCGAGGTCTCGTTGCGCATCGACGGCAGCGAGGTGGCGAAGGGTGGCGGTGCGCAGGTCCTCGGCGATCCCGTATCGGCAGTCCTACACCTGGCGCGGTCGCTTCGGACCCGTGACATCCATCTTCAGGCCGGGGACATGATCGCGACTGGGAGCTGTACTGGGTTATCGCAGGTCGTCCCTGGGCAACGCGTTCAGGCGGTGTTCGGCGGACGCTGCGACCTGGAGGTGAGCATAGCCTGATCATGCCACATTGGCGGGCGTCGATCCCGCCTGCCCGGACTCGATGAGGGCCGGAGTTGAGACCAGTCAGCTTGCCCCTCCAAGCCGCTGTGACGCCGAGAACTCCCCCACAGAAAGACTATGCCGCGGGGAGATGACCCGCATGGCATCTCCATGCCTCAAGGGATAGCTTTGTCGTCCCCGATCAAGGCAGGACCGAGCGATAGAACGGGGACAGACCAAATACCGACGCTGCGCGCTGTGACCATCATATGTGTTACAACAATTTGACCCGGCTAGCACAGATCGAAGGTGATCGGAAAGAGATGGCGGCGATGCACATAAGCAACAGGGTCGATCAACTGCTTGCTATTCGGAACGTCACGCAACATTACAAAGGTGGCGTCGGCGGGGAACCCGTCCTCGACGACGTGTCCGTGACTCTGGCCGAGGGTGAGATCGTCGCCCTACTTGGACGCTCCGGTTGCGGCAAGTCGACGCTGCTGCGGATCGCGTCAGGGTTGATCGGTCCGTCGGCGGGAGAGGTGTCCTTCCGAGGCAGGAA
>CAXUCF010000375.1:0-4026 GCA_964249275.1 uncultured Lichenihabitans sp.
CATGCGGCCGCAGCTTCACGCCCGCGGCCGCGGCCAGCGCCGCCATGCTGTCGAGGTTGGCCTCGAAGGCGTCGAGGTCGATGACGAGGGCGGGTGTGTCGACCTCGTCGAGGGTCATGCCGGGCTGGGCGGGGGGCGGCTGCAACATGCGCTCAGGCCGGAAGTGCGCCTGGGACGACGGCCCGCGGCGGCGCGGCCGAGGCGGCGGGCGCGGGGCTCGCGTCCCCGGGGTCCGGTGCGGTTTCGAGCCTGTCGAGCGGCATGGTCGATTCTCCCAAGATGAAGCGCTTCGCCTTCAGGCGGGGTGCCACCAGTGGCCGCCCACCACCACGCCCCGGGCGAACAGGCGCTCCCGCGCCGTCACGACCTCGCCGCGCACGTCTTCCAGCGGGAACGCCCCGGCATCGAGCGACAGGATGCTGGCGTCGCCGATGCTGCCGGGCCTCAGCGAGCCGAGATCCGGGCGGCCCAGGGCCTTCGCGGCATGGGTCGTCGACGCCGCGATCACGGCGGGGAGCGGCAGGCCGAGCGCCAGGAACTTCGAGCGTCGTGACCTGGTCGTAGGCGGGGCCGTCGATGCACAGCGCGTGGACGTCGGACGAGATGGTGTCGGGCAGGAAATCCTGGGCCATCATGGCCCGGGCGACCTTCCAGGAAAAGGACCCCATGCCGTGCCCGACGTCGAACAGGACGCCGCGGCGCCGGGCCGCCAGGAGCGCCGGCTTGACCTCGCCCCTGCCGTCGACGGGGGCGTTCGGGAAGGGCCGGAAGCAATGGGTCAGGATGTCGCCCGGCCGGAGGCGGTCCACCACGGCCTCGTAGGAGGGCGGCGGCTCGTCGATGTGGACCATCATGGGCAGGCCGGTCTCGTCGGCGGCCTGCTCGGCGACATCGAGCGGGACGATGCCGGCCGTGCCGCTGGCGGAGCGCCCGAGCCGCACCTTGATGCCCACGATGAGGTCGCGGTTGCGCTCGACCACCTCGACGCAGTCGCGGGCCGCGAGGAGCCGGATGTCGTGCCCCTCGCCCACCATGACCTTGGTGGAGAAACCGTAGATCCCCGCGAACGACACGTGCAGATAGGGTAGGATGCGGATGCGACTCGGCGCGATGACATGCTTGCGGAAACCGGCGAAATTGCCCGGTCCGGCGCTGCCCGCGTCGACGCAGGTCGTGACCGCGCTCCTGCGGGCGAAATCCTCGGCGTCGATCCCGAGCGAGGTGCCGCCCCAGTAGACGTGGGTGTGCAGGTCGATGAGGCCCGGCGTGACGATCCGGCCCGATACGTCTCGAACCACGGCGCCGCGCGCATCGAGGCCGTCGCCGACCGCCGCCACCAGCCCGTCCGCGAAAGCGACATCGGTGACGGCGTCGAGGCCCTGCGAGGGATCGACGACGCGACCTTTGGCGAGGACGAGGTCGAAGGGCATGGGTTCCTCCGGTCAAGGCCGCCGCGAGCCTGCGATCGGGTGCGGCATGTAGCCCGTAAACCCGGTGATCATCCAGCGCCCGCCGAGTCTGCGGCAGTGATACAGCGTTTGCCAGTTCAGACTCTCCGGCACGGCGCCGATCGGCTGGACGACGCCGTCGAACTTCTTGTGCGCCAGGGCGACATCGCCGACGACGTCGATGTCGCGCAGCACGGTCGCGGCGAAGAGCGCGGTGCGAAGATCGGGGCGGCAGGGTTGCGCGGCCGCGGCGTCCCCGAGCCACGCCGCCCGGTAGTCGTCGAGCGTGTAGGCCAGACGCCAGCTGTCCGGGTTGGGCGAGCGGCCGGCGTCGATGCCCAGGAACCCCGCCGCGATGAAATCGTCGGCCACCAAGTCCCAGTCCCGGCGCGTGAAGGCGTCGATGTCGCGCCGGACCAGCATGTCCCAGATCGCATGCCGGTCGGCATCCGACACCGGGAACGGGTTGGTCTCGGGCGACGGCATGGCGTGTCTTTCGCTGGTGGGATGCCGGGTCTGCTGGGGCCACGGTGCCCTGCGGCGACGCAGACCGCCCCCGAGGCTTGCAGTCGATCACCGTGCCGGACGGCGCGCAAGCGCTGCGGCGGGAGCCGCGTTCAGCCGGCCCGGCCGGCAGATTTGCCATTCCGGCGTCGAAAGGAGAGACACATCATGCCGGGCGTTGGGCAACACCCGCGCAATCGAGCACCATGGGTCGCGCCTCCACCTCATCGGCACCGGACCCGGGCCGTCAACCCCGATGCCAGGGACGCCACGCGATGATGTCGATGTTGGTGACCCGGCACCCGATCTGGCAGTCGGGTGCCGTCGTTCTCGCGGCCGCGGTTCTCAGTGCGCTGGTCCTGCAGGTGCTGGTCCATCGCGTCCTGCCGGCCGCCTTGCGGCGTGAACATACCGAACTCGGCGCCGCGATCTTCTCGGTGATCGGCGTCACCTATGCGGTGCTGCTCGCCTTCGTGGCGATGACGGCGTGGGAGCAGTACTCGGCCGCTCAGGCCCTGGCGCGACGCGAGGCGAACCTGATCGGAAGCTTCTACGGCGCGAGCCACGGCATCGCCGAGCCGGCCGGGGCAGCGATAAGGGCCGATCTCGTGGCTTATCTCGCGCGCGTCATCGACATCGAGTGGCCGGCCCAGATCGCCGGGCGTCCGATACCGGCCTCGGAGCAATCGCTGGAGCATCTCGATGCCACGGTCATGGCCTTTCAGCCAAACGGCGCGGGGGAGTCGAACGTCCATGCTGTCCTCATCCGCGGGCTGGCCGAGATCGCCATGGTGCGTCGCGACCGGCGGCTCGCGACCGGCGGCACGATCCCGGATCTCGTCTGGATCGTCCTGTTGTCCGGCGGCGCCTTGATGGTGGGCTTCAGCTTCATCCTGGGCGCCCCCAAGCTTTCGGTGCATCTTTCGATGACGGCCGCCCTGGTGGCGTCGGGCGTGCTGGTGCTGCTCCTGGTGCTGGGGTTGAGTTCGCCCTTCCAGGGCGAGGTGACGATCCCGCCCGATGCCTACCGGGACGTCCTGTCCGCAATCCGGGCGGTTCCTTAAAGGCTCTCGCCTGTCGGGCCACGGGATGCAGCTCCGGCCCGTGATGCCGATATCCTTCGCGGCGAAACGGGAGGAAGCGGGTCCTTCAAAACCGCCACCTCTGGGCATTGGCGACGAGGAAGTCGCGCAGCACCTGCACCCGGGCGACGCTCTTCATCTCCTCGGGATAGACGAAGTAGCAATCGAGTTCCGGCATGTCGACGTGCGGCAGGATCTGGACGAGGCCGCTGTCGGCTTCCGCCAGATAGTCGGGCAGCACCGCGATGCCGGCGCCGTTCTGCACCGCGTGCCGGCACGCCACCATGTTGTTGAACGTGACGGCGGACGGGCGCTGGGATTTGGCGTCGCGACCCGCCGCCTGCAGGGAGTTCAGCATGGACACGAGATAGTTGGACGGCGTGCCGGCGTAGCCGATGAGCCGGTGCTTGACGAGTTCCTCGAGGGTCTTGGGCTGACCGTGGCGCTTCAGATAGCTCGGCGACGCGTAGGCATGGTAGTGCACCGTGAACAGCCGCCGACGGATCAGGTCGGGCTGGATCGGCTCACGGAGGCGCAGCCCAATGTCGGCCTCGCGCATGCCGAGGTCGAGTTCCTCGTCGGTCAGGATGACGTGGAGCTTGATGTCGGGGTAGAGGTCGAGGAACTCGCCGAGCCGCGGCGCGAGCCAGCTCGTGCCGAGCCCGAAGGTCGTGGTGATGCGCAGTTCGCCGTGCGGCTTGTCGCGGCTGTCGGTCAGGTGGCTTCGCACCGCGTCGAGCTTCAGCATCACGTCCTGGACGGTGCGGAACAGCAGCTCCCCCTGTTCGGTGAGGATCAGCCCCCGCGCGTGGCGGTGGAACAGCGGCGTTTCGAGCTCGGTCTCGAGCGCGCTGATCTGGCGGCTCACGGCCGACTGGCTGAGGTTCAGGACCTGGCCCGCGTGGGTGAAGGACCCGGCATCGGCCGCCGCCTGGAAGACCCGCAACTTGTCCCAATCCACCGTCGCCTCCCGCATGGCTGCACCCCTATTG
>CAXUCF010000376.1:0-4005 GCA_964249275.1 uncultured Lichenihabitans sp.
GATGGGGAGCCTGCGATCCTGCGAATCCACGCAACAGCCGCCTGCGCTGCTCGATCCTGGTCGAGCGCCGCAGCGTCTCGGGTTCGACCCGGATCCTCGTCGACATGTCGCCCGACCTGCGCCAGCAGTTGCTGTCCACCGGCCTCGACAGTCTCGATGCGGTCGTGCTGACGCATCCCCATGCCGACCACACTCACGGGATCGACGACGTCCGGCCGCTGGTGCTGAACCTGCGCCGGCGCATCCAGGTCCACATGGATGCGGCAACGTCGCGCGACGTCACGGAGAAGTTCGCCTACGTGTTCCGCACGCCGGCCGGCAGTTCGTACCCGCCGCTCCTCGACGAAAAGCGGTTGACGGCCGGCAGGGTGCAGATCTTCGAGGGGGCAGGCGGGTCGATCGCCATCACCCCCTTTCGGCTGGGACACGGCGAGATCGACGCCCTGGGCCTGCGGGTCGGCGGTGTCGCGTACACGCCGGACCTCAACGGCATCCCGCCCGAAAGCGAGCGCTTCCTCGAAGGCCTCGACCTGTGGATCATCGATGCCCTGCGTTACAAACCCCACCCCAGCCACTTCTCGGTTCGCGAGGCGCTGGACGCGATTGCCCGGTTCAGGCCGAGGCGGGCGGTGCTGACCAACCTCCACACCGACCTCGACTACGCGAAGCTCAGGGCAGAACTGCCGTCCGGCGTCGAGCCGGCCTATGACGGCATGGCCCTGCCCTTCGCCCCGTGACCGCGCCGGATCGGGGCGAGAGCGGCGCCGTTCCGCCCGGCCACCTGCGCGAGATCGTGACGTCACTCGAGATGTTCGCCTGCCCGCCCGGCGCCGTCCTGGCGCCGGCGCTGCCCGACGGGACCCGGGTCGACCTCGTGGTCAAGCCGAGCGTGGCCTTCTACCGGTTCCTTTACACGACCGTGGGCGAGCCTTGGCTCTGGGGTGCGCGGCGGCGCTGGAGCGACGCGGCGATCGCCGAACAGGTTCAGCATCCCCGCAACCACCTCTGGTTGCTGGTCGCCGACGGTGAGCCGGCCGGTTTCGCCGAACTCGACCGGCGCGTCGCGGATGATGTCGAACTCAGCTACTTCGGGCTCATGCCGGGGCTCATCGGCCGCGGGCTGGGGCCTTTGCTGCTGCGCTTTGCCCTGCATGAAGCCTGGTCGGCCGGCCCGAGGCGGGTTTGGGTGCACACCTGCGACCTCGACCACCCGGCGGCGCTGCGCCTCTACCGGCGCGAGGGCTTCGTGCCGTTCCGCACGCATGCCGCCATCGTGATCGATCCGCGGGCGACCGGCGACATCCCGGGCCACGTGCAGCCGCACCGGCCCATGGTCGAGGCTTGAGGACGCGGTTCATCGGGGCAGTCGGGAAGGCTCGTTTCGACGAACCTGGACGAGCGGCGGCTCCACGTCGTCGGGGATGGGATTGACGAAGGGGGTCTCGGCCAGCCGCGCGCGGTGATCGGCCTTGGCTTCGGCGATCAGGTCCGGATCGGCCAGGAGGTCGGCGGCGGTCGACGCCATGATCATGGCGGCGTGGATCATGCCCTTATGGGCGGCCGGCGCCTTGCCCTGCGCCACCACCTGCCAGGAATGGCCCGGCGTGCCGATGGCGTGGGTGGCGCCGCGCATCTGCACGGTGGGCACCACCCAACTCACGGTTCCGACGTCGGTGGAGCCGACCGATGTGCCGTCGCCGCTGCCGAGCGGCAGGATGGCGTCGCAGAGCGCCTGGCCCTTGCGCGGCAGGGCGCCGAACCGTTCGTAAGCGGCCGCGATGTCCTCGGGCGACAGGCTGTCCTGGATGCGCGCCGCGAAAGCATGGTCGGCGGCGTCGAAGGGCGGCGGTCCCAGCCGCTCGAGGTGGGCCTGCATGAGGCGCTCCAGCGGCGGATTGGCCAGGAGGTTGGCGTCGCCGCTCAGCACCGCGGCCTCCATCCTGGTGCCGGTCATGAGGGCCGCTCCGACGGCGATGCGGCGCACCCGACGGATCAGCGCGCGAAGCCGGGGCAGGTCGCGTTCACGGATCAGGTAGCGCACGGTCGCACGCGCCTGCACGACGTTGGGCGCCATGCCTCCGGCGTCGATCAGAGCATAATGAAGACGCGCCGTCTGCGGCATGTGCTCGCGCAGATAGTTGACGCCCACGTTCATGAGTTCGACCGCGTCGAGCGCACTGCGGCCGAGATGCGGTGCCGCAGCGGCATGAGCCGACCGGCCCAAGAATTGGAAGTCGATCTCGTTGCAGGCCAGCGACACCGGCTTGTTGACGCCGGCGAATGGGGCAGGGTGCCATGACACGGCGGCGTCAACGTCGTCGAAGACGCCGGCCCGGACCATGAAGCCCTTGGCCGAGCCGCCCTCCTCGGCCGGACAGCCGTAATAGCGGATGCGGCCCGGCAAGCCCGTGGCGGCCAGCCAGTCCTTGACGGCCGTGGCGGCCGCGAGCGATCCGGCGCCGAGCAGATTGTGGCCGCAGCCGTGCCCGTTGCCGCCGCGCTCGACCGGCTGCTCCCGGGCCGTGCCGGCTTGCTGGCTGAGGCCCGGCAGGGCATCGAATTCGCCCAAGATGGCGATCACCGGGCCGTCGCCGCCGGCCTCACCCATCACCGCGGTCGGCAAGCCCGCCACGCCCATCGTGACGCGAAAACCCTGCCGCTCGAGGGCAGCGCGGTGCGCCTCCACGGAAGCCCATTCCGCGTAGTTCAGCTCCGGCGTCTCCCAGACACGATCACTGACCGCCGTGAACAGGTCGGCTTTGGCGCGCGCATGGCCCCAGACCGGGTGCTCGTTGCCGCTGGCGGCTCGGGTGCGGGCAGGTGGGTTCTGCATCGTGATCGCGGATCTCATCGGGCCAAGGGGCGAAGGTCGAACCCGCATGATGCATGCGACGTCGCGCCCGGCAAGACGGACCGGGGCAGGGCATCGGAGCCTCGGCGGTAAGGTCCACCCCTGCCCCGATATCGGTACGACGAATGCGATCTGCAGGCCCTGGTTCAGGGTTTCGCAACCGATCCAGGTCAGGCTCAACGGGTCGCACGAAGCGCCGCCGCCTCAGCGTTCACCGGTTACGGGCTGACCGCCGCAACCCCCGGCGCCGCCATCCGGTGCCGGCGCCGAGCCCAACTCACCTCCGCGGCTACGTTCCTCACCGTGTTCCATAATATAGATTATGCGAATTAGCGGTGTCGAACCCTGCCCCAGGATGTGAACCACCTCGGGCCCGCGCTGGCAGCTCCGGATAGGTTGGCGCGCCCCGGCCCACACAGGGCCGCAACGGCTCGCCCCAGTGACCGTGAAGCTGTGCATCACCCTGGCCGTCTAGGGTAACGGTTCCGGGTACGACCTCGTAGGAGTGCCGCAGCGTGTGTAGATGCATATCCGGCAGCCGGCGCGGTCCGCTGCCGCTCCGATGAACGATGCGAGCACTCGTCGTGCGATCGGATCGCCGGGACATGGCAGGCAGCGAGCCTGACGAGTCGGATGGCGGGATGCGGCCTGAAAAGGCTTGGTTTCACGCCAGAATAGCGGTGGCGAAGGGCTGCAAAATGCGGTAGCGTCCCACCAAGATGCGGGTCGGCTATTCCGTACCTCGTCTTGACGGGACTCCCGAATGGGACCCGTACGGTGTGCTGATTGCGTCCGTTCCATGCTCTTCGGGCGGACGCAGTGCCAGGGCTTGGCCGCTTTGGTCGGGGATTGGGACGAGAACGCCCTGCCACGATTGTACGCCAAAATCTGCGGCGCCCGGCTGCAGGTCGAGAGTGCGTGATCACACATGCGTCCGCATCGGGTCGGAGCCATGGTCACGAGGTACGGTGGTTGAAGGCAAAGACGAGCTGGCGACATGAGCAAAGGTAGAGATTTCCGGGGACCGAGGAAGCGGGGCTTCGACGACGATAAGCCGTCTCCCTCCGAGCCCAGGCCGAAGCGGCCTGTTGCTCGACCTGTCGGCGGTGGAGGGTTTGGCGCCGGTGGCGAAATGGCGGCCGCGCCGCCGTCGG
>CAXUCF010000377.1:0-3982 GCA_964249275.1 uncultured Lichenihabitans sp.
TTTCCAGCCTCTCGGCGGCGCTCCGACCATGGGCGGCGCCGAGCAGCGGCGCCCGTGGGGCCGGCCTCACCAGACTGCCATCTCGTCGATCGGGTCGTCATCGTCATCGGGTCCTACGGCGCGTCCCCCGCCCGTTGATGTGGAAGGCTTGCGCGCCATGGCGCGACGCCACTCCTGCCGAAGTACCTCGATGAGCCTTCCGGCGGCCCCGAACGATGGCCGGCGCGGCAGTCTCGCTTCCACGCCCTGATGTCCCTGGCCGGGACCGATCGCCTGGCACGGCATCGCGCCCTCCCCCCTGTCGGAAGTGCGATGTGAGGTGATTCGTATGGTTTTAGCCAGTGGTTTCTTAGGCCACGAGATGATGGATCTCGATCCATGAAGGGACGAGAGCTTCTGGCCTGGAACATGCGGCGGGTGCGTGTGCTGCACGGCATCTCGCAGGAGCGGCTCGCCGTGGATGCGGCCGTGGATCGCGCCTATCTCGGCGGCCTCGAGCGTCAGACCGAAAACCCGACGGTGGATTTGTTGGACCGGGTCGCGACGGCGCTGTCGGTGCCGTTGACCGAACTTTTCAGGCAGCCCGCCGAGGGCGAGGCACCACCACTTCCCCTGCGATCGGGACGCAAAAAGGCATAGCCGGCAAGCCGAGGTGTCGAACGGGCTCGCTTCACTTTCGAAGATCGCGAGACGTCGCTGCAGCGCCTTGGCGAGCGTCCGTCGCGCGGGCGCGTTCACCGAACCAGGCTGGCTTCGGTCACGGTGGTCGGGATTGGAAGGCCCACGCTGCGGTGCTGGCGGGGCCACTCGTATCATAGGGTCGTCGCCGACCATTCGGCGCTGCGTGACGCTTTCCGAGTGTTCAGTGGCGATGTGATCCGTGTCGAGCGAAACGGAAACGGGCGCGCCTCGCGGTCAATCTCCACCCCGCTACCGGTTCCAAGTCGATCAAAAAGGGTGCGCGCCGAAGCGAGCATGAGCACCGTGCAGGATGCATCGTTTGAGGGATCCAGTCGGCGAGGTCCTGTCGTCGACATGGATGCGGGCGAGATGACGTAGACCGCTCGATCCGGCGTGGTTCCGGGATCACGGACGACGTCGCGAAAACGGCGACATAGGAATCAGCAGTCGATGCCGGGTGGGACACCCCTGTCGTACCCGCCACGACACGCGGTCGACCCGGCGGATGCGGTCTGATCGACGCTTGTTCTGAGGCCGGTTGGGACAGTGACGCGGGTATTCCCGTGGGAAACATCGAACTCCCTCGGTGGTCGAATCCGTGACGGCGGCTCGTCATCCAATCCGTCTCATGCCGACTTCACCGAGCTTTGAACGCCACCCCTGATCGACAACGCCGGCATCGACCTTTCGCAGGGCCGGCGTCGTCCGTATCATCCCCCCGAAACGAGATATTGCGGACCTCTGAATCTATGCCGGGCCGTGATCGTAGAGCTTCAATCCGAGGGGAGCGAGGGCCGCCATTTCGGCAGCAGTCGTGGCCGTCACGGTCCAGTTCCCGCCGTCCCGTTTCTGCAGCTTGAAGCCGAGCGCCTTGATCCGGTTCGCCATCTCCCGTGTGCTAATGAAGGCGTGCGGGGTGAATGACGGTGGCGTCGAAGGCGCGAAGGGGTCGATGTCCAGGCCGGGGCTCGTTGGAGCGTCATCGGTGGTCTCCCGAGGGGAGCGGGAGCCTGCTACGGAAGCACCCTCTGCCGTGCCGTCGACCGACGTTTTGGCCCGGTCGGTCTGCCCGACCCCTGTTGCGAATGCGTCCTCGGACGACACCGCCGAAACGTCGAGACCGTCGTCGCGCGTTCGACCCGGACCACCCTCGTCGGGGCCTTCGATCCTGTCCTCTCCGGAGGGGGAACCGTACGCCTCATCGGCTGCGCTGGTGATCTCGAAATTGTCCTTCTGGTCGCTCGGGTCCGAGGCTGCTGCATCGCCCGCGTCCCGCCCTCCGCTTCGGCCCATGGCGTCGCCGTCGGGGGTCACAGGGACCGAACGGCCGGACGCGGTATCTTCCGTCGTTGCTCCTGGTGCCGAAGCGCCGAGGAGGCCGTCGGACCGTGGTTCGAGGCCGAAAAGGACGCGGTGTTCCGGGTGCTGCAGCCGGGCGAGACAGGCCGCCATCAGCGCACGGCCGGCGTCGCTGCTGTCCTCCAGCAGCATGAACCCGAGCACGCTGGCACGCCTGGCCTGCTGGCCCTTCCGAGCCTCCGCTATCGCATCCTTGAGCTGCTTGGCTTCGAGTTTGAGCGTCTTCTCCTGCTGCAGCTTGTCTTCGAGTTGCCGCTGCATCTCCTGGATCGTCGACGCAATCGGCGACACCCTGGACACGTCTCCCGTCGCCACGAACTTCGCCCGCCTCGGCATCCCGCTATCCTCCTGCTCGTCATGGCGGGAACCGATGCATCTCCTGAACGAATCGGAAAACGGAGAGTTCAGATTAGATATGAGGAAGGTGCACTTAAGGATGCATCCAGTGTTAAAGATTTCAGTTCACGCTGTCCTGCAGGATGGCGCTGTTCTCGCTCAACGCAAGTTGGATCAACCGTAAGCGGTTTCCGCCCGGCACGGCGAGCGCGCACGTCGGATACATCTGCCGTGAGAGTGCCGCCGTCGTCGTGCTCGCCGAGCGCATGCCGGCACAGTCGGTTGCTGCTCAAAAATGGCTCGACGAGGCCGAAAAAGGCGATCGGCTGAACGCCAGGGTCATCACCAAGGTGATGGCGGCGTTGCACGACGACTTGAACGGCGAACAGCATATCGCCCTGGTGCGCAGCTTCGCCCGCGATGTCACGAGAGGCAGGGCGCCCTATCTCGCGGCGATCCACCGTCCCGGGCCACACGGCGATCGGCGCAATCACCATTTCCACCTCGTCATTCGCGACCGCGATCCAGAAACAGGGAGGGTGTGCTGCGGCATGTCCGACTGCCGCTCGGTCGCACGGATCCGGGAAGCCTGGGAGCGCCTGTCGAACAGGGCGCTGGAAGAGGCTGGCCATCCAGTGCGGGTGGATCGTCGTACGCTGGCCGCGCAGGGCATTCTGGATCGGCAGCCCGGCATCCACATTGGGCCGGCCGGCACCGCGAGGATGCGAGACGGCCGAGGCTCCGCGCGCGCGGACATCGTCCGGCGGATCACGACCCACAACAGGCTGCAGGAGGAGGTCCGAGAGGTCGAGAACGAGATCCGCGTCCTCCGAAGCGCCATCGCGGACGCGACACGCTTCGAGGGGGCGACGAGCGGCGGCTTCGGCAGCGCCCCTGAAACCCGGCCCTTGGTGGGTTTGGCGTCGAACGAGGAAGACGCGTCTCAGGCCTTCGAGGAGGCCTGGATGCAGGATCGGCCTGCCGGCGTCCGGTCGCCTCGTGAAACGGAGCGCGAGGGAACCGGAGTCGGTGCTCTCGAAAGCGCGGGTGAGCCATCGGCCACGACGAAGGAGAATGAGTATGCCGAACGAGACGATGGGCGAGGACCTGCCGCCGGTCCCGCAGGAACAGGTGCCTTCGGAGCCGTTGGAAGCGGAGGTCGAAACGATGTGCCAGATCGAAGTCATCTACGGGCCCAACGCGGAGGAGTTGGAGCTACAAGCCCTGGACGAGAACGCTCCGGCCGACCCCTGGTCGGTGATGCTTCCCGATCAGCTGGATGCGACGACAGAGACGGAGAAACTCGACCCGCTCCAGCTGACGCGGGTCGAGGAAACGGGGCTGGACACCAATCGGGTGACGCAGCGGATCGAGCGGCTGTTGGATCCGGTGCAGGGCAATCAGAAGAACGATACGGGGAAGATCATCATCAGGCACTTGCGGCGTGCGCTGAGGCGTTTGGAGGCTCTCGAGGAGGGTGTGCAACAAGTCCAGTTTCAAATGGCGACGCTCGAGAAGGGTCTACGGGGCGTCGAGACGAGACTGCCGGAACCGGGCACCTCGCATCGGAGGGGATCGGGCACCTCGCGTCAGGACGAACCAAATG
>CAXUCF010000378.1:0-1017 GCA_964249275.1 uncultured Lichenihabitans sp.
GCTGAGGACTCCGGCGCGTCGGCGCGCAGGTCTGCCCGCATCGGCAGTGAGACGCAAGGCTGGCTCGCGGGGCCAGGGCTTGCCGCCCGACGCCGCCCCGGCGACACTCCCGCCATCGTCACGCGTCCCGGAACCCGTCCCCCATGCGACTCACTGCGCTCGCGCTCCTCGTCGGCCTGTCCTCCACTGCGCGGGCCGCCGAGCCGGAGACTTACATCTTCGACGTGCTGGCGCTGCAACCCTACAAGGGCAACTTCGCCCGACTCATAAAAGATAAGGCGGCGCCGGACTGGGTGAAGGCGATCGCGGTGCAGGGCGCCGGCACCGCCGGCCCGGGCCGGACCGTGGACGTCGCCGGCACGCCCTACAGGCTCGACCGCGTGTGCAAGGTCGACGCCTGCGCGGGCAATACGCTCGACGTGCTGTGGGCGCCGCGCGGCGCCAAAGTGTGGGCCGCGCTGGTCGAAGGCGGCCGGGCGCCTGTCATGCTCGGCGACCCGAAGGGCGCGCAGGCGAAGGCGCTGATGGGCGCGGCGAGCCGTTAGGTGATCTCTGACCGTCGCACACCGTTGCTGACGTCAGTCCAAATCCCTGCAAGGTGTGCCGTCAGTCGCCGATGGCCCTCCACGGTCGAGTGGATGGGCGTGGCACCGCAGGCGGCTTCGGGTCGCTCGCCACCCGTTCTCCCAAACGCGTCAGAGATCTATCTAGGCGATCACTCGCAAGCTCATCGCGTGCCGCATTCATCCGCCACTCCTCCGGATGGAATGGAGGGATCGGTATGCGCGATCGTAGCGCCGCCGTGCGGGCCGCTTTCTCGCGTTCATCCTGCTCGCACATGCCTTTCCGGGACAGGTGAGGGTGCTTTCGGTCGAAGCGACGGCTCACGAGCAGAGCTGCGACGAAGAGGGTGATGCCGATCACGGCGAGGGCGGGCGGAGCGATCCAGATCGTCTCCATCGTTCACTGCTCCGGCTTGAAAAAGCTCAACACCGACCACCCCAAAATGTGGAGCAA
>CAXUCF010000378.1:1027-3958 GCA_964249275.1 uncultured Lichenihabitans sp.
TCCCGCGATGGTCGGAGCGACGAGAGATCCGATCAAAGCCGACGCCGCCAGTGTGTTCAAGAGGCTGGCGAAGAGCTTCAGTTGTTCATTGGCCACTTTGGCATCGAGCTTCTCAGTCGGCGTCAACTCCATCTCCGTCGTCGACCCGATCGGAGCGTTATGACCATAATTGACCGCCGAGACGGGAGCGTCAACGCCCTCAGACACCGCACCATGCCTTCGACCTCCGGAGGAGCCATGCTTTCGACCTCCGGAGGATTTGTGCCGCCGTATCGAGTCGGCACTACTCGGCGGCTTGCGCTACCTCGGCCGCCTTGATGGTCCGCCGCAGGTCCGGCGCTACCGCCTCCTCGACCAGCGCCGCCAGCACCGCCTCGGCCGTGCCGCCGGTCTGGTTCGGGGAGCCGAGCCGGCGCATCGACACGGTGCGCTCCGCCGCCTCCTTGCGGCCCACCACCAGCAGCACCGGGATCTTGGCGAGCGAGTGCTCACGGACCTTGTAGTTGATCTTCTCGTTGCGCAGGTCGCCCTCGACGCGCAGCCCCATGCGGCGCGCTTCCGCGATGAGCTGCAGCGCGTAGTCGTCGGCTTCCTCGGTGATGGTGGCGACGACGACCTGGACGGGCGACAGCCACAGCGGCATGTGGCCGGCGAAATGCTCGATCAGGATGCCGGTGAAGCGCTCCAGCGAGCCGAACATGGCCCGGTGCAGCATCACGGGCGTCACCTTTTCGCTGCTGGGCCCGATGTAGAAGGCGCCGAAGCGGCCCGGCAGGTTGAAATCCACCTGCAGGGTGCCGCATTGCCAGTCCCGGCCGATGGCGTCGCGCAGGACGTATTCCAGCTTCGGGCCGTAGAAGGCGCCCTCGCCGGGATTGATGCTGGTGGGGACGCCGCGCGCCGCGACGTTCTCGATGACGCGGCCCAGCGCCTCTTCGGCCTTGTCCCACACCTCGTCGGAGCCGACCCGCTTCTCGGGCCGCGTCGACAGCTTGATGGTGACGTCCTCGAAGCCGAAGTCGCGGTAGATGGACAGGATGAGGTCGTTGACCTTGAGGCATTCCGCCATGATCTGGTCGTCGGTGCAGAAGATGTGGGCGTCGTCCTGCGTGAAGGCGCGCACCCGCATCACGCCGTGCAGCGCCCCCGAGGGCTCGTAACGGTGCACCGTGCCGAATTCGGCGATCTTCAGCGGCAGGTCGCGGTAGCTCTTCAGCCCGTTCTTGAAGATCTGCACGTGGCCCGGGCAGTTCATCGGCTTCAAGGCGAAGACGCGCTCGTCCTCCGTCGTCGTGACGAACATGTTGTCGCGGTAGGTCTGCCAGTGGCCCGACGTTTCCCACAAGCTCCGGTCGAGGATCATCGGGGTGTTGACCTCGATGTAGCCGGCCGCGTCCTGCCGCCGCCGCATGTAGCCGATCAGCGTTTGGAACAGGTTCCAGCCCTTGGGATGCCAGAAGATCGTTCCCGGCCCCTCCTCCTGGAAGTGGAACAGGTCCATCTCGCGGCCCAGCCGCCGGTGGTCGCGCTTCGCCGCCTCCTCCAGGCGCTTCAGATGCACGTCGAGGTCGTCCTGCTTCGCGAAGGCCGTGCCGTAGATGCGCGACAGCATCGGATTGTTCGAGTCGCCGCGCCAATAGGCGCCCGCCACCTTCATCAGCTTGAAGGCCGTGCCGACCTTGCCCGTGGAGGTCATGTGCGGGCCGCGGCACAGGTCCATCCAGTCGCCCTGCCGGTACATCTTCAGGGTCTGGTCGGGCGGGATGGCGTCGACGAGCTCGACCTTGAATCCCTCGCCGCGCTCGGCGAAGAAAGCTTTCGCGTCGTCGCGGCTCCACTCCTCCTTGGTGAACGGGCGGTCCTCCGCGATGATCTCGCGCATCCGCTTCTCGATGGCGGCGAAATCGTCGGGCGTGAAGGGCGTTTGCGGCAGGAAGTCGTAGTAGAAACCGTCCTCGATCACCGGGCCGATCGTCACCTGCGTGCCGGGAAAGAGGCCCTGCACGGCCTCGGCCAGGACATGCGCGGCGTCATGGCGGATGAGCGACAGCGCTCGCGGGTCGTCGCGGGTCAGGAACTCGATCCCCGCATCGGCCTCGATCGGGTCGGCGAGGTCCACCACGACGCCGTCGCGGGCGAGCGCCACCGTGCGCTTGGCGAGTGAGGGCGAGATGGACTTGGCGACGTCGAGGCCGGTCGTGCCTGCGGGATAGGGGCGCTTGGCGCCATCGGGAAACGTCAGTTCGATCACGGCCGTGCTCCTCCGGGCTCAGTCGCCGAAACGGGCCGGCGTGAGCGGGTTCCGGCCGGCCCTGCGGGGCGTGGCGCGGAAAGGGAGGCGCTACATCAAAGCCGATGCGGGCGCAATCCGCGGCCGGAGGGCATCAGATATCGGCGGCGGCCGCGTCGGCCGGCTGGTCGGCGTCGAGCGCCGCAGGGCTCGGCGGATCGCGCAGCATCATGTCGGTGACGACCGCACCCGACAGGAGGCACATGACGCCCCAAACGGCCGCGAACAGCGCGTAGGACGTTCCGGCGAAACCCGTCATGCCGTTTCCTCCGAGGGCCGGGCACGCCATCGCGTCTTCTCCGACCGGACATTCCCCACCCGATGCCCATCATGATAGCACAATCGCGTCGCCAATGCCCATACGTTTTGCGATCGAGACCCTTTTGGCCGCCGACGTCGCCCGTTTGCCTGTCTTCCGGGCATGCTGTCGGCGGGCGTGGGGGCGCTTGGCACCGATGACGCGGCTGGGCTAGGCTGCGGCCAGCGAAGAAGAAGTCATGGCCATGACAGCGTTGCGCATCGTCTTCCTGACTCTCGCGGTCGGGGTCCTCGGCCTCCTGGGATGGCGATCCGTGTCGAGCCGTCCCGTCATCGTCGCGCCGCAACCCTCGCCGCCCTCGCCCGGCCTCGCGGCCCTGGGC
>CAXUCF010000379.1:0-2723 GCA_964249275.1 uncultured Lichenihabitans sp.
GCGGGGGCCGTATCCAGCCTGTTGTCCCCCTCGACGCTCGACATTCGAACCTCCTTGCTGGGGGGCACGTCTCTTGGTACCGCCCGTGGAGGCACCGCCCAAAGCGCGTGCCACTGGAGTGGGACAAATGTATCCCACTCTAGTGGTATGTCGCCGCTGATCGCAGAAACCGGAGCCGATGTCAATCGTGGGGACGTGCGCCGGCATGGAGGAAGGAAGATCACCAACGGGCCTTGGCACGAAGCTCAAGACGCTCCGGCTTGGCTTGCGCCTCTCCATTCTGGCGGCCGCCGAGGCCACCGGCGTATCCAAGACACACCTATGGAATCTTGAGAACCGAGACGTTAATCCGTCTCGTGAACTGTTGCTCAAGCTGGCGTCGGTGTACGGCGTCGGCGTCGCCGACCTTGTCGACGAGGGTGTGGCGACTCCAGCCGAGGAACCTAGGATGGTCGCGCTCTACCGAGACTTGAAGGACTTGTCGGAGCGGCACTTGAGCACCGTCGAGGCTCTGGTCAGGGAGTTCAAATCCAAGTGACGTCTCCTCCCGTCTTGCTCGATCGCGCATGGTCGGCTCGTGCCGGAGGAGCTGGCCTCGAGCAGATTGCCGAACTCGTCCTCGATGGGATCGGTCACGGGGCAGGTCCGGTTCCCATCGAAAAGGTCTGCCAGGCACTTGGGGCGGATCTGGCCACGGCCGACATCAAGGACGCGGCTGGCATGCTGCTTAGTGGGGGTGGACTTTCGAAACCACTCGTCGTCGTCCGCGGCAGCGACGCCGCGCGACGCAGGCGCTTCACTGCCGCACACGAGATCGCCCATCTTCTCCTCGGGCACATCGAGCTGCGCCCGGTGTCGAACGGGCCGGAAGAGGCGCAAGCCGACCGCCTTGCTGCCTTGCTCCTGACCCCACCGTCGCGAGTCGCGGCCTTCCTTGGATCGGCTCGACCGGACGTCGGGGACGTGGAGCGGCTCGCCCGCGCTTTCGATGTCAGCATAGAAGCGGCCGCTCGTGCATACGCTGAACTCAACCCCGAGCCGGTGGCCGTCGTCATCGTTCGCGATGGCAAGGTGGAGCGGTGCTATCGCGATCGGTCGCGCTTCCCTTACGTGGTGGTCGCCATCGGCGATCCCGCTCCCGAGGCGTCGGCCGTCCATGGCGAGGTGGTCGGCTGTGGAACTGCGTCTCGATCGTTCGACGGTTCGGGTGCCTCATGGGTCCGGTTCGGCGCCGAAAGGAGGCAGGTCGTCGTCGAACAGGTCAAACGATGGCGCTCGGGAGCCTCGTTGGTTCTGCTCCGATTCGCCGTCCCTGACCGGGCCCGACCCTGCCCGCCTTAGCCCGCTCGATCGGCGAGGGCGGTCCGCACCCCCTCACTATGTCCAGTTTGGCGCAGTAATCACCCAAGGCATTCACGAACGCGTCCAACGGTGTCACGTGATTCTCGGATACTTCGCCATGCGCTGCAATCCCGGCCGTGCGTCCGGTGTTCGACGGCTCTCCCGAAGCGTCGTACGCCTGTTTAGTGGTCCTTCGTCTACGTACTCCGTCCATATCAGCCTCACCGTCGCCTGGAATTGCGAGGCCATTACTTCCCCACATGACGAGACTCACTGGTTTCGATGGCTTGCGCCGTCTCCACCAGGGTCCTGAAGGCGACGTCCGCGACACGCGGCAAAGTCCGCGGCTCGAAGGCGATCAGGTCCCTCACCTCGACTGCGTTTTGGGTGCTGACCGAGGCGCATGAGTACCGGGACGTCACCGTAACGGGCCTTCGAGCGTGGTGACGCTTGACGAGTGTGGAGGGGTGTCGCGCGACGGTTTCGAACCGCAAATCAGCCAACCCGTTCTTGAACGCTGCGGCGTACTTCGAGGGTTTCACCTCACACGGCAGGTGCAAAAGGAGAGATCCATCGTCGACACACGTGCCGAGTGGATGGGGGATGCGGCCGAACCACCTCACGTCCATAGGCATCTGCTTCCAGTTCCGAAACAGCCAGTTGTCGAAATCGATCGGTAGGGGCCACTCGTCCCGGGTTTTCGCAGTTCCCGACGCGTACCAAAGGTCGCGAAGGCGCTGGACATGGGCCTCCACGCTTTCGACGGCCGCGACTACGGCCACTTGGAATCCGAGTTCTCGCGAAAGGCCTTCGAGGCCGTCACAGGTGAATGCTGCGATCCGAACGTTTTGTGGCGGCCTGATGGAAGGGGTGACGGCAATATTAGCGCTCGCGAGATAGGTGGCCATCGATTTGGTCCATGCGTGACGGAAGGGCATCCGAAGGCTACATTGCACCTTACCTCGGTGTGGCTCTGTGAAACTTCGTGCCGCTCATGATGCAAGATGTCCCTTAAGATGCATGATGAAGCTTTGATTGTCAACAGATCATTCGTGATGGGATCTCCGTCGTGACGCCATCGCAGCTCCGGCTCGCGCGCATGCTCCTCGACATGACGCAGTCGGACCTCGCCAAGGCCGCAGACGTCAGCAGGGCGACGATCCACCGCTATGAATCGGGGCTCCCGGTGGGTGGTGGCCAGATGAAGCTGTTGCATCTCGCAATTGAGACCGCAGGCGCTATCGTCATTCCGGATGGTGCGCTGGTCGAAGGTGTCTCCGTCTATGGAGGCGTGGGTCTACGATCTCCGAGGGAGACCATCCCGTCGGACGTCGGTGACGAGGGCCCGAAGGGCTGAAGGAAGTGCCTCCTCAGATCCGAGT
>CAXUCF010000379.1:2733-3934 GCA_964249275.1 uncultured Lichenihabitans sp.
AGGTGCGGTTTTTGTCAAGTTTTTGAGGTTTTATAATCTAGTTTTGAGAGATAAAGGTTTTAGGGTCAGAATTATGTAGACATCGCAATGACTTAGGTGGGGTCCTTGGATCGTTGTACGGGCTTTGTCATACCGTTGTACGGCGTTGACGGATCGATGTACGCCGTCGCCGGATCGATGTACGGCCGATCGGGACCGTTGTACGCCTCTCCCACGAATTTGACATAGTTATCCACAGACCCTAGTAAGGGTTTGAAGTCAAGCGGCGTCGTCACGCGATGTTCCGAGGTGCGGCGACACCGCTTAGTGGGCCCGCGACGCGGCACCTCTGTTTTTGACAGAGTGGCGCGGACCGAAGTACGGGATTTCTGTCAGAGCCGCCGTGAGGTGGCAGCTCCGTTTTTGACAAGGATCGGCGGAACGAAGTACGTCGGTTTTGTCGACGGCGCCGCGGACCGATTTGCGGTCGGACCTCAGTCGGGTGCGTCCGTTTCCTGTGCCCGCTTCCGGTGTGACATCCTCAGGACACCGCCGCGCTCGTTCTTTCGCAGCTCAAGGTCGTAGTCAGGTAGCGGGTCGTCATGGGCCGCGGCCACGATCTCCTCGAGGGCGGCCCGAAACTTGCGCATGGGGAGCTTCGAACCGCTCCGATAGTGGAGGTCGGAGACCTTGTAGTAGGCTTCGGTGTCCCCGGCCGCCTTACGGGCCAGCCGATAGATGAACTTGGCGAGCGGTCTCGCGATGAGGAAGTACTCGGGGTTGAGCGTGAGTATGCTGGGCTTCCCGTTTGGGTTCACCACGCCCTCGTAGACCCACGGGGGGATGTCGATCTCGACGAGGTCGATCCTGTCCCTCTCGGTCCGGCTCACGACGCGGTACCCGGCGATCAGGGTGGCCGCCTCGGTCTCCCTCCGCTTGCCGCCGTTCAGGTTGGTGATCTTGATGCGGGTGGCGAGCAGGCGATCGAGGGCCTTCTCGAGGTCCACGTACTGCTTGCCCCCGAGTTCGCGGCGACAGAACTTCAGGAGGTCGGCGGCCGACGGCCGGTAGGTCTTGCCGGGCAGGCTGGGCCGGAGGCCCTTCCGCTCGGCGGCCCGGTAGTCGCGGACCTCGGCCGCCAGGCACGACACCATGTTGATGAAAATGTCGTAATCGTAGGCCGTGGCCAAGCCGATGTCGGCGCCGCCCTCGATCGTGACGG
>CAXUCF010000380.1:0-3927 GCA_964249275.1 uncultured Lichenihabitans sp.
CCGAGCACGCGCACGCCCGGGACGGGCGGGGGCGGGCCGCCGCCGTAGACCCGGGTGCCGAAGGCGTCGCCGCGGTACTGGCTCACCATGGTGACCTCATGGCCGGCCCGCACCAGTTCGCGCAGAAGGTTCGCGGCGTAGACGCTCATGCCCGAGATGGCCGGGAAGAAGCGGCGGCTGACGAAGCAGATCCTCACGCGAGCGCATCCGCGCGGCCGGCCGGCGCTCCAATGCTCGGCGCCGCGCGCACGTTCTGGCGGCACAGGCGCAGAAAGCTGAAGGCTTGCGGTAGCATCATGTCGGCCCGGTGACTGTCGCGGCTGAGTTCGACGCAGACGAGTCCGCCGAAGCCGATTCCGTCGAGCGCGTCGAGCACGGCCGGCACCGCCATGTCGCCCTCGCCGAAGGGGAGATGCACGTGCTCGCCGCGCTTCATGTCCTCTATCGTCACGGTGCCGAGGTGGGGGCTGAACGCCAGGATCGCGTCCGCCGGGTCGCGCTCGCCCGTCACCAGCAGGTGCCCGGTATCGAGCGCCAGCTTCAGGCCCGGCAAATCGGCCCGGAGCCGGAGGTAGTCATCCACCGTCTCGATCAGCATGCCGGGCTCGGGCTCCAGCGCCGCCACGATCCCGCGTCGGCCCGCATAGGCCACGACCTGTTCCAACCCCGCTTCGAGCCAGTCCCAGGCTTCGGCATGGTCGACTCCCGGCTTGGGCACGCCGGCCCAGAACGACACCGCCTCGGATCCGAGGATGCCGCCGATGTCGATGGCCCGGTGCAGGAAAGCGATGCGGCGGGCGCGGCCCGCGGGGTCGGCCGTCACCAGGGTCGGCTCGTGCTTGGCGCGCGGGTCGAGCAGGTAGCGGGCGCCGGTCTCGATCACCGAGCCGAAACCGAGGCCGCGCAGCCGCCCGGCCAGGCGCCTGGCGTCCGCCTCCCAGTCCCTGGCGAAAGGGTCGAAGTGGTTGTGGTCGAGCGTGAGCGCCACGCCCGCGTAGCCCGTCTCGGCCATCAGCATCAGCGCGTCGTCGAGCCGGTGCGAGGCCGTGCCGTTGGTGTTGTAGGCGAAGCGCAGGCTCATCGGGTTCTCCTGTCGGCCATGGCTCGCAGCCGGTAGGCGACGTGATGGGCTTCCGGCTCCCGATATAGCGGATAGAGCGGCCCGACGATGCGGTCTGCTTCGGCGGTGTCGAACAGCGGTGCGCGGCCGCCGGTGAGGGGCCGGAGCCGCTCTGCGGCCTCGGCCGACAACCGCACGGGGCGCCGCGTCCCGCTTTCCCGTCCGAAAACGATCAGCGGGCTATCCCGTTCCAGAAGCTTGCGGGTGTTGCGCTCGCCGATGCGGTAATAGCTCATGGTCTCGACCTCGAGGCCGGGAACGATCACCTTCGCGACGCCGACCGGACGACCGGGCGGGGAGCAGTCCATGTAAAGCACATCGAAGCCCTGCCTTTCCAGCCGCTCGCGCGCGAGCCGCCCGCGCGTGCCCGTATCGGACGGTGCGGCCTCGGGCGCCCGGTCCGCCCCCGGCAGTTCGCGGAAGGGCTTGCGGGCCTTGGCCGCGAAGACCGAGCCGTCGAGCGCGCCCTTCAGTGCCGCGCCATCCATGCCGGCCCAGTCCATCATGGCGCCCAAGGCTCGGCTTTCCTCGACCTCCAGGCTCGGCAGGGCCGTTCGGATGAAGTCCGCCACATAGCCTGGGGGCGCCACGCTCAGCGCCTCGGCCATGGGTCCGTGGGCGTAGGTCTTGCGCACGCGAGCCGAGCAGAACTCCAGGAGCGCCTTGTGCAGCGCCCGTCGCGGGTCCGGGTCGCAGGCTTCCCCGCAGGCCGACAGCATGATGGGGACCCGCGGCCCGGACCCGTAGCGGTCGTAACCCACCACGTAGAGGTTGGCGAGGCCGAAGGCGTCGGTGGCGAACTTCGGCAGCACCGTTATGCCGAGGCGATCCAACCTGTCGAGCAGCGCCCGCGCCTCGGCACCGACGTCGGCCTTATCGAATTCGAGCAGGACGCCGCGGTCGAGGGCACGGAACAGGAGCCCGTTGCCGTCGCGCTGCAGGCCTTCGAGCAGGCCATGGCCGACCGCCCAGTCGAGGTCGGGCCCGGCCCCGAGCCCATTGGTGATCGGCGTCGTGAAGGGCCGGTAGCCCGCGGGCAGTTCGAAAACGTCGCTGGCCGCCACGTCGATCGGCACCCAGACGCCCTCGCCCGTGCGGGCGCGGCGGGCCTCCACCCAGTCGAGCGGCGTGGCGCGGCCGACCGGACTGCCGGCCGGCAGGCAGAGCGTCAGCGGGTCGGCCACGCGGTCGCGGCCGAAGGCGCGGGCGAGGTCGTCGTAGGAGGACGTGCGCCGGGGCGCCTGCATCAGGTGCAGCGTCGGGCAGATCGCCTCGGCGACCTCGGCGAGAGCGCCGACGATCGCCTGGCCATCGGTGACGCCGTAGCCGTAGCCCGACGGCATGGTGCCCGCGAGCCCGGGCGCTGCGTCGAGGAACAATCCCACCTTCCAGGCCGGCACGCCGATGCGGTCGAGCGGCGTCATCGGGAAGCCGACGAAGCGGCCCTTCGGCAGAGCGTCGATGTAGCGCCGCGCCGGCTCGGGCAGGTCGGCCGGCAGATGGTTCATGGCCGGCTCCCGGCGGTTTCGGTTTCGTGGATCATGACCTCCGCGGCCGACCGGTAGGCACGGTCGAGGAGCCGCATGGTGACGAGGTCGCGGACACCCGAGAAGGCGGCGCGGTCGCCCGTCCGCAGCGCATGCGCGAAAGCCCGGACCTGGTTCAGGAAAGGCGACAGCGCGACATCGAAGGCGACCGGCGAAGATCCGCCCGTGGCGCCGTCCGTGAGGGTCAGCGTGCCGCCGGGGTCCTGCCCCATGGTGTTCTCGGCCACGATCTGTCCGCACGTGCCGAGCACCTCCAAGCGCCGCCGCGGCAGCGCCTCCGGGCAATTGTAAGCGACATGGATCTCGACCAGCACGCCCGACCGGGTCGCGCCCACCAGCATGGCGCCGTCGTCCACCGCGTAGTCCTGCACGCGCCGCTGCGTGAGTGCCGCGATGCGGACGATAGGCTCGCCCAGCAGGAAATCGACGAGGTCGAGGCCGTGCGGCGCCAGATCCATCAGGGCCCCGCCGCCGGCCCTGCCCGGGTCGACCCGCCAGTTGTCGCGGCCCGAGTGGACCGCCCAATCGCGGCCGAGCCAGCACGCATAGGCGATGCGCACCGCGGTGACGCGGCCGATGCCGCCTTCGGCGACCCGGTCGCGCAGCGCCATATGGGCCGGATGGTGGCGCTGGTCGAAAGCGGTCCCGTAGAGGATCCCGGCGCGCTCGACGACATCGATCATGGCGGCGGCGTCGGTCAGCCTATGGGCGAGCGGCTTCTCGCAGAGGATCGCCTTGCCGGCCCGGGCCAGGGCTTCCACCATGGGACGATGCAGGTGGTTCGGCGTCGCCACGTAGACGGCCTCGACGGCCGGGTCCTCAACGAGCCGGTCGATCTCGGACCAGGCCTCGGCGCCGCAGCGCCGTGCGTGGTCCCGGGCCGCGGGGTCGGGATCGCAGACGGCAACCAGGCGATGGCCGGCCGCCAGCATGGCCGGCAGGGTGAAGTCCCGGGCCACCCAGCCGAAACCCGCGATGCCCCAGCGGAGAGGTCCAAGCGCGGCCATCACCAGCGCTCCGGCAGGTCGACAAGGGCGCGGCAGCGGACGGCGTCCGCATGGGCCGCAGCGTCGGCGGGACGAACGAAGCGGCCGGGATAGGTGGCGAGATGGCCGTACTCGGCCGCGTAACGGTCGGAGGGGAAACGGAGGGCATAGGCCTCGGCGCGACCGGGCACCTCGTTCCCGCCGGGGCTGGCGTCGGCACACATCTCGACCGCTGGCGAAAAGGTCGGGTTGTCCCTCCCCGGAACCGGGAGGG
>CAXUCF010000381.1:0-3916 GCA_964249275.1 uncultured Lichenihabitans sp.
GGGGCGGCGTGGTGGACGGGCTGCTGGCCAACGCGCTGGCGCCGCGCCGCCACAAGGCGCCCGGGCTCGACGAGGTGGCCATCACCCATGCCAGCGAGGGCACGCCGGTCAGGAAGCTCTGGGGCCGCATGCGGGTCGGCGGCAACGTCATCTGGTGCACCCAGTTTCAGGCCGTCACCACCAGTCAGAAGGGCACCAGCTCCTCCGGCAAGGGCTTCGGCTCCACCACCAAGGTGACGAGCTTCGAGCTCTCCTTCGCGGTGGCGTTCTGCGAGGGCGGCGACGACACCACGCTGGGGCGCGTCTGGGCCGACGGCAACGAGCTCGACCTCAGCCAGTACGGCTACCACTTCTACAACGGCTCCGAGAGCCAGGCGCCGGACGGCTGGATCGAGAGCGTCGAGGGCACCGGCGCCGTGCCGGCCTATCGCGGCCTCTGCTACATCGTGTTCCACCTGATGGCGCTCGATGCCTTCGGCAACCGCATGCCGCAGATCACGGCCGAGATCATCCGCCGGCCGCCGATCCCCGACCCCGACGACGTCACCCACACGCTGCGCTCGGTGTGCATGCTGCCCGGCGCCGGCGAGTTCGTGCTCGGGACCCAGGTGTACCAGTCGAGCGACGGCTTCGGCTCCTGGTTCCCGGAGAACGTCCACACGGCCAACGGGGCCACGGATTTCAACGCCTCGCTGGCGCAACTCAACGCGACGCTGCCCAACCGCTCGGCCGTGTCGCTGGTGGTGGCGTGGTTCGGCACGGATCTCAGGGCCGGCCAATGCCAGATCGTGCCCAAGGTCGAGAGCGCCACCAAGCAGGTGCGGCCGGTCGATTGGGCCGTGGCGGGCCAGACCCGGACGACCGCGCAGCTGGTCAGCCAGATCGACCCCGCCACCCTCGACCCGACCGGCCTCTCGGGCACGGCGCCGACCACCGGGACGGTGCCGGCCTTCGGCGGCACGCCCTCCGACGACACCGTGATCCAGGCCATCCAGGCCATGAATGCCGACGGCCTCAGGGTGCAGTTCTACCCCTTCGTCATGATGGACGTGCCGCCCGGCAACGGCCTGCCGGACCCCTATGGGTCCGCCCAGCAGGCGCCGTTCCCGTGGCGCGGCCGCGTCACCTGCTACCCCGGCCCGGCCCAGCCGGGCACCGCCGACAAGACGGCCGCCGCCGCCACCCAGGTCAACGCCTTCTTCGCGCAGTACAACGCGATGGTGCTGCATTACGCGCAGCTCTGCGTCCAGGCCAGCGGCGTCGACAGCTTCGTGATCGGCTCGGAACTGGTGGGCCTGACCCAGCTGCGCTCCGGCCCCGGCGACGCCGCCTATCCAGCGGTCGCGGCCCTAAAGAGCCTGGCCGCCCAGGTGAAGGCGGTTCTCGGCTCCGGCTGCCGGGTCGGCTACGCGGCCGACTGGACCGAATACCATTCGCACCGGCCGGCCGACGGCACGAATGACGTCATCTTCAACATGGACCCGCTGTGGGCGGATCCCAACATCGACTTCATCGGCATCGACAACTACCTGCCGATCGCCGACTGGCGCGATGGCGCCCCCAACCGCGATGCCGATCCCGTCGCCGGCCCCTTCGCGATCTACGACAAGCGCTACCTGCAGAGCAACATCGAGGGCGGCGAGGACTATGCCTGGTACTACGCCACCCCGGCCGACCGGGTGGCGCAGAACCGCACGCCGATCGTCGATACGGCGGTGGGCAAGCCCTGGGTGTTCCGGCAGAAGGACATCCGCAACTGGTGGCTGAACCCGCATTACAGCCGGCCCGGCGGCGTCGAGAACGCCGGCCCCACCGCCTATGCGGCGCAGGCGAAACCCATCCGCTTCACCGAATTCGGCTGCCCGGCCGTCGACAAGGGGCCGAACCAGCCCAACGTCTTCTACGACCCGAAGTCGTCGGAATCCTCGCTGCCCTATTTTTCCCTCGGCTCGAAGGACGATCCGGTGCAGCGCGCCTATCTCGAGGCGACGCTTGCCTACTGGCGCGACCACGCGCCGACCTCCGCGGTCTACGGCGGCCCCATGGTGTCGACGGCCGACATGTATGCCTGGGCCTGGGACGCGCGGCCGTTCCCGGATTTCCCAGCCCGCACGGCGGTGTGGCACGACACGCCGAACTATGAGCTCGGCCACTGGCTCACGGGCCGGCTCTCGGAGGTGCCGCTGCGCTGGATCATCGCGGAACTCTGCGCCGCCGCGGCGGTGGCGGCCTTCGACACCTCGGCGCTGCTCAGCCCCTCGACCCTGGTGCTGGGCTATGCCACCGATGCCCTGATGTCGCCGCGCGACATTCTCGCGGGGCTGATGGACGCCCACCAGTTCGACGCCGCCGAGTCGGGCGGCAGCCTGGTGTTCTTCGCCAGGGGCAACGTGCGCGTGACGGCGCTCGCGGTGGACGGTCTCGCGGTCGAGGGCGAGGCCGACCCCGGCTACAGCTTCACCCGCCAGGCCGACACGGACCTGCCCGGCGCGCTCAGGCTCTCCTTCGCCGACCCCTACCGGGCCTATGCTTCGGCGGCCGTCGAGGGCCGCAAGGCCATCGGCAACAGCCAGAACGTCGCCCAGCTCTCGACCGCGGCCGTGCTCGATCCCGCCTATGCGGCCGACACGGCCGTGTCGCTGCTCCAGCAGGTGTGGGCGGCCCGCGAAACCGGCACCGTCAAGCTGCCGCCCTCGCGGCTCGCACTCGACGTCGGCGACGCCGTGACGGTGACGTTTGACGGGCTGACCCTGCCGTTCCGCCTGAAGAGCGTCGCCACCACCACGTTCCGCACGGCCGAACTCGCGGGCTTCGACCCCTCGCTGTTGCGCGTGGCCTCGCCGCCGCAGCCGCGCTCCGGCACGCCGAAGCTCGGCAGCTACGGACCGCCCGTCATCGAGTTCCTGCCGCTGCCGCCCGTGACGGGCGCCGAGCCGGAACTCTGGGCGCCGCGCATCGCCGCTTACGCGTCGCCCTGGTGCGGCGTCGACGTCTATCGGGCCAACGGCGGCGGCGGCTACGACTACGTCACCACCGCAACTGTCCCATCGGCGATGGGACAGCTGACGAGCCCGCTCTACGCCGGGCCGGTCGACCGCTGGGACTTCGGCAACGTGGTGTCGCTGCGGCTCTACGGCGGCGCCCAGCTGCTGTCGCTCGCGGAAGCCCAGGTGCTCTCCGGCGCCGGCGCCATCGCGGTGAAGAACGCCGCCACCGGCGACTGGGAGGTGCTGCAGTACCAGAACGCGCAGCTCGTCGGGGTGGGGGCCTACAACCTTTCCAAGCTGTTGCGCGGCCAGCTCGGCACCGAGGGCGCGATGCAGAACCCGGCGCCCCGCGGTACCCGCGTCGTGGTGCTCGACTCGAACACGCTGGTGCCGTTCGACATGACGCTGGATCAGCGCGGCCTCGTGCAGGCGCTGCGCTACGGCCCGAGCCTGTTCGGGCCGAGCGACCCCTCCTACAGCGAGGTCGACCTCGCCTTCCCGGCCACGGGCCTGCGGCCCTTCTCGGTCAGTCAGGTGGCGGGCCGGCGCGCCCTGCCGGCCGCCGACGTCGCCTTCACCTGGGTGCGGCGCACGCGCTTCAACGGCGACGGCTGGGACCCCGACAGCGTGCCGCTCAACGAACAGGCGGAGCTCTACGATCTCGAGGTGACGGACGGGGCCGGCCACGTGCTGCGCACCGTGTCCGGCCTGCCCTCGCCCACCTGGACCTATAGCGCGGCCCAGCAGGCGGCGGATTTCGGCGCCCCGCAGCCCGCCTACACGATCAACCTCTACCAGCTCTCCGCCGTCTACGGGCGCGGGCAGGTCGCGACCCGGAAGGTGTTCCTATGAGCACGTCCCCGAACCTCCAGTTGCCCTACCTCGACGCCAACCAGAACCAGAAGACCGTCACCCACAATGCCGCGCTG
>CAXUCF010000382.1:0-3900 GCA_964249275.1 uncultured Lichenihabitans sp.
CGTGCAACCGATAGACCTCTCTCCCCGCCTTCTCTATCGCGACGCCTTGATGCTGGTGCTGGACAAGCCCGCGGGGCTGGCCGTGCATCCCGGCCCGAAGGGCGGCGACAGCCTCGACGCGCATTTCGACAGTCTCAGGTTCGGGCTGCCGCGCGTGCCGGCCCTCGCGCACCGGCTCGACCGCGACACCTCCGGGTGCCTCGTCCTCGGCCGTCACCGCAAGGCCCTGCGGAAGCTCGGAAGCCTGTTCAAGGCGGGCCGGATCGACAAGACCTACTGGGCCGTGGTGGAGGGGTCGCCGGAGGCCGAGTCCGGCACCATCGACCTCGCGCTCGGGCGGCGCGACGCCGACCGCGGCTGGTGGATGCGGGTCGACCCTGCGGGCCAGGCCGCCACCACCGAGTGGCGGGTGCTGGGGCGCAGCCACGGCCGCACCTGGCTCGAACTGCGGCCGCTCACGGGCCGCACTCATCAGATCCGGGTCCATTGCGCGGCCTTGGGCTGGCCGCTCGTGGGCGATGCGGTCTACGGCGCACGAGACGCGGCCCGCGACATGCTGCATCTCTTGGCGCGTCGCGTCGCGGTCCCGCTTTATCCGGGCCGCCCGCCCGTTGCGGCCGAGGCACCCGTGCCGTCCCACATCGCCGCAACTCTGTCGAGCCTGGGTTTCAGCGCGGGCCCATGCCCTCCGCCGAGCGTCGGGCCGGGGACGTCCCGATAGCGCAGGATGGCGGGCCACTGAGCCCCGGCCTGTCGCGTTTCAATCCCTCCGCTCTTCCATGTCGGCCTGCGCCGAGGCACCGGCCTCATGGATCGTCCGGAGGCGAGGGGTGGGCCACGGCCGTCACGCTCTGTTGCAGCGTCCGTCGGCCTGTTTGAAGGCCGGCGGATCGCAGGGCGACGAATCGAAGGCACAGAGCGGCACGCAACCCTGCAGGCGCGCTGGTTCCGGAGCATCGGCACCTGCGGGGTCCGGGCGGCTTCGACCCGGGTGTGCTGCCCGGCGAGTGGGCGAGCCGGCCCAGGAAGGATGGGCCGCCCCAATCGACAGGGCCACGGCAAGAGCCATGAGGGCGTTGCGCATCATCCGTCTCCTCAAACGGGAGACGCCGCCGATGGCTGCTCCGTTCCTCCCGTCCGCCGTCAGGAGCCGCGCTCCGGCCCCGAAGGGGCGATGGATCGTCGCCATGGTGTCCCGGTCTGCCGCGGACCCGCAGCTTGCCGAGCGGCGTCCGGCGGCCGATAAGGCCTCCTCGGCCTTGGAGGACGCCATGCGGATCGACGTGTCAGGGGATCATCGCCGGGCCGCCAGCCTGAAGGTGCCCCAATGAGCGCCGGCCCCCTGGAGGGCGGCGCTGTGGCGCTGGCCCGCGCCATCCGGACGCGCGAACTGTCCTGCGCGGACGTGATGGACGCGACCCTCGATCGCATCGACAGGCTCAATCCGCGCCACAACGCCATCGTGGCGCTGCGCGAACGCTCGGCGCTCATGGCCGAGGCGGAAGCCGCCGACGCGGCCCTGACGGATGGCGCCGCGGTGGGGCCGCTCCACGGTCTGCCGCTCGCCGTGAAAGACGTGGTCCCGGTGGCGGGGTTGAGGACCACCTGGGGATCACCCATTTTCCGGGACTTCGTTCCCGCCGAAGACGCGATCGCGGTCGAACGCATGCGGGGTGCCGGCGGCATCGTGATCGGCAAGACCAACGTGCCCGAATTCGGTCTCGGCTCGCACACCTATAACCCGATCTACGGCGCAACCGGCAACGCATACGACCCGTCGCGCACGGCCGGCGGCAGCAGCGGCGGCGCTGCCGTCGCGGTGGCGCTGCGCATGGTTCCGGTGGCCGACGGCAGCGATTTCGGCGGCTCCCTGCGCAACCCTCCCGGCTGGAACAACGTGTACGGCTTCCGGCCCGGCTTCGGCCGCATCCCCACGGCCGACCTCGACGTGTGGACGCCCAGCCTGACGGTGCTGGGTCCGGTGGCCCGCTCGGTCGAGGATATGGCGTTGCTGTTCGACGTGCTGGCGGTTCGCGACGATCGCGCGCCGCTGTCGTCCGGTAGCCCGCCGGGATCGATGGCGGCGCTCGATGCCGATATCCGGGGCCGTCGCATCGCCTGGCTGGGCGACTTCGGCGGCAGCATCCCGTTCGAGCCCGGCGTGCTGCCGCTCTGCCGGCGGGCGCTCTCGGTCTTCGAGGAACTCGGCTGCATCGTGGAAGAGGCCGTGCCCGACTTCCCCTTCGAGCGGATCTGGGCCTGCTGGAAGGCCGTGCGTGCCTGGCAGTCGGGCTCGGCGCTCGTCGACCACGCCCGCAATCCCATGACCCGCGGCCTTTTGAAGCCCGAGGCCTTGTTCGAGGCGGACAGCTTCGAGAAGCTGACGGTCGAGGACCTCCGCCAGGCGCAGCGGACCCGGACGGAATGGTACGGCGCGGTGCGCCGGTTCTTTTCGCGCTACGACGCCTTCGTGCTGCCGACCGCACAAGTGTTCCCCTTCCCGGTCGGGCTCGACTGGCCGAAGAGCGTCGCGGGGCAGGCCATGGAGGCCTATTACGACTGGATGAAGGTCGCGGTGCCGGTGAGCCTCTCGGGGTGTCCGGCGGTCGCAGCCCCGGCCGGCTTCGGCGAGGGAGGCCTGCCCATGGGCATCCAGATCGTCACACCCATCGGCGGCGAGACCGCGGCCCTGCAACTCGCCCAGGCCTATGACCGCGCGACGCGCTGGCCGGACCGCCGGCCGCCACCCGAGTAGCGGGCCAGCTTGCTTTCCCGCCGGCGCGAGAAGGTCGACCGTAAGCCCACAGCCGCGCCCCAACCGTGTCGAGTGCGCTTCCGGTGTGGTCCACCTTCCCCTGCAGGGGAAGGTGGCAGCGCGAAGCGGCGACGGACGGGTTGAGGGGCTCGGCGGACAGCGGAAGTGGCGCTACGCGCCTTGGACCCCATCCGTCTCGGCCTTCAGCCGATCCACCTTCCCCTGCCGGGGAAGGACCGGCCGCGACCGGGATCAGATCTTCTTCAGCGACAGGGTCTTACCCTTCTTGGGATCGTTCATCCAGGAGCCGTCGTCCTGGGTGATCAGCTCCGTCGTGTGCCCCTTGCGGGCCGTCAGCACGAGCTGACCATGGGCCATCTGCCACCCGACGGGATCGAAGATGACGATGCCCTGGTCGCGGCAGGCGGGCGCCAGCCGGGCCTTGAAGGTGGAGCCCGGACCATGCGCCTTGTCGTCCAGCGTCACCATGCATCCGGTGTCCCGCGTCTTCTCGCGCAGGACCGCGTACCGCCCCGCGACCTCGGCCGGCTTCTGGGTGCTGACGGCCGTCGCGGCAGGTTTCTTGGCCGCGGCAGGCTTGGCGCCGGCCTGGGCCTGAGCCAGTTCCGCATGACCCGGCGCCATCCCGACGGCTTTGACGAGCGCGGCGTGGCTCGCGGCGCTGGCCGGCTTCAAGGCGAGGGTGTCGCCCTGCGGGCTCGTGGTGCGGAAGCCCTCGCCATCGCCCTCGAAGGCGAGCAACGGCTCGCCACCGGCGTCCTCGAACCGGAGGTGCCCGTCGCCCGCCTCGGACCAGAGTGCCACGCGCTTCAGGGCCGGGAAGGCGAGACGGCAGCCCGGCGGCATCGCGACCGCGGCACCCTTGCCGTCGAGGTCGCCGCGCAGAGTGAGACGGCACTGCCTGTCGCCGCCCTCGAGCACGAGGTTCCATGCGCTCGCCGGTACCGCGCCGGCCGCGTGAGATGTCGGGGCCGCCAGCAGCAGGGCCAGGGCGGCGGCGCGCGGCGCCTGGCGGGAGAGGTCGCGGCCGCGACGGGTCGGCACCCGGATGTCGTACCGCGATTGGCGTTTCAGCGCGGGTGGGACCGGGATCTGTAACCGCAGTGGCACGGCGTCTCGGCGAC
>CAXUCF010000383.1:0-3827 GCA_964249275.1 uncultured Lichenihabitans sp.
CGAGCAATCCGTGCAGTCGATGCTGGACCGCATGGGCGTCAACGTCCGCAACATCACGTTGCGCAACCGCAACGTCGCGGCCGTGATCGTGACGGCGCAACTGCCGGCCCTGGCGAGCCGCGGCATGCCGCTCGATGTCACCGTGTCGTCGCTCGGCGATGCCACGTCGCTGCTCGGCGGCACGCTGGTCATGACGCCGCTGATGGGCGGCGACGGGCAGACCCACGCGGTGGCCCAGGGTTCGGTCTCCGTGTCGGGCTCGGCCTCGGCCGGCCAGGCCGAGACCTATTCCCAGGGCGTGCCGACGGCCGGCCGCATCGCCAACGGCGCCATCGTGGAGCACGAGGCGCCGGGCAGTTTCGGGCCGGGCGGCGTTCTGTCGCTCGAACTCAAGAACCCGGATTTCAAGACCGCGGTGCGGGTCGCCGACGCTATCAACCGCTACACCAGCGGGCGCTTCCGGGTGCGGGCCGCCCAGGAGCAGGATCTGCGCCGCGTGGCGCTGCTGTGCCCACCCGGCGTCACCGCGACGCGCTTCATGTCCGAGATCGGCGAGCTCATGGTGGAGCCCGACGTGCCGGCCCGCGTGGTGATCGACGAGCGCACCGGCACCGTGGTGATCGGCCAGGACGTGCAGATTTCCACCGTGGCGGTGACGCACGGCAGCCTGACCGTGCGTGTCACGGAAAGCCCGCAGGTCTCGCAGCCACCGCCGCTCTCGGGCGGCAAGACCCAGGTGGTGCCCTCGACCAGCATCTCGTCGGTGGAGCCGAAAGGCACGCTCGAAGTCCTCAACGGCACGACGCTGCGCACGCTGGTCAAGGGCCTGAACCAGATCGGGTTGAAGCCGAGCGGCATCATCGCGATCCTCCAGGCCATCAAATCGGCCGGCGCCCTGCAGGCCGAACTCGTGGCGCAATAGGTCATCCGGCGCTCCGGCGGGGCAGCGTTCGCCGCCAGTTCAAGAGCCGAGCCCGTCAGAGGCGAGCTTGGCTCCGGCGCCCGCCCGACAGGGTCCGTGGCTCCTCGAGAGCCTTCCTCAAAGCCGCAGCGCCTCCACGCCCGGCAGCACCTTGCCTTCCATCCGTTCGAGGAAGGCGCCGCCGGCCGTCGACACGGAAGTGAGGCCCTCGGCCACGAGGCGCGCCTGTTCCGAGCGCGCCGTGCAGGGTCGCGGGAATGTCGGGCGCTGAGGCGGACCGGGGGACGACGTCGGGCATGGAAGTCGATAACGCGCGAGGAACGATGGCGTTCGACCCTGGCGTGGCGATGGAAACAGCCGGTGAACGGGGCAGGCGCAGGGCAGGGAGTAAGGTCCACATCCCTACTAAAGGGACTGCGCCGCTTGTCCGAAGATCCATCCTGTAGTAACAAAATTGTATGGCGACGAAGTGCGAGTGGGATGCCGACAAAGCGACCCGCAATCTGCGCAAACACCACATCAGCTTCGAAACGGCGGTGAGAGTCTTTGCAGACCCTTTCGCGCTCGTCGAGCAGGATCGCATCGAGGGATGGGAACTGCGGTGGCAGACCGTCGGCATGGTCGGGGGCTGCTTGCTTTTGCTCGTTGCGCATACCGTAGAGGATGAAGAGGGCGTCGAGGTGATCCGCATCATCTCGACGCGACGGGCGGAGAGAAAGGAACGGAGACGCTATGAAGAAGCAAATGGTTGAGCATGTGGTCGATCTGGCGAAACTGCCCCCGCTCACCGAAGAACAACACGCCGAACTCGCCGCCCTTCAGGCCATGCCGGACGACAAGATCGACACGAGCGACATTCCATCATTGCCGGAGTCTTTCTGGCAGAATGCCGTACCGAACCCGTTCTATCGCCCGAGCAAGACCTCGACCACGCTGCGCATCGACTCCGACGTGCTGGCGTGGCTGCGAGCACACGGCAAGGGCTATCAAACCCGGATCAACGCCATCCTGCGACGTGCCATGCTGACCTCCAAGGGAAGCTGATGCGCCCTTCCCCCGAATCGAGGCTCGATGGCGATCCGTGTTGATCGATGTGACCGAGCCGGCCGTCTTGTATCTGCAGTGCGATCCGGCAGACGGCCTTCAGCCTCCGTTGTCCACGGTTGCAGCCAGGACGCGTCTCGTATTGTCTACCATTGCGGCGAAGGCAGCGAATTCGTCGGCGCGGAGATGCGCGTACTGATAGTTGCCGGACGAGAGCAGGGCCAAGATAACGTATCGTTCACCGCTAGCCTTGTCCCTCTTCGCGGTCAGGCGGGCCGTCGTCACGCCCGACGAGATCGGAAGTTCACGTTTGGATAGGACTTCACCGCCCACGAGCTGGCGAAACATCTTCGGCATGGCGCGTAGACCGTCCAGGAAACCGATCACGCCAGCCACCTCTCCCGATGTACGCCGTCGTTTGTCTCCGCCAAGTCGTTCAAAGCCGCAGCGCCTCCACGCCCGGCAGCACCTTGCCTTCCATCCATTCGAGGAAGGCGCCGCCGGCCGTCGACACGGAAGTGAGGCCCTCGGCCACGCCGGCCATGTTGAGCGCCGCCACCGTGTCGCCGCCGCCCGCCACGCTGACGAGCTTGCCCGCCAGCGTCAGCGCGGCCGCTTCCTGCGCGACCGCGATCGTGCCTTCGTCGAAGGGCCGCATCTCGAAGGCGCCGAACGGCCCGTTCCAGACCAGGGTCTTGGCGTCCTGCAGCACGGCTTTGACGGCCGCGACCGAGCACGGCCCGATGTCGAGGATCATGTCGTCCGGCCCGACCGCCTCGACGCCGACGACCTTCGAGACCGCGTGGGCCTTGAACTCCGTCGCCACGACGGCGTCGACCGGCAGCACGATCTCGCAAGCACCGGCCGCGGCCATGACGGCGCGGGCCGTGTCGAGGAGGTCGCGCTCGCAGAGCGACCGGCCGACCGCCACCCCTTGCGCGGCCAGAAACGTGTTGGCCATGCCGCCGCCGATCACCAACGTGTCGACGCGCTTCACGAGGTTGCCCAGGAGGTCGAGCTTGGTCGACACCTTGGCGCCGCCCACGATCGCCACGACCGGACGCTCGGGCAAGTCCAGCGCCCGGGCCAGGGCCGACAACTCGGCCTGCATGGTGCGGCCCGCGTGGGCGGGGAGCCGGCGTGCCAGCCCCTCGGTCGAGGCATGGGCGCGGTGCGCGGCCGAGAAGGCGTCGTTGACGAAGATGTCGCCCAGCGCCGCCAACTGGTCGATGAAGGCCGCCTCGTTCGTCTCCTCGCCGGCGTGGAAGCGGGTGTTCTCGAGCAGCACCACGTCGCCGTCCTTCATGGCGCCGATGGCCGAATGGGCGATGTCGCCCACGGTGGCGGGCACGAAGGCGACGGGATGGCCGAGATCCTCGGCCAGCGCGGCCGCGACGGGCTTCAGCGAGTTCGTCGCGTCGGGGCCGCCTCTGGGTCGGCCGAAATGGGCCAGCAGCACCACGCGGCCGCCTTTCTCGGCGATCTCGCGGATCGTGGGCAGGATGCGGGCGATGCGGGTGCGGTCGGTGACGCGGCCCCCCTCGGTCGGCACGTTGAGGTCGACGCGGACCAGCACCCGCTGGCCCGCGAGGGACGCGTCGTCGAGGGTGCGGAACTGGGTCAAGGCCATGGGCTCCAGGGTGGGTCGGAAGATCCTGCCGCTTCCATCGCACGCGGCCCGTGACGCCTCAAGCGCCGTCGGCGCCTGCGTGACGAGCGTCATGTGAGGCTCGTCCGTGGCGGTCCCCGACGCCTGGCCGGCATAAAGGGCAATCGGGTGAACCCGATTGCCCTGGGCCGGCATAGGCTAGGCCGTGTGGACGAATTTCGGCGAATTGAAGCCTGGGGGATTCCTTTGGGG
>CAXUCF010000384.1:0-3826 GCA_964249275.1 uncultured Lichenihabitans sp.
ATCCCAGGGCGCGCGGCTCGAGGCCTTGCGGCCCGCGTGGGCGAGTTGCACCGCGACCGGCATCGCCGAATGCGCCCGCAGGGCCTGGAGCACCCGGCCGAGTGCCGCCTCCGTAGCGTCCGAATAAAGGCCGAGATCGGCCGGGGTGATGCGGCCCTCGGCCGACACGGCCGTGGCTTCGGTGATCAGCAGCCCGGCGCCCGACAGGGCCAGCGAGCCGAGATGGATCATGTGCCAGTCGGTCGCCCGGCCCTCGTCGGCCGAGTATTGGCACATGGGCGCGATGACGATGCGGTTCACGAGGTCGAGCGCACCGATGTGCAAGGGTTGGAACAGCAGGCTCATGGTGTCGACCTCCGGTTTCGTCTCACGTTGCGCAAGGCGGGGCGGTCAAGTCGCCCCTGCATTGGCTGCTCGCGCCCGCCGAGGAGCGCTGGGAAGCAGGGGCGCTTGCCATTCCTCGCGGCCCTTGTCGAGTTGCCACCTCGGGGCGTCATGATCCGGCGCCCTCACAGGGCGAGGCTCGACTTTCGGCCGTCGAGGAGGCAAAGGATGCGGGAACTCCCCCAGTGCTCGGCGAAGATCCTGTTCATGCAAAATGATATCCACTTCATCTCCGGGCTTCCACGGTCCGGATCGACCCTGCTCGGAGCCTTGCTGAAGCAGAACCCGAAGATCCACAGCGGCATGTCGAGCCCGGTCGGCGCGCTGATCGGCCGGGTGCAGGGCGCCATGGGGCCGCGCAGCGAGTTCTCGACCCTGGTGACGGAAACGCAGCGCCGCAACATCCTGCATTCCGTGTTCGAGGGCTACTACAGGGACCTGCACGGTGAGAAGACCATCATCGACACCAACCGGGTCTGGTGCAGCAAGCTGCCGCTTGTGGCGGCCCTCTATCCCGACGCCAAGGTCATCGTCTGCGTCCGCGACCTCGTCTGGATCATGGACAGCTTCGAGCGCGTGCTGCGCAAGAATGCGCTCGGCCAGTCCAAGATGTTCCAGGCCAAGGACGCCATCACGGCCCATACGCGGGTCAGTTCGCTGGCCTCCCCGGGCGGTACGGTCGGCTTCGCGTGGAACGCCACGCAGGAGGCGTTCTACGGCGAGTTCAGCGACAGGCTGATCGTCGTCGATTACGAAGCCCTGCCCCGCGAGCCCAAGCGCGCCATGGACGCCATCTACGAGAAGACAGGCCTGCCGGCGTTCGAGCACGACTTCGAGAACGTCGTCTACGGCGAGGGCGAGCAGCTCGACGCCAACCTGGGCGTGCCCGGGGTGCACACAGTGGCCCGGCAGGTGAAGGTCTCGGAACGGCCCACCAGCCGGCCCCCGGAACGCTACGAGCGCTGCAGCGGCCGCAACTTCTGGCGCCGACCCGGCGCCAACCCACGGGGCGTCGACGTCGTGCTGCCGACACAGGCGAAGGACGGACAACGCCGCATGCCGAACCCCAATCCCGGCATGAACCAGGGCATGCGGATGGGCGCGGGGCGGATGCGACCGCCGGCCGGCGCCTGACCGGTGCCGAGGTGCGAACCGGCCGCATTTGAGGCTTTCGCGTCCGCCGCCCGGGGTGCTAAGCAGCTTGCGGGCGCGTCGGCAAATCGGAAGCGATGATATGCGACGCTTGATGCGGTACGGTTCGGTATTCTGCGTGGTCGGTCTCCTGGGCGCGACGACTGCTCAGGCCTTGAATGTGTCGGCTCCGCCGGCCGTTCCGGTGGCGTCGCCGATCCTGCAAGTCCAGTACGACGGCGCAGGTGGCGGCTACGGCCCGCCTCCGGGCTACGATGGCGGCGAAGGTCCCGGTCCCTACGGCGATCCGCGCGTTGTCCGCCGAACCGGCGCGAGAGCGACGGGATCCTTCACCAGCTATCACGGTTTCAAGATCGACCTCACGGAAGCCCAGGGCACGATCGATGTGCCGAGCGCGCTGGCCGAGGTCGAGCACCAGATCGACATCGTCGATCAGGCCGGGCTCAGCCGGTCCATGCTTCATACCTTCGAGTCCTTCCCGATCCGCATCACGGCCAGCTTCGTCGGAAGGGGGAGCCATTACAGTGGCGGGTCGGAAGTCTATTTGGGTTCGCTCGCCGCCAACGACGACCGGCCCGTGCTGTTGCACGAATATATGCACGTCCTGCATTTCCGACGGATGCCGGGCGGAGTCCGCAATCCCGACATCCGGCGCTTCTACAGCGAGGCGCTGGCTCGCAACCTCTACCCGGCCGGCTCCTACATGCTGTCGAACCCGGCCGAATTCTTCGCCATGACGGCGAGTTGCTACCTGCATGGCACGGTAGCCCGGCCCCCCTACGACAGAGCGACGATCCAGGCCCAACAGCCCGACTACTACAACTACTTGGCCCATCTGTTCGGCCGCGGCGGGATGGCCGACATCGATCCCTCGGCGGTCGCAGTGGCCGGCCTCCAATGATCGAGGGCGCGGGTCCAGGGGCGGCCGACGAAGTCCATGTGGCGGCGCACGGCCTCGACGGTTCTCGATGCCGGGCCCCGGTCCATGCCGCGGTCCGCGTTTGCGGGCGTGAGCGGACCCGTGGAGATCCGGCTAGCTGACCCCCTTGCCCTTCTCCAGCAGAGCCATGACGTCCTGGGGTGCCTCCTTGACCGGCACCACGCGGGCGGATTCCTTTTCGAGCGCCGTCGTCAGCAGCACCGTCCCGCCCGTCTTGTTGGGTGCCACCACCACGACCTGCTCCATGTTGACGTAAATGGTCACGCCGGTGTTGGCTTGCGTCAATCCAATGAAATGCATGCTTGGCCTATCCTGTCGCGAAACCCCGATCTGCAGGCAGTGCCGCCCCACCGTTGCGAGCTTATGCGCGGCGCCCTATCGTCCTGCAAGGCGAACGCGTCGGCAATCTTGCCGGCTGCCGGACGTACACCGCATCGCAACCGCGCCCGGCGCCCACAGCCAGGCCGGCCGCAGCAGCCACGTCGATCAGCCGAAGCGAGACCCGAACCATGACAGCCGACCAGCAGCATGCCGCCACGACCGAATTCAACGAAGCCCTGGCCGCGGGCTTCCAGACCGGCAACCTCGACGAGGTCGGCGCCTTCTACACCGAAACAGCCAGTCTCATGCCCCCGCGCGGCAAGTTCATCGGGGGGCGAGGGTCCATCAGCGCCTTTTGGCTCGGCGTGCGCAACCGCTTCTCGGGTGTCGCCTTCACCACCGTGAACCTGAGGAGCTTCGGCGACAGCGTCCTGCGGGAGACCGGAACCTACGTGATGACGTCCAACGACGAGCAATCGCCGTCTCCCGAGGGCAAGTACCTCTTCGTCTGGGAACGCGTCGACGGCGAATGGCAGATCGAAAGCAGCATCTGGAACCGCAACGCGGACGCCGGCGGTGGCCGACCCTCGTTTCAGAGCGGCGGCGGTCGGCGACAAGGTGGCGGGCAAGGCCGTGGGGGCGGCCAGGGTGGAGACGGCGGCTCGGCCAATCTCTACGACGGAAACCCCGGCCTCTACTCCAATCTGAGGGACTGAGGAGGATCTCGACCACGAGACACACCGGGGCGCGCACAACGGTGGCCCCCTGGAACCTCCCCTCGCGACGTCACCAACAGGACCATGTCCCATGCGCAATCTGATCACTGCCTTTCTGATATGCGGGACGGCCGTCCCGGCCACGGCGCAGGCCGTATCGGGGGTCCGCGAGGCTGGCACCCGTTTCACAGCGGCGCTGAGTTCGGGCGATGCGGCCACGGCCGCTTCCTTCTTCGCCGACGACGGCGTGGCGTTGCCTCCGGGCCGGGCCGAACTGAGCGGCAAGGGCCAGATCCAGCAGTTCCTCGGCAAC
>CAXUCF010000385.1:0-1962 GCA_964249275.1 uncultured Lichenihabitans sp.
AGCAGCCCCGGCCAGGGCACGACGATCGAGCTGTGGCTGCCGGTGGCCGAAGGCGTGGCGCCGGCGGCGGCCGCGTCGCCGTCAGCGGCCACCCCACGCGGGGCGATGCCGTCCCGCCGGGTGCTGGTCGTGGACGACGACCCCCTGGTGCTGGCGAGCACGGCCGCCATGCTGGAAGACCTCGGGCACCGGGTGATCGAGGCGGGTTCGGCGCGGGATGCGATGGACGTGCTGCGGGCCGGCACGCTCGTGGACCTCGTCGTCACGGACCAGGTGATGCCGGGCACGAGGGGATCGGAACTCGCCGCGGAGGTGGAGCGCCTGCGTCCCGGGCTGCCGATCCTGCTCGCGAGCGGCTTCGCGGAGCTATCCGAGGCCGAGGCGGCGCGCCTGCCGCGCTTGTCGAAGCCGTTCACGCAGGCCGCCCTGGGGCAGGCGATCATCGACCTGGGGCTGTCCGACGGGGTCGGCGTGGTGCGGCTGCCGCGGCGCGGCGTCGAGGCGGGGTGATCGTCGCAGGGCGTGGTCGCCTACGATTCGTCCAGCGGCTCGGGCGACACGCCGATCGTGAAAGCGTGCGTCATGGGGCCATCGTCGAGCCTTCGGTGGACCTTGCCGCCGACGGGGAGGACGAGGTGTGGGCGACGAGAACGGTCCCTGCTCGAGTCTTTCGCGTGGTTCGCGTGCGAGATGATCGACAGCTTCGGGCTGTCCTGGCGTTGAGCGGCAGGGCATCCCGCCGGTTCTGCTCGCTGCCGAAGCTAAGCTCCTGTGTCGCCATCGCCTTCAGCCAGGCGGCTCGCTCCGTCCCGTGGGTCCGACACGCCGCGGTCGACCGACTGCGTCTGCGCTCCGGACCGCTCCGACGACTCCTCACGGTGGGCTCGTGCTTGGTCGGAGCGGCACGCAGCGTCGATCCGGATGACGCAGGCGACTCGACTGACGGCGAGCCCGGCGTGTGCCTTGGCTCCTGGCCGCCGACGCCTGGCGGAGGAGGACCATCGCGCTCGCAGGCGCGTGCCAACGCGGCGATGGCATCGCGCGCCAGCCCTGGTTTCATCCGCAGCGTCCCGGCGGCCCGTTCGAGTTCGGCAGGATGCTCCTTGAGGTGCTCGACGACCCATCGGGCATCGCGTCGGATGTCGCCACCATAAGCGGCTTGTGCCTTCTCCCACGCCTTGTCGGGGACCCTGCCGCCATTGCCGAGCACGAGCATGCCAAGGTCGAGGGCGTCACGATAGCAGACGGATGGATCCTTTCCCCTGTTCGAATTCGCCATCATCTTCTCGGCGAATTGATCCTCGAGGGAGAGGACCGGGCATCCGAGCCGCCCGTCGACGGCGCCCGTGACGTCGATCCGTCCCTCGCGAACAATTTCGAACTTGACGGCCTGCCCCTCGAACTCGAGCGCGACGCGCAGGCCGTACTGATCGCTGCGGAAGTCGCGCAGTTGTCTGATCGGCTCCTTGAAGATGCCGGCACTGCCCTTGGCGTTGATCGCCTGCCTCAACGCCCTGTATCCGTCCTGCGAGGAGCACAGGAAGTCGACGTCGAGCGACACGCGGTATTCGCCGTTCGCCATGACGATCGCGGTCCCGCCGCCGAACCAGCAACGCGACTCGAGTAGAAAGCCGGTCCTCGCCTTGCTCAGCAGGCGAGCGATCCTGGCGTGCTCGGGAAGCCGGTAGATCGCGCCATAGTCCGGCGCGGCGTCGTCAGCCGAGGAAGGCGCCATCGCCGAACCTTTCCGTCAGTTCGGCCACGAGCCGGCGTTCCGCGGCCGTGAACGCCATTTGGTCGACGTGGCGCCAGTTGCGCTCGTAGAGGGCGAAAGCCTCGGCCGCCGGGATGGCTCGCGCGGGGTCGCGATTCCACACCAGCCCGAGCAGGCCGGGGAAGTTCGCCGGCGTCACGAGTTCGGCTGTCGCGTCTTTGTCCATGCCTTTCAAGATAGCTCCCACG
>CAXUCF010000385.1:1972-3810 GCA_964249275.1 uncultured Lichenihabitans sp.
TGCCGGATCGCGTCCGTGGGCTGTCGCGTTTGTACCTTCGCCGCGCGCCCGCAGGGGGAAGGACTTCATCTCCGCGAAAGGACTGTTCTGGACGTGGAAGAACTATGTTCTTCGCTCACGGGAGGTTTCGTCGTGGAGGCGTGCCCTGCGACGCCCACCGGATCGAACCCGCTTGGGACGGGACCGTTCTCCGGCTAATCCTCCCGTCCCGGCGGTCGGCTGGGTGGAAGGGGTCTGATCATGGGATGGCGAGGACACCAGCCCGGAGGCTCGAGTGCCGACCGGCGTCGAGACCTGCTCCGCGCCCTGTCGTGGGCCGCGGGCGTCGGGTTGGCCGCTTCCCTGCTCGTCGCGGCCTGGACCACGGTGCGCGACGCGGCGCTGGAGCGCGCGACGCGCCGCGACAACGCGCTCGTGGTGGCGGCCGAGCGCCTCCTATCCTCCCTCAAGGACGTCGAGACGGGCGAGCGCGGCCTCGTCATCACCGGCAAGGACCAGTATCTCGAGCCCTACAACTGGGGCACGGCCGCCGCCGGTCCCGACCTGGACGCCGTACGGTCCCTCCTCGGTGCCGCCCAGGGTGATTCAGAGAACCTGATTGACCTGATGACATTGCGGTTTGAGTGATTCATGACGCCTCTTCGGTTTGGTGTGGGAGGGGCTGGTGGTCGAGGCGGACGCAGCGCATCGGGTCGACAGCTTGTGGGAGCGGCTCAGTGCGATCCCGGACCGGCGGGGACGCAAGGGACGCCAGTACGGGCTGGCATCGGTGTTGGTCCTGGCGCTGGCCGCGATGCTGGCGGGGGCCAACGATCTGCGGGCGATTTTCCGCTGGGGCCGTCGGCTTCCGCCCGAGGCTTTGTTTCTGCTCGGGCTGGAGCGGGCGCCGTGTCATGCGATGTACCACTATTTCTTCAAGGCCCTGGACGTGGAGGCGAGCGAGGCGGTGCTTGGGGACTGGGTGCGGGGGTCCGAGCCGCTCGGCCATGTGGCCCTCGATGGCAAGCGCCTGCGGGGTTCCGCGCCGGCCGGCCACGACGGCAGCGCGGGGGTGCATCTGGTGGCGGCCTTCGCCAGCCGACTGGGTGCGGTGATCGGCCAGTTGCAGGTCGAGCCGGACGGCAACGAGATCACGGCCGCCCTGACACTGCTCAAAGGGTTGCCCCTCCGGGGCACCGTGATCACGGGGGATGCGGAGTTCTGCCAACGGGCGATCTGCCAGACCATCCGAGACGGACAAGGCGACTATCTGTTCGCCGTCAAAGCCAACCAGCCGACCCTGATGGCCGACCTCGCCGTCGCCTTTGGCGACGCTTTTCCCCCCGGAACTGATCAAAGCCTTGCGCGGGGCGACGCCGCCGGCCCATGACCGCACGCCGCCACCGGACCTCGTCCGCAGCACGCAGACCGTCGAAAAGGGCCATGGCCGCATCGAGACCCGGCAGCTCACTGTCAGCCGCGAGTGCGTGGCCCATCTCGACTGGCCCGGCGCCGCCCGGGTGTGTCGCATCGAACGAACCCGCGAACGCTCTGGCACAATCAGCCACGAGGTCGCCTACGCCATCACCAGCCTGTCGCCCGAGCAGGCCGACCCCGATGCCCTGCTCGCCCTGTGGCGCGATCACTGGCTCATCGAGAACCGCCTGCACTGGCGCCGCGACGTCATCCTGCGCGAAGACCACAGCACCATCCGTTCCGGAACAAGCCCGCGCGCTGTCGCAGCCCTCCGAAACACCATGCTCGCCATCGTCCACGACAGCGCCGAGCCCCTGACCGAGATCCGCGAGATCTTCGCCGAGAACAGGCTCAAAGCCATCGCTGCCGCACAACAAGGCTTT
>CAXUCF010000386.1:0-3784 GCA_964249275.1 uncultured Lichenihabitans sp.
GGGACGGGCGTGCCCTGTCGTGGCTCGGCTCGCGCGCGAAGCCGGCCTGAACGGCAACGCGGGGTCCGTGCCGCGCGTTGTGCTGTCGCCTGCAGCAAATCTGCCAATATCTGCTTCATCACGAGGCCTATTTGGGAGACCGCCATCGTGACCGACTCGCAGAAGCCCACCGTCCTGGTCTTCGACGTCAACGAAACGCTGCTCGACATCGACACCCTGGTGCCGCTGTTCGAGCGCCTGTTCGGCGACAGGGGCGCGATGCGCGAGTGGTTCGCGCAACTGGTGCTCTATTCCGAGGCCATGGCGCTCTGCGGCAGCTATGCGCCCTTCGGCACGGTCGGGGCCGGAATCCTGCGGATGCTGGGCGAAATCCGCGGCGTTTCGGTAAGCGACGCCGACACGGCCGAACTCCGGGTCCGCACTCTCGCCATGCCGGCCCACGCCGACGTGCTGCCCGCGCTGGACCGCCTGAAGGCGGCGGGCTTCCGGCTGGCGACGCTGACCAACTCGGCACCAGACCCCGAAGCGAGCCCGATAGAGCGGAGCGGGGTCGCGGCTCGCGTCGAGCGGCAGTTCAGCGTCGACGCGGTGCGCCGCTCGAAGCCGCATCCCGACTGCTACCGTCAGGTCGCGGCGGCCCTGGACCTCCCTGCCGCGGCCTTGTGCATGGTGGCGGCGCATGTCTGGGACACGGCTGGGGCGCAAAGCCTCGGCTGGTCCGGCGCCCTCGTGACCCGGCCCGGCAACGCCGTCCTGTCCGTGCCGAACCTGCCGCAGCCCGACCTCGTGGCGCCGGACCTCGGCAGCCTCGCCGCGGCGATGATCGAAGCATGGCGTCGCTAGAGAACGCGCAGCTGCGTAGATCCGGCGGGGCGTCACCCCCGTCGGCGGCCTGTCACTTCGATCTCGATCTTCATGCGCGGGTCGGCGAGTCCCGCCGCGATCATCGTGGCGGCCGGCCGTACCGGGCCGAAACGCGCGCGCAGCACCGGCCAGCAAGGCTCGAAATCCGCAGCATCGGGGAGGATGTAGCGGACCCGTACCACGTCGCCGAGCGAGAAGCCGGCCTCCTCCAGCGCCGCCACGATATTGTCGATGCAGCGCTCGCATTGCGCCACGACATCCTCGGCGATGGTGCCGGACGCATAGTCGAAACCGGTGGTGCCGGACACGAATACCCAATCGCCATCGACGACAGCGCGAGCATAGCCGATGTCGCGCTCGAAGCTTGATCCCGAAACGATATGCCGCCGCGTCACACCCTCATTCCCGCTGTACTCCAGCCCTATCGTTGTTGACGAAGCGTGAAAGCAACGAAACCTACACCTTGTCGCTTGTGCCTGGCTTAACCTTGCTAAGTTCCGGATAAATCATGTTCATCTTCCGGCAATTCGGTCCAGTCATCTTCCTCCCAACAGGAAGGACGAATACGATGAACGACCAACCGGCTTACTCGACAGTCGCACCTCCAGTCAAACTCACCGCCGTCATGGCCCGTCCGGCCGTTTCGCGTGCCGACGTGGTGTCGCTGAACCAACATCTTTTCGTCGAGGGCTCGCTCGACCGGGACGAGGCGGAGGCCTTGTTCGACCTTGAGCGCACGGCTCTGACCCGGCACGAGGCCTGGACCACCTTCTTCATCGCAACCGTGACGGATCACGTGGTCTGGAGCTCGCGCCCGACCGGCCGGCTCGATGAGGCCCAGGCGGCGTGGCTGATCGACCGGGTCGACGAGGCTCGCACGCCCGCGAGCTTCGCGATCCTGGTGAACGTGCTCGACGAGGCTCAGCAGGTTCCGGCTTGGTTCCCCGGCGCCGTGCGGGCCAGAGCGGTGGCGGGCTGGCCCGGGTTGCCTGACGCCGGAGACGATGTCTCGCGAGCCTCGCCCAAGGCGGCCTGATGCGCGTGCTCAGCTCGTGCGGCTGAGTACGAAAGCCAAGACGATGAAGATCACGATGACGAGGGCCAGGCCGCCGATCAGCACGTAGCGGACGCCGAGGCCGGTCTTGCCCTGCTTGGCTTCGGTCGGGTCGATGCGGGTCGGTCTCTCGCTCATGGTCATGCCCTATCTTTCACCGCGGCCAACGAGGATGAAAGCGCGAAGTTCCTGGCGAGCGCAAGCGGCACTTCGGCTTGCGTTCGATCAACCGGCCGACATCGTCGGGCCGAACACCTCTTCGAAGGCCCGACGCAGCAGCATGTCGAACTCGGGCATCGTGATGATGCGGCCGAGATCCGCGAGGCTCGTCACGCCGTGCTGCGCCGAAACGATCCCGCAAGGCACGATCCCGCCGAAATGATCGAGGTCGGGATCCACGTTGACCGCGATCCCGTGATAGCTGACCCAGCGCCGGAGCCGGATCCCGATGGCCGCGACCTTGTCCTCGGCCGGCGAGCCGTCGCGTGCGGGCGCCTTGTCGGGCCGCGCCACCCAGACGCCGACGCGATCCTCCCGCCGCTCACCCCGGACGTTGAGTTCCGCTAGCGTGCAAATGATCCAGCTTTCGAGCGCCGCCACGAAGGCCCGCACGTCGCGTCTCCGACGGTTGAGGTCGAGCATGACGTAGGCCACCCGCTGCCCCGGCCCGTGATAGGTATATTGACCGCCGCGCCCCGTGCGGTGCACCGGGAAGCGCGCCGCCAGCAGGTCCGCGTCGCGCGCCGACGTTCCGGCCGTGTAGAGCGGCGGGTGTTCGACGAGCCAGACGCGCTCCGGCGCCGCGCCCGCGACCATGCAGGCCACGTAGCTCTCCATGGCCGCAACCGCCTCGGGATAGGCCACCATCCCGTCCGCCGCCAACCATTCGACCGGTGGGCTGCCGGGTGCAGGGCGGAATCCGGCGACGTTGGTGCGGCGTGGGTCTGGCAAGGCGGGCATCGAAGCATCGAAAAGCGAGAAGCGGCACCATAACGATGCGGAACGGATCCGGAAACACGGGAACCGTGCTACCCGAAAAGTTCGGCCAGGATCGTTGGCATTGGAGCGTGCCGAGGCGATGGAGGCCGCGGCAGCACGCGCGACGTCAAGCCGTCCCTGGAATTGGTCGAGGATCGCCAAAAATCCTTCCCAGCCTCCAGCGCCCCGGCTACGCTTCGGCGAAATCGGGGGAAACCAACCATGAATGCGGACGACCCGCGCCTGTTGACCGCGGCGGCGCGCCGCCCCTGGTACAGGCTGCTCTACGTGCAGGTGCTGATCGCCATCGTGATCGGCGTCTTGCTGGGCACCTTCGCGCCGGAGACCGGCGCCGCCATGAAGCCCCTCGGGGACGCTTTCGTGAACCTCATCCGGATGATGATCGCGCCGGTCATCTTCTGCACGGTGGTGCACGGCATCGCCACGATGGGCGATCTCGGCCGCGTCGGCCGGGTCGGCGTCAAGGCCATCGTCTACTTCGAGGTCGTCTCGACGCTGGCGCTGGCGGTCGGGCTCATCGTGGCCGAGATCGCGCACCCGGGCGCGGGCTTCAATATCGATCCCGCAAAGCTCGACCCGAAATCCGTGGCCAATTTCATCACGGCCGCCAAGGGCGACAGCGTGGTGTCGCATCTGATGGCCATCATCCCGACGAGCTTCTTCGACGCCTTCGCCAAGGGCGACCTCCTGCAGGTGCTGCTGATCGCCATCCTGAGCGGCATCGCCGTGTCGCGGCTCGGCACCGTCGGCGAGCGCATCGCGTCGGCGATCGACGCGGCCGGCAGGATGTTCTTCCGCATCATCGCGCTCATCGTCCATGTGGCGCCGATCGGGGCCTTCGGCGCCATGGCGTTCACCATCGGGGCC
>CAXUCF010000387.1:0-3780 GCA_964249275.1 uncultured Lichenihabitans sp.
GCGCAGATCACCCGGCACTACGACCCGGCCGGGCTCGTCGGCCGCCAGGTCTGCGCCGTGGTGAACTTCAAGCCGCGGCAGATCGGCCCCTTCATGTCCGAGGTGCTCACCCTCGGCTTTCCGGACGCCGACGGCGAGATCGTCCTCGCCGTCCCGGCCCGTGAGGTCCCGAACGGCGGGCGCCTGTTCTGACCGCGGCTCCTTGATTTCGGCCCATTCTACCGCGAAGAGGGCGGCCTCGACGCCGTCGGCCCCCTGGATTTCGTCGTCTTGACGGTGTCGTCGCGGGTCCGATACAGGGTCGCGTTCCATGGGCCCGCCCGGTCGTCGGGTCGACCTCGTTCGCGGAGCCAGGATGCGCAGTACCGAAGCCTTGCCGGCGTTCCAGCCCGTGCGGGTGCGCGAGCGGACCTGGGTCCGGGAGTGGCGGCTGGCGGGGCAGGACCTCGTGCGCTGCTTCAAGGGCTGGCACGTGTGGGCGCTGCTCGGGGTGAGCGACATCCGCCTGCGCTACAAGCGGTCGCGGTTCGGGCAGTTCTGGATCACGCTCAGCATGGGGTTTTTCGTGGCCGGCATCGGAGCCGTCTACGGGGGCCTGTTCCACCAGAGCCTCCATGACTACATCCCCTACCTCGCGGTCAACATGATCGTGTGGACGTTCATCCAGACGTCCATCTCGGAAAGCTGCCAGGCCTTCATCGAGGCTTCGCCCTACCTGCGCCAGGAAGCCCTGCCGAAGTCGACCTTCATCATGCGGGTGCTGATGCGCAACGTCATGGCGCTCGGCCACAACGTCATCATCGTGCCGCTGGTGTTCATCCTGTTCGGCTACGCGCCGAGCCCGGTGGCGCTTCTGGCCCTGCCCGGCCTCGCCCTGGTGCTGGCCGGCGTGTTTCTGGCCTCCGTCAGCCTGGCGCTGCTGTGCACCCGCTTCCGCGACATGCCGCAGATCGTGGGCAACCTGCTGCAGCTCGCCTTCTTCGTGACGCCCATCATGTGGCACGTCGAGCAGCTCGGCCCCAACGCGGTCTATGTCGAGGTGCTGAACCCCTTCGCGGCCTTTCTGCGGGTCGTGTCGGAGCCGCTGCTCGGGCGCGTGCCGGCGCCCGACACCTACCTCACGGTCGCGGTGGCGCTCGGCGTGCTGAGCCTGGTGGCCTGGCCGTGCTTCGCCCGGTTCCGGGCCCGCATCGTCTACTGGCTGTGAGCGGAGACCGCTGACGTGGCTTCCATCGACCTCGTCGACGCTTCGGTCGAGATCCCCATCTTCAACTCCAAGGGCCGGTCGCTGAAGACGTCGCTGATCCGGCGCGTCGGCGGCCAGGTCGAGGCGGACGGGCGCGACGTCGTCACCGTGAAGGCGCTGCGCCACCTCGACCTGTCGCTGCGGCCCGGCGACCGGCTCGGGCTGATCGGCCACAACGGGGCGGGCAAGTCGACGCTGCTGCGCGTGTTCGCCGGCTCCTACGAGCCGTCGGGCGGCCGCGCCGACATCCACGGCACCGTGTCGTCGCTGATCGACCTGGAGATGGGGATGGACCCGGAGCTGACGGGGGCCGACAACATCATCCAGCGCGGCGTGTTCCTGGGCATGTCGCTGAAGGAGGCGCGGCGCGCCATCCCCAACGTGGCGGAGTTTTCGGAGCTCGGCCCCTACCTGCACCTTCCGATGCGGACCTATTCGTCGGGCATGCGCATGCGGCTGGCCTTCGCGACCTCGACGACGCGCCACCCCGACATCCTGCTGTTCGACGAGATGATCTCGTTCGGCGACGCGGCTTTCGGGGCGCGCGCCAAGGCGCGGCTCGACGCCATGCTGGGCAGCGCCAAGATCCTGGTGCTGGCGTCCCACGACCTCGCCTCGCTGCAAACCTACTGCAACCGCGCCGTCCTGCTCGAAGCCGGCGCCATCGTGGGCGAGGGCGCCATCGACGACGTGTGGGGCCGCTACATGGACGGCGTCGCCCAGGCCGCCGAGGCCCCCCCGTCCAGCTACGACGCCGAGGACGACATCGAACCCGCCGGCCTCACGCCGCAGGACATCCTGTCACACAGCCTGTCCGACTGACCAGATGACGGCAGGCACCCGAGAGACGGGGGTGACGACCCGGTTTCCGGGGAGGAGCCGCGCGGTTCGCGGACATGCCAGTCGTTGAACGCCCGGGCCCAGCCTTCCGCCGCGGTGCCGAGGTCACTCCCGTCGCGGCCCAGCCGTTCGACGGGGACGGGCGACGCTTCAATCCCCGTTGCAGTCGGGCGAATTGGAGTCGCCCGGCCGGAACGTCGTCGGATCGATGCCGGGGTGCTCGCCGGGAAGGCGTTCGACGAACTCGTCGATGCGCTCGCTCGGGCGCGTCACGCGGCCGTCCGCGCCCATCAACGTCACGACCTCCTCGGGCTTGTCGGCGAGCTCGCTCGCGTGCCGCGCCTCGATGTAGCCGACGACGTAGCGGATGGCGTCCGCATCGCCCGCGGCCGAGAACCCGTGCGGGTCGTGGGTGCCGATGGCCAAGGTATAATCCGACATCGATGCCTCCCGAGCGACGGGCCGGGATCATGGAGCGGTGTCGGTCCCGAAACAAGGGCGGCCGGTCCGTCATCGGCCACGGGCGAGCGACGCGGGCCGGAAGCCGGACGTGAGCATCGGTCGCGCTCGTCGACGAGACGGGCGGCGGTGCCGTCGTGGAGATCGCCGACGTGTCCCAGTCGAACGGCGTCGTGCACGCCATCGGCGGCGTGCTGATGCGCCAGTGAGCCGCCGCATCCGATCGCGAGGGGAAGGCTGCCCGTGCCCGTGGGCGGCCGATCCCGTCAGCCGCGCGCGCGCTGGCGGATCATGAAGTTGTCGAACGTATATTCGCTGACCTGCCACCACAGGTACTGGTCGGCGCGGAACGCCGTGGCGGCATCGAGCATCGCCTTGAAGCGCGGGTTGGCGTCCGAGATCTCCTTGTAGACCTCGCCCGAGGCCTTGAACGCCGCTTCCAGCAGGTCCTGCGGGAAGGCGCGCAGTTCCGCCCCGCCGATGACGAGCTTCTTCAGGGCAGCGGGGTTGGCGGCGTCGTAGGAGGCCAGGACCTGAGCGTAAGTCGACAGCGCCGCGGTCTTCAGCGCCGCCTTGAATTCCTCCTTGAGGGCGTCGTGCTTCGCCTTGTTGAAGGCGACGTGGATCATCGAGCCGCCGCGCCACCAACCCGGATAGTAGTAATAGGGCGCGACCTTCTGCAGCTTGCCGCCCTCGTCGATCCGCGCGTCGTCGTATGGGCCGACCCAGGTGACGCCGTCGAGCGTGCCGGCGCCGAGCGACGACACGATCTCGCCCCGCGGCGTCTGGGCCGGCACGGCGCCGAGCTTCTGCAGCACCCGGCCGGCGAGGCCGCCGGCGCGGATCTTCAGCCCCGCGAGGTCGCCGGCGGACCTGATCTCGCGTCGGAAAAAGCCGCCCATCTGCGCGCCGGTGTTGCCGGCCGGATAAGCGATGGCCCCATAGTCGGCCAGCAGCGCGTTGGTGGCGTCGATGCCGCCGCCCTGAATCGCGTAGGCGGTCTGCTCGCGCGCGTTCATGCCGAACGGGAAGGCCGTCGGCAGGGCGAAGGCGGGGTCCTTGCTGTAGCCGTAGTCGAGCTCGGTCTGGCAGGCCTCCACGGTGCCGGCCTGCACGGCGTCGAGCGCGCCGAGACCCGGCACGATGTCGCCGGGCGGGAAGACATCGATGTGGAAGCGGCCGCCCGTGATGGCGCCGACCTGGCGGGCGAAGAGTTCGGCGCCGCCGTAGAGCAG
>CAXUCF010000388.1:0-3765 GCA_964249275.1 uncultured Lichenihabitans sp.
CGTCAGGCGCCGATGGTGCCCAGCACGGTGCTGAACGTGCCGGCGCCGGAGGTCATGCGCGCGGTGGCCACCACGGTGCGCACGGCGGCTTCGCCCTTGGCGGACCACATCGCACGATAGCCGTTGGTGTTCTTGCGCTGGATCACCGCGGGGCGGAGGTCGCGCTCGCAGGCGTTGTTTGTCGCTTCGACCCGTCCGGGGAAGGACGCGAAGGTCAGGAGTTGGTCACGGGCGCGGCGCATGCGGTTCTGGATGTCGCGCGCCAGATCGCAGGTGGCCTGGGCGGCGAGGATGTCGCCGAGGGAGCGCTCCAGCTTGCGGCGCTTGGTGTTCACCGTTGAGGGCGCCGACGTGGTGATGGTCCGCGCCAGGGCAAAGGCCCCGTCGAGCCACAGCGAGGGCTCGGCGGGTCTGCGGCGACAGAACGAGGGACACAGTCTGAGACATGCGCCCAGACTCGCATATCTCACGCCCGTAGTGAACCCTCTGTCTGCGTCAGAGCACTAGCTGCGCCGCGAGCTGGTCGAACGACATCTGTTCATAGCGCACTTCGCGGCCGATGACCTCCGAGATAATGGCGGCAAGATCGGCATAGGACAACTCTTCCGGCCCGAGGACCGGCACGTCCTCCTGCCCTGACCAGGACCGATCAAGCAACAGCCGCGCCGCAACTATGCCGCTGTCGCGGGCCGCGGTGTGCGGCAGCTTCCTGTCCGGGTCGATCGGCCCCATCATGCGCGCCTGCCTAATCGCGTCCACCTGTATGAGCGCATTGTCCATGAAGGCCGGCAACGCGAGCCCGCGGAGCGAGACGCCAGTCGAACGGAGAACGTCGACGCCGCGGATCGAGCAGGTCGCCATGCCGGCCCGGTCCTGCCAGGGTGTGTCCCGCCCCAGTGTCGTGACCGCGACCACGCGGCCGACGCGGCGCCGTCGGATCGCCTCCGCGCCGACCCGGGCGAGATCGACCGTGCCCGCCTCGGGAGGCCTCGACCAATCGGGCGGGGCGAGCCAGAACACGGCTTCTGCGCCGTCGAAGGCGCGATCGACCACGCCTGCGTCGCCGTGGGAGCCCTGGACCACCTCGACCCGGTCGCGGACGGCGGGCGGCAACTTGGCCGGGTCGCGCGCGATCACCCGCACCGCCTCGCCCGCGTCGAGCAGGTGCTGGACGACGTGACGGCCGATGTTGCCGGTCGGTGTGGTGACGACGATCATTGAGTGCCTCACTTGCTAATGACGAGGAAATGGACGGCCGTCCCCGGAACATCTACTCCCAATCGTCGCTGATTGGTTCGCGATCGTCCGGGAGGTATATGGACCCGCTCTCCGATGTGCTCGCGCTGTTAAAGCCGAAGAGCTGTACCACCGCGGGGCTCGATATGGGCGGCGCGTGGGCGCTCCGCTTCGAGAACCGGCCCGGCACAATCAAATGCTATGCGGTGATCACCGGCGCGTGTTGGTTGCGGTTGGACGGCATCGACGACCCGGCCCGGCTGTTGGCCGGAGATTGCTTTGTGCTGCCGAGCGGCCGTTCGTTCACGCTCGCCAGCGATCTCGCGGTCACGCCGGTCCTGGCTGGTGACGTGCTTGGCCGTGCGCGACTTGGCGAGGTGCTGACGCTAGGCGGCGGGGGCGACGCCATGCTGGTCGGCACCCGCTTCGACGTGGACGGACGCAAGGCGTCGGCGCTACTCGGGGCGCTCCCGCCCGCGGTCCACATCCGCGCGGCGGGAGACCAGGCGGCGCTGCGCTGGTCCATCGAGCGCATGATGGTCGAGTTGCGCGAGGGCAGGCCCGGCGCGTCGCTCGCCGCGCACCACCTCGCCCACTTCATGCTGCTCCAGGCGCTCCGGCTGCATTTGTCCGGGCGGACGGGCAATGAGATCGGCTGGTTCTACGCGCTGGCCGACCCGCGGCTCGGCGCGGCAATTGGCGCGATGCACGCCGATCCGGCGCATCGCTGGACGCTCGACACGCTGGCGAGGCGCGCCGGCATGTCGCGGTCCTCGTTTGCGGTGCTGTTCAAGCAGCGGGTCGGCGAGACGCCGATCGCCTATCTCACCCGCTGGCGCATGATGCTGGCAGCCGAGCGGCTGATCGAAGCCGGAGATACCATCGCGCAGGTTGCCCCCGCGCTGGGATACGAATCTGAAAAGGCCTTCAACACGGCCTTCAAGCGGGTGATGGGCCGTCCACCACGGCGCTATGCGCGGGCGGGACGTGGCGGCTCTAAACCGCGTGATCCGGCCGCGGGATAGGTAAGCCAGGCCACCTTGGGAAGCAGTTCGCGCTTCGCCAACCACTGGCGCGATCCCTGTCCAACAAACCCCGGTTTGATGGAACGCCCGTGAGACTGCGCCGGGTGTAACTTTCAACGCTGATTGGCACGGTTCTCCGGCCTAAATGGCACCTTGACCGCCAACCAACTCAGTCCAGCTTATTGGGTTGGCTTGAGCCACCGTTTGAAGAACCCGTCGAGCTTATCGATGGCCTCGGCGACATACGGCTCCTTATCATACATTGGGATTCACCCGTCTCGGTGGACTCTGATAGTGCTTACGCACGAGGTGTTCGCCGATGCCCAAAACCCGTCCAGCTTACGCGCCGGAGTTCCGGCAACAGATCGTCGACTTGGTTCGCGCCGGTCGCGATCCCGCCGACCTTGCTCGCGAGTTCGAGCCGTCCCGCCAAGCCATCCGAAACTGGGTTGCCGAGGCCGATCGACGGGAAGGTCGCCGCGAGGCGAAGCCTGCCGCCGCTGACAATGTCCTGGCGTGCGCCGAGCGCGACGAACTCATGCGCCTCCGGCGCGAGAACAAGCAGCTGCGCCTGGAGCGCGACATCCTCTCTCGAGCGGCGGCCTGGTTCGCAAGGGAGACCGGCGCCGTACCGTCGGGCTCTTCGAATTCATGAGCGCGAACCAGGCTCTCTTCCCCGTGTCGGTCATGGCGCGCGTGCTCGGCGTGTCGAAAGCCGGGTTCTATGCCTGGCGCGATCGACCTGCGTCCGCTCGCAGCAGAGCGGACGACGCGCTACTTGAGCGTGTGCGAACCATCCATAACGCGTCTCTGTGCACCTACGGGGTGCCCCGCATCCATGCCGAGTTGAAGCTCCAAGGGCAACGGCATGGCCGCAAGCGCATTGCCAGGCTCATGCGAGCGGCCGGGCTCGCAGGAGCCTGTCACCGCAAGGGCGGGCCAGTGACGACAAGGCGCGATCGGCAAGCCGCACCCGCCCTGGACCTGGTTGACCGCAACTTCAAGGCTGACGCGCCGGATCAACTCTGGGTCGCCGATATCACGTATATACCAACCCTGAGCGGATTTCTGTACCTTGCGGTCGTGCTCGACGTCTTCAGCCGCAAAATCGTGGGCTGGTCGATGGTCAACCACCTTCGGACCACGCTGATCCTGGACGCCTTGAACATGGCCATCGGCCAGCGCCGACCCATGGCGGTCATCCACCACTCCGACAGAGGTTGTCAATATACGTCTCTGGCGTTCGGCAACCGTTGTAAAGAAGCCGGTGTACGGCCTTCGATGGGATCTGTCGGTGACGCATACGATAATGCCATGGCCGAGAGCTTCTTCTCGACCCTGGAATGCGAACTCCTGAGCCGGCGCTCGTTTGCCTCTCCGGCAGAAGCTCGCACGGCCTGTTTCACTTACATCGAGAGCTTCTACAACCAAACGCGCCTGCACTCAGGGCTCGGCTATCGCTCCCCAGTCGACTATGAAAAGCGGTATCACCAGAGCCAAGCCG
>CAXUCF010000389.1:0-391 GCA_964249275.1 uncultured Lichenihabitans sp.
GATGTAGCGCCCGGACGCTCCCATGAGTTCGGCCGCGAGGGTGAAGTCGCGCCCCTTGAGAGACCGGATCTGCGCCTGCACCACGCGCGCCACCTCCATCCAGCCCGTTATCGCGATGATCAACGTGATGGTGACGATGCTGGGCTGGATGAAGGCCGCGAGCGCCAGCAGCAGGAACACGGACGGGAAGCACAGCACGGCGTCGACGAACCGCATCAGCGCCGCCCCGAGGATCCCGCCGTAATAGCCCGCCACGATGCCCACAGCGGTGCCGATCAGGGTCGAGAGCAGCATGGCGGCGAAGCCGATGGCGAGCGAGATCCGTCCCGCCATGAGCAGCCGCACCAGGAGGTCGCGACCGAGCTGGTCGGTACCGAACAGGTGAGGTCCC
>CAXUCF010000389.1:570-3751 GCA_964249275.1 uncultured Lichenihabitans sp.
TGGTCGAAGGGGATGAGCAGCGGGCCGACCCAGCACGCCAGCCCCATGAACGCGATGGCGGCGAGCCCGATGGTGGCGAGCCGGTGGCGGAGGAAGCGGGCCAGCGCCCGACGGCGCGGCCGGGCGAGGTCGGCGCGGGCGAGGCCGGGCATCCGGGCCGAGAGGCGCGTCGCCGCGGCGGTGCCGACCGTCTCGGTCATGGCATGATCTCTCACTCCAGCCGGATGCGCGGGTCGGCGACGGCGCCGAGCATGTCGGCCACCAGGCTGCCCAGGAGCACCAGCAGGGCCGATACCATCAGGATGCCCATCACCACCGGGTAGTCGCGGTAGCCGAGCGAATCCAGGAAGAGCCGCCCCATGCCGGGCCAGGTGAAGACCGTCTCGGTGACGAGCGCGCCGCCGAGCAGCGCCGGCAGCTCGAGCCCGGCCAGCGTGATCATGGGCAGGAGCGCGTTGCGCAACACGTGATGCACGATCACGCGCCGCTCGGGCAGTCCCTTGGCGCGGGCCGTCCGGACGAAGTCCTGGTCGATGACGTCGAGCATGGAGGAGCGCATGTAGCGGCTCCATACCGCCACTTCGACCAGGGCCAGAACGAGGGCCGGCGCGATCAGGTGATGCAGGTAGTCGAGCACCGAGCCATTGCCCACGACCGAGCGACTGCCGGCCGGCAGCCAGCCGAGCCTGACCGAGAACAGGTAAATGGTCACGAGGCCGAACCAGAAGGTCGGGGTCGACAGGGCCACCATGGCGCCCGCCGTGGCCAAAGTATCGAAGACGGAGTGCCGCCGCATGGCGGCCAGCACTCCCATCGTCATCCCGGTCGCGACCGCGATGGAAATGGCCGTGATCATGAGTTCCAGGGTGGCGGGCAGCCGTGCCGCGATGACGGCCAGCACCGGCTCCGTGTCGCGGTAGGAATGGCCCCAGTCGCCGAGCAGGAGGCGGCTGGACCATTGCCAGTATTGCACCGGAAGCGGCCGGTCGAGGCCCATCTCGTGGGCGATCCGCGCCATCTGCTCCTGGCTCATGCCGGGCACCAGGGCGAACTGCGCCAGGGGACCGCCGGGTGCCAGATGCAGTACCGCGAAACCGATCATCGACACGATGACCAGCAGCACGAGGCTCTGGAGCGCGCGGCCTATCAGAAATCGCGCCATGGCGGCCCCTGCTTCACCTCACCGGCGCCCCGGCAGCCTTGCCGCCCAATGCGATGGTCGATTTCGCGTTCCATGGCGAATTCCATGCCGCTCGGTATCCTGAGCGTCGGCGGATCCATGAGGATCTGCTTCATGCCCAGTACCACGCGCTGGCGTTCCAGCAGTTCTCCTGCGTGTTGATATTGGGCACGAAACCTTCGAGCCCCGTCTTCACCCCCTGGACCATGGCGTATTGGAAGATGGGCAGATAGGGAAGATCGCGGCGTGTCAGCTCCTGCAGCTTGAGATAGGCGGCCTTGCGGGCGCCCCGATCGACCGTGGAGGCACCCTGCCCGAGGAGCGCGTCGGCGTCGGGGTTCACGTATTGGGTGGTATTCTGGCCGCCGCCACCCTTGGCCGCGGTGGCGCGGCTGGAGAAATAGTCGGTGGCGTCGGGGTCGGGACCCACCATGAAGTCGATGCCCACCATGGCGCTCTCGAACTTCGACAGCATCCAGTAATCGCCCCACATGACGGCGGGCGGCAGGTTGGAGATGCTCATCCTGGCGCCGATCTCCATCCAGTTCTGCTGGAGGAGTTGCTGGGCCTGCTCGCGGACGTGGTTGCCGGCCGTGGTGGAATTGGTGAACTCCAGCCGCACGCCGTCCTTCGTCCGCACGCCGTCCGGCCCCGGCGTCCAGCCCGCCGCGTCGAGCATGGCCCTGGCCTTGTCGGGGTCGTAGCTCCCCTTCGGCAGGTCGGGGTTGTAGGCCCAGGACTGCATGGGCAGGTAGGATTCGGTGGGCGTCGGCAGGCCGTAGTAGATCTGCTCGATGATGCTCTTCTTGTCCATCGCAAGGTAGAGCGCCTCGCGCACCGCCCTGTCCTTGAAGACCGGCAGGCCGGTGTTCAAGGCGATGTTCTCGATCGTCGCCTTGGGGGCCGGCAGCACGGTCCGGCCGGCCAGGGCCTTGGCTTCGTCGTAATGGTCGGGCGTGATGCCCTGCAGGCCGATATAGTCGATGTCGCCGGTCTGGAACTGGGTGTAGAGCACCGTCAGGTCGGGGACGTATTTGATGACGAGCCGTTCGAGGTATGGCCCCGGGCCGTGGTAGCCCTCGTAGGCGCCGAGCGTGATGTGATCGCCCGGCACGCGCTCGACCCATCTGAACGGACCTGTGCCGATCGGGTGCCGGGCGAAGGCTGGATTGTTGATGTCCGCCTCCCCCGCGAGGATGTGTTTCGGCCCGAACCATGTCCAGGACAGGATCGCCGGATAGGGCGCATAGGCGCGTTCCATCCGCCAGGTGATCTCGGTGGGGCTGACGACCGTGATGTCGCGCACGAGGTCGTGGCCGGCGCGGCGCCCCGACAGGAACTTCGGATCCACCAGGAGGTCGAGGTTGTACTTGACGTCCTCGGCCGTGAAGGGCGTGCCGTCGTGCCACTTGACATCGGGGCGCAGCTTGACGCGCCAGCGCAGGCCGTCGGCCGACACGCCGCCGTTCTCGATCGTTGGGATCTCGGCCGCGAGATCGGGCAGGAAGTTGCCCTCCGGGTCCGAGCGCCACAGCGTGCCGAACAGGTTCATGTAGACCGCTTCGTCGACCTCGATATGCAGCTTGAGTGGCTGGAACACCGTCGGCTCCTGCGACAGGCCGATGACGGCCTGGCCCTTGGGCTTCGCGGGCGGCGTCGCGGCCCGCGCGACCGACATCCAGCCGGCCGTCGGCCCGCGCCAGGCAAGGGCGCCGGCTGCGGCGCCGAACGCCAGCAACTGCCGCCGGCTCGGACCTCGGGCCACCGCGCGGCCGGTTTCGTCGTGATCCTCGCTCATGGGCATCGCTCCTTCTGATCGTGGCGTTCAGATGCCCGCGATGGGCCTCGGTCGGGAACCGTCGCTGAAGCGCGACAGGCGGAAGTCGTGCGGGTCGACGACGGGTGCGGCCCCGGTGGCGAGGTCGGCGGCGAGCCGGCCGGCCGCCGGGCCGATGCCGAAGCCGTGACCCGAGAAACCGGTCGCCACGCCGAGACCGGAGC
>CAXUCF010000390.1:0-1109 GCA_964249275.1 uncultured Lichenihabitans sp.
GTGGTGCGCTCGGCGCCGCCTGCCTCGAGCGACGGGATGATCTGCAGCACGGTCTGGCCGGCGAGCGACCGCGGCGAAGCGATCGAGGGCGGGGCGGAGACTTGCGGCATCAGGCGCTGCAGTGTCTGTTCGGCATGGGTCGACCTTTGCGGATGACATGCCTTGACTATGCCACACGATCATCAGCCGACAATGCTGGAGCTAGGGGACCAGCACGGCCCGCGCCGGCTGGCCGTCGTGGCCCGGCCCGCCGCCGAAGGACCTGCGCGGCCGGGCGTGGTCTGGGTCGGCGGCTTCTAGTCCGACCTGACCTCGAGCAAGGCCGCGGCGCTCGACGCTTGGGCCGAGGCCCGGGGCCGCGCCATGCTGCGCTTCGACTATTCGGGCCATGGCGCGTCCGAGGGGCGCTTCGAGGACGGCACGGTCGGGCTCTGGCTCGCCGACGCGCTCGGCGTCCTCCGGGCCGCGAGCCGGGGGCCTCAGATCCTGGTCGGATCCTCCATGGGGGCCTGGATCGCGCTACTAGCGGCGCGCGCCCTGGCCGCGGCGGGGGAAGCCGAGCGCATCGCCGGCCTCGTGCTGATTGCCCCGGCGGTGGACTTCACGGAGGCGCTGATGTGGGCGCGGTTCGGCCCCGAGGTGCGGCGCGAGATCGACGAGACCGGCCGCTGGATGCGGCCCAGCCCCTACGGGTCCGGACCCTATCCGATCACCCGGGCGCTGATCGAGGATGGGCGCCGGCACCTCCTGCTCGGCGGCGTCGTGCGGGCTCACGGCCCGGTCCATATCCTGCAGGGCATGCAGGACCCCGACGTGCCCTGGCAGCACGCCATGCGGCTCGTCGAGCATCTCGCGGCCGATCCCGTCAGCATCACGCTCGTCAAGGACGGCGACCACCGCCTGTCGCGCGACGAAGACATCGCGAGATTGATCGCGTCGGTGGAGAATCTAATGTGACGAGGGGGCAATATCCCTTTCCGGCGCCTTCCACTTGGCCTCCGACCTTGGCTCATCGATCGCGGCATCCACTGCGGTCGGGGCTTAACCAGGGCGGGTGAGCCGGGGACGGCGAGGGAGCAGGGTCGCGGTGAACCTCGTCCGCAGGGACC
>CAXUCF010000390.1:1119-3746 GCA_964249275.1 uncultured Lichenihabitans sp.
GACCACGCTCGACCCGACGCGGACGTTCGGCCGAGTCCGCAGCATGATCGGAGGTGGGCGGGAGCGGAACGGCAGGTCGCAGACAGCTCGTGCCCTGGAACCGTCACCGGGCGCGGCAAGCCGGCGGAGCGGCATGCAACCGGGGACGCGACGGCAGCGGCCTTATTCGCCGACGAGGAGGTCGCGGGGACATAACTGTCCGGGCGCGCCGTTTATCCGGACCGTGTGGCGCAACCGCGAGAACATGGATAGATTGCCTCCATGAGCCCCGAACCTGAGAGCCTCGTCCTGCAACTGCTTCGCGATATGCGGGCCGACATGGCGGAGATGCGCGCCGAGGTGAAGTCCGACATGCACTCGCTCCGTGCGGACGTCGCCTCGGACCTGGTGGCCCTCGAAGCGCGGCAAGCTGCCGAGCACAAGCAGACGCGCGATCAGATCGTCGGCCTACGTCGCGCCGTCGTCGAATACCATACCTCCGTCATCGGCCACGGCGTCATCATCAGCGAGCTCGAGGCGCCGCCGCTCGACGCGCACTGACCCGGTCGGGAGGGAGGCGTTCCGCGCTTCCTGCCCCATCCGTCTCGGGCTTCGCCCGATCCACCTTCCCCTCACGGGGAAGGAGGCGGATCCCAGGTTCGCCTGTCACGTCGACAGTGTCGAGCACCGCGCTTCGCGCACCCCTCCTTCCCCGTGAAGGGAAGGTGGCTCGGCCGATGGCCGAGACGGATGGGGCGAAGCCCGACGAGGCGCCCTGGCCGCGTAGCCGTCGAGGGCCGGGCGCGCGACCGCAAGCACGGTCTCGACCACGCCCTCGATGTTGGTGTCGACCTGGTGATTCCAGAATGCAACCTTGTGAACCCGAAAGCGCGCAGTGCCGCGCCGCGCGTCGTGCCGGCGCCGAACGTCGAGGCCATGGTGCTCGCCCTCCACCTCGACGACGAAGCAGGCCCGCAGGCAGGCGAAATCGAGGATGGAGGGATCGGCCGGCACCTGCCGCCGGAAACGATAGCCTTGCGGACGCAAGGCGCGGAGGTGAACCCACAGGCGGACCTCCTGCCGCGTCATCCCGCGGCGCAGGCGGGCGAGCGCTCGTCAGCCATCGCCTGGTCTCCCTTCCGTCCCGGCCTGCGGCCGCGCAAACTTCCCATCACGAGGAAGTAAGGCTCCCCGGCAGGACGGACACCGACACGAACGACATCAGGTTGACGGCGTTTCCCTGCCGCCCTCGATGGCCTGCATGCCTAACGCCTGAACGCGGCCGGACGTAGATCGTAGCGCCAGCGACTCACTCAAGGCGAGGCAGGGTCTGCTCCTGCTTTACAGCTACATTGCCGATCGTTCCGGTCCCGAGAGAGCCCGGGTCTATGCCACGAGGATCGAGACCGGTTGCTCCGGCTTCCATCTTACATCCTGTCGCGTGGCCTACGGACTACGTAGACCCGCGCAGACCCAGTACTAATCAATTGCAATACTGAGGCGATCTTTGAGCACTTCGATTGTCCGCGGCTCGCGCAACTTGCAGACGATATTCTGGTTAGCGAACATGCCATCGAACTTGATCGCCTCAGCGATGGGCACTGTCTTTATCCAGTCGACGCCGACGGCATATTCGGCCCGGTCGGAATCATCATGGTCGTGTGCGAAATTCGGCTGTGCCAGCAGCTGTTCCAGCAATGGTCCGCTCTTCGTGATAAAGTCGCATGCCATTACGACCGGGGCTGCGACCTTGCCGTATCCCACGTATCCCGCCCCCTTCTGATAGACTGCGATTGGATCGCCGACGCTCAGCCGTCGAAGCGGGCCCGACCACTTTTCACCACCGCCGGCCGCCACGAAGCCATATCGCCGCATATCTTCCCACGACCGGTGCTCACCCTCGCCGGCGTTGACGTACCAGAGGCCCTGCCAGGGCGCTTGAACCTTGGCTTCCGACCTGACCGCGACCTCCTGCTGATCAAGAAGCCAGTCGGTCGTCAGCAGCGTCTGGCCGGCTTCCTCGAACACTGTGAAAAAGGCGGTATTAATGGCGATGCCGTGCGTCTCAGACAGGTAGCGGACGATGCGTTGCGAGGACGGATCCAGCGCACTCGCCACGATTACAACGGAGTGACTTTGGTTCAGCCGCTCGGGCGGGCTCGCGCCAAAGCGCTCCGAGAAGGCGCTGGCAAGGCTCCGGCTGAGATAGCTCTGCGCTCGCTCGTAGATCTGCGGCGTAGAGAGCGACTGCACCCAGCTCGCATAGTCGAGCACCTGGGCAACGATATCGCGCGGTGTCCGATCCCGCTTTAGCTCTATTATCGAGAGGCTGCCCTCGGCATCAACGCCGAGCAGGTCGATCCTACCGCCGAAGTCGGTGATGACCTGCCTGCCGATCACCAGGATGTCGAGACCCAGAAGGGAGGGCTGTTCGGCGACCCAGCCCTCGATCATGTCCTCGCTGGCGAGTTGGCCTTGTGGAACAGGGACGAGGAGGCCATTGGCGAGCTTATAAAGCCGGGTCATGCTGCATCCGTGACATATTCGTCAATTCCTAGACTATGTTAAGAAGCGCCGCTGTGCTCACGAGGGTCTCATCTCAACCTGTGCCATTCGGGCATACTCCGCGGCCGTGTGCGGCGCTCGCC
>CAXUCF010000391.1:0-3722 GCA_964249275.1 uncultured Lichenihabitans sp.
GGGCTCGGGGGGGCGCCGCCACGGCTTCCCCCCCCCGGGCGCCGCGCCTGGCCCCGCCGCCCGGCTCCGCATACTCGTCGATGAAGCCCCATGGATCGAACGGCGACGGCTGTGGGGACGTCACGCGATGGCCTCGAGGTGAGGCCGGAGGCGCCTGGCCGGGAGACGGCCCTCCCGGATCAGGCCCCACACCTTCGTGTCCGACACGCCGATGGTCGCGGCCGCATCATCGACCCGGTAGGCGAGGGGCGCGACCCGCTGCGCGGCCGGCAGGGCCGCTCGAGACGTTCTCTCCTCGGGAGGGAGCGTCCGCACCTTGCTCATGGTGACCCGTCTCCCCGTCGCGAGGGCACGAGAACCACGTAGCACGGTCAAGGTCGGCGTCGTCGCTGGGCATCTTGCCGATCGGTCACTGCCGCCTCGACGCTTCGGTGCCGATCAGCCCCGCTCGATCAGGGCCGCGTAGCAGCCCGGCCCGGCGTAGTGGGCATGTAGGTAGGCGACCCCGGGCCGCGCGAGGAAGTCTCGGATCACAGGCTCGAGCCCGTCGCCCTGGACCACCTCGAACGCGGCGAGCATGTCGTCGTGGTCGAAGGACCGGAGCGAGATGAGCTGCTTAGCCAGCAGCCGACCGCACGGTCAAACGGGCCGACGTCATTATTCGTCGGCCCGTCAATGGGTCCGCTTCGCAATGAGCGCGTTCGCGTCGGCGATACGGGACCGCAGGTCATCCAGCGCTTCCGGATCCCACCGCGACGAGACGAGCCTCAGGCAGTCGTTCCACGTGTCCACGGCCTGCTGAAGGTGCGCCGGTCCTGTCTCGCGTTCACCCCATGTGTAGAGGGCGAGGCCAAGGTTGTTCTGAGCCGTGGCCCAGTCGAGTGGTACCCGCTCGCGGGTCCACTCCGACAGCGCCGCTTGGAAGGCGGCGACCGCCTGCTCCAGATGCGCCGTCCCCTTCTCCCGCTCGCCGAGGGTCTCGAGTGCGTTACCAAGGTTATTCTGGGCGGTTGCCCAATCGAGCGGTACCCGTTCGCGTGTCCACACCTCGAGGGCGGCTTTGAATGCCTTTACAGCGTCCTGAATATGAGCCGTGCCCGTCTCCCGCTCGCCGAGGGCTTCAAGGGCGGTTCCGAGATTATTCTCCGCCGTAGCCCAGTCGAGCGCTACTCGCTCGCGGGTCCAGACCGTGAGGACGGATCGGAAAGCCTTTACGGCCTCCTGGAGGTGGGCCGTGCCCGTCTCCCGCTCGCCGAGGGTCTGAAGGGTGTAGCCGAGATCGTTCTGCGCTGTCGCCCAATCCAAGGGGACGCGATCCCGCGTCCACTCGTCGAGGGCCGAGCGGAACGCCTTCACGGCATCGAGGAGGTGCGTCGTCCCAGCCTCGCGGTTTCCAGCGAGCGCCAGGGCATTGCCGAGATTGTTCTGCGTCTCTGCCCAGTCGAGCGGCACCCGGTCCTGTGTCTGTACTTCGAGGGCCGCATGGAATGCGTCGATAGCCTGCTGGAGCGCGGCAGGATCTCCGTTCCGCTCGCTCAGACTCTCCAACGCGTTGCCATATCGGCTCTGCGTCGTTGCCCAGTCGAGCGGCGACCTCTTCCGGCTGCGCTCCTGTAGCGCAGACCGATAGGCGTCGACCGCGGCGGCCAGATGATCTGATCCCGGCTCCCGGTCGCCCAGAAGGCCGAGCGCGTTGCCGAGGTTGTCCTGTGCAGTCGCCCAGTCGCGCGGCGCCCGGTCCCGAGTCCAGACCTCCAGGGCGCTGTGAAAGGCGGCAATAGCCTCTATAAGCCGCTCTGTACCGGTCTCTCGCTCCCCGAGCGTCGCGAGTGCGTTGCCAAGGTCGTTCTGCGTCTCTGCCCAGTCGAGCGGGACATCAGTTCGATGTTGAACGTCAAGTGCGGCGTGGAAAGCCCTCACGGCCTGTTCGAGGTGAGCCGTCGAGTCCTCCCGTTCCCCTAGCGTCTCCAGGGTGTTGCCGAGGCCGTTCTGTAGCCTCCCCCAGTCCAGCGGCGACTGCTCCCGCGTCACGACGCCCAGGGCCGCTTGGAAGATCTGCAGCGCCTCTTCGAGATGGGTCGTCGAGTCTTCCCGCTCACCCTGAATCTCTAGGGCCTTGCCGATATTGCCCTGTGTCCGTGCCCAATCGAGGGGGACACGGTCGCGCGGCCTGTGCTGGAGCAGGTCGCGCCATATGTGCACAGCCTTGGTCAGGGCAGCCGTGTCTCCCCCTTCATCGCCCTGTCGATAGAGCGCGTCCGCCTCGCGGTCTCGGTAGGACACAGCGTCATCGAGACGGTTTCCGGGGGCGATGTCCGCGGCGCGCCTGAACTGGTCAGCCGCCGTGGCATAGCGCAGCCGCGTCAAGGCGATGTCGCCCCGGCCAGCCAGCAGCTTCGCGACGTTGGACGCGTGTGCGTCTTTAGCCTCGCGCGCCTTCTGCTCAATTTCGCCCGCGTGCTGGAAAGCGGCGAGTTCCGCATCCTTGGCTCGGCCGAGCAGTTCGTCGGCGTCTGCCAGCTTGCCCGCTTCGATCGCCTGCTGGGCCTCTCTGGCGAGGCTGGCCGCCTGGGGATCATCGGGGTCGAGGGCGGCAAGGGCATCGCGCGTGGCGGCGTAATGAGTCGCGATCTCGATAAGCCGGACCGGCACCTGCTCTTCCGGGACGTGCTGCTCGCCCAGGATCTTGAAGACCTCGGTGATGGCAGCCGCGGTGAACCCGAGCTCCTTGGCGAGGGACGCCGCCTTGGTCTCAGCCTCACGGCGGCTGTCGTCCGACGCAGCCTTGTCGCTGATGGTCCTGGCCAGCAGCGCCAAGGTCTCGGGGTTCTCCTGGTTGATCGTGTTGTTGATCGTGCTGCGCGTGACGGAACCCTCGACGACGACGCTGCCCTGTATGGTGGCGCCGCCGACGGAACCCGCCGACGCCTGCAGCGGAGCGAGGGGGGTCAGCAGCGAGCTCCCGAGGACGATCGCTCGCCGCAGGGTCACTTCTTGTGCTCCTGGCTGGCAGGCGCCGCGGTAGGCGCCTTCGCCTCGGCTGCATCGGCGGGCGGAGCGGTAGCTGTTGCCGTCGAACCCGATACCTGGTTGTGGACGGTCGAGTGATCCATAGGACCTTTAATGACGACCCCTTGCTGGACTATATCTCCCCCCTGATGCGGGTCGTGCGGGTGCATATAGGTGAAGACCGTCCAGATCCCACCGGCCAGAACGACGAGGCCTCCGCCGAGCCAACCGAGGATGGTGCGGTTCTTAGGTCTCGAGATGAAGGTCCAAAGGTTTGACATCTTGCAATCCTACTTAAATGAGCATCGGGACTACTTCAAATCATTAGTCTGTTCGGTACGATGGCATGTGAGCGCTGATCCCGTACATTCCCACCGACAACCTGCCGCTTCACCGCTGCGACGGTAGCTTGTGCCAATGCAACGAGCAATCAGCGAAGTTCATCGCTCTTTGCCGGTTGGATCACCGACCCTCGTGAGCCTACGATCACGAGACGACCTGATCGGCTGCGCTATCGCCGTCTGGAGGCCTTCATGGATGCGGAGCACATTCCGACCGACGCGTATCGGCTCCTCCGGCGTCTCGTCGTGAGCGGGCCGCAGCGCCTCCCCGCTCGTACTCCCGACGACGATTCGGCAGCGGGCTTCCTCGTAACGCGAGGCTTGGCGGTTTGGACAGCCGACAACACTCGCTTGGAGGTGACGGAGGCGGGG
>CAXUCF010000392.1:0-3719 GCA_964249275.1 uncultured Lichenihabitans sp.
GGTCCTGTCGGTCTCGGGCGTGGGCCAGATGGCGGGTGGCCTCGCGGCCCCGTCCCTCGCCACGATGGGGCGCGATCAGCGGGGCGTGTCGGTGGCGCTCTACGGGCTCGTGCTCGGCGGCATCCTGGGGTGCTTCTACGCCCCGCTGTGGCAGGCTTGGGGCTGGGCTGCGCTGCTGGGCCTGGGGCAGGGTGGCCTGCTGGCCGTGGCCCTCACCGTCATCCTGCTCCGGGCGCCCGATCCCGCCACCGCGGCGCGTCTGTCCGGCATGGCGCAGGGCGTCGGCTACACGCTGGCGGCCGGCGGGCCGCTGCTGGTCGGGGTGATCCGGCAATGGTCGGGCGGTTTCGGCCTCGTGCCGATCCTGTTCACCGGCCTTGCGATCCTCGGGGCGCTCTCGGGGCTCGGGGCCGGGCGGGACCTGACGCTCGACTGAGCCGGCGTCCGTAGGCTCGGTGCGGAGTTCGGCCTTGGGCCGGCGCGACGTGGCGCGGCAGCGCCGACGTGAGGCGATTGGCCGGTGTCGCGCGGCGCGCTCGACATGCTAGAGAGACCGACGAAGCGCCGCGCCGGTCGACGGGCGCGGTACCTCATAACACGCGAAGGACGCCGCCATGAAGCCAATGAAGTTCGGACTGGGGCAGCCGGTCAAGCGGGTCGAGGACGCCAAGTTCATCACGGGCGCCGGACGCTATACGGCCGACGTCGCGCCCGAGGGCACGCTCCACGCCGTCTTCGTGCGGTCGCCCCACGCCCATGCCGACTTCACGATCGGGGACGTGGCCGAGGCCCGGGCGATGCCGGGAGTCAGGCTCGTCCTCACGGCGCGCGATGTCGCTCATCTCGATGGCCTGCCCTGCCTCGCACCGATGACGAACAGCGACGGCTCCAATATGGCGCTTCCACCCTATCCGGTGCTGGCCCAGGGCAGCGTGCGCCATGTCGGCGACGCCGTCGCCATGGTGGTGGCCGAGACCGAGGAAGCTGCGCGCGGGGCCGCAGAAGCGCTGCCGATCGACTACGATGCCAAGCCGGCCGTCGTCGGCCTGCGTGACGCCCTGGCGCCGGGCGCTCCCGTGGTATGGCCGGACCTCGGCGGCAACCAGGCCTACGACCAGGAACTCGGCGACCGCGCGGCCGTCGATGCGGCCTTCGCCGGCGCGTCGCGGCGCGTCAGCCTCACGGTCGACAACAACAGGCTGGTGGCCAATTACCTCGAACCCCGGGCAGCGATCGGCGAGTACGATGCCGCGTCGGGCCGCTACACGCTGACCACGGGCAGCCAGGGCGTGCACGGCCTGCAGGGTTCCGTCGGCGGCCAGGTCATGAAGATCAAGCCCGAGGACCTGCGCGTGGTGACCCACGACGTCGGCGGCGGGTTCGGCACCAAGGCCGTGATCTATCGCGAATATCCGCTTCTGCTGGTGGCGGCCCAACGCACCGGGGTGCCGGTCAAATGGGTGGCCGACCGTACCGAGCATTTTCTCGGCGATGCGCAGGGGCGCGACAATCTCACCACGGCCGAGATGGCGCTCGATGCCGCGGGCCGCTTTGTGGCCATGAGGGTCGACATCCTGGGCAATCTCGGCGCCTACCTGTCGCAGTTCGGGCCCTATATTCCGTGGCTCGGCGCCACCATGGCGACCGGCACCTACGACATCCCGTGCGTCCATGCCCGCTGTCGTGGGGTCTATACCAACACGGTCCCGGTCGATGCCTACCGTGGGGCGGGCCGTCCCGAGGCCGCCTATGTGCTCGAGCGGCTCGTCGACAATTGCGCGCGCGCGGCCGGCCTCGAGCCCGCGGAGATCCGGGCGCTCAACTTCGTCAAGCCGTCGCAGATGCCCTATAAGACCCACACGGACCGCACCTACGACGTGGGCGACTTCGAAGGCGCGATGCGCGAGGCGCTGTCGGCTTCCGACCACGCCGGCTTCGCGGCCCGCCTCGCGCACTCCAAGGCTGCGGGCAAGCTGCGCGGCATCGGCCTGTCGAGCTATATCGAATGCACGGCCTGGGGCTCGGGCGAGGAAGGCTCGGTGGCGCTCGAGCCCGACGGCACCTTCACGGTGCTGGTCGGTACGCAGTCGAACGGTCAGGGCCATGCCACGGCCTATGCCCAGACGGTGTCGCAATATCTCGATGTCGCTCCGGAGCGCGTCCGCGTGGTCCAAGGCGACACCGACCGGGTCAAGACCGGCAACGGCACGGGCGGCTCGCGGTCCATCCCGGTGGGCTCGGCCATGATCGCCCGGGCGTCCGACGTCCTGGCCGGCCGCTTGAAGGAACTCGCGGCCGAGGAACTCGAAGCCGCCGTGACGGATCTCGAGGTCGCCGACGGCGGTGTTCGCGTGGCCGGCACCGACCGCGCCCTCACCTACGAGGAGATCGCCAGGCTGCCGGGCGCCACGGAAGAGGTCCGCAGCGCGACCGACGCCTTCACGCCCGACACGGCCACCTATCCGAACGGCACGCACGTGTGCGAGGTGGAGATCGATCCCGGCACCGGGACCGTGGAGGTGATGCGCTACACCATCTGCGACGATTTCGGCATGACCCTGAACCCGATGCTGCTGGCCGGCCAGGTGCATGGCGGGGTTGCCCAGGGTGTCGGGCAAGCCCTGCTGGAGCGGACCGTCTACGCCGACGACGGCCAACTCATGACGGCCTCGCTGATGGATTATTGCCTGCCGCGCGCGGCCGACCTGCCGTTCGTGGACTTCCGCACCCGCAACATCCCGTCGACCACCAATCCACTCGGACTGAAGGGCGCCGGTGAGGCCGGAACGATCGGGGCCTGCCCGGCCGTGATGAACGCCGTTGTGGACGCGCTGCATCGCGCCGCCGGCGTCACCCACATCGACATGCCGGCCACCCCGGCTCGCGTGTTCGAGGCTTTGCACGGCGGCACGGCCTGAGGCGGACGGGGCGGAGGCGGCGTCAGCGTACGTAGCTGCCGCCGTTGAGGTCGAGCGTCGCGCCGTTGAGCGAGCGCTGGCTGTTGCGCATCGCGAAAGCGACGAGTTCGGCGATCTCGGCCGGCTCCGCCATGGCGCCGATCGGGATATCGCCGATGGTCGCGGCCAAGCTCGCCCGGGCCACATAGGTTTCCGCCATATCGCTGCGGACCCAGCCGGGGGCGATTGCTACGGCGATGACGCCCTCGGCCCCGAAGCTGCGCGCGATGGACTTCGTGATGTTGTTCAGCGCGGCTTTCGCGGCACCGTAGGGGATCGCATCCGCTACATAGCCGCGCTGCCCGGCGCGGCTCGCCATATTGACGATGCGGCCCCCGCCGTGAGCGCGGAAATGCAGGATCGCGGACCGGCAAAGATCGGCTGCGGCCAACACATTGACCTGAAGCTCCCGCCGCCACGCCTCTTGCCAGGCCCCCAGATCCCCATCGAGCGCGACGGTGGTGCGGATCCCGGCATTGTTGACGAGGCCGTGAATGCGCCCGACCGAGGCCTGCGCTCCGTCCCACAGCCGGGCCGCTCCGGCCGGATCGGACAGATCGGCCTGGACCAGGACGCCTGTGCCGCCCACCCGATCGGACAGCGCTTCGGCGGCCGCGCGCTGTCGGCCGTAGTGGATGATCGGCCGCGCACCCTCCGACACGAGCGACTCGACGATGGCGGTGCCGCTGCCCCCGGAGGCGCCCGTCACGAGGATGTTTTGCCCGGAAAGCGGCTACGCGGTCGCCGACATGGCGGTATTCC
>CAXUCF010000393.1:0-3085 GCA_964249275.1 uncultured Lichenihabitans sp.
CCAGGAGTTACCCGCACCACGCCAAAGAGTCATAACCCCTGTGCAGCGCCACTAGATCAGCTGGAGTCGACCCAAGCTGGGCATAGGAGGGCAAGGGTGACCGTTACGCGCTCTGGTGTGCCGCTCCTCTTTCAAGCCACCAGCTTAGCCCCGTCGTCCCGCAGTTCGGAAGTGACGATTGATCGCCGACGCTCGAGGTCGTTGACCACCAGGCGGGCCAATCCCGTCAGCAGGCGGCGCTGTCCCTCGTCGAGCGCCGGCCGGGCCCGGTCATCGATGACGCAGAGCGCACCCAGCCTATGGCCGCCGTCCGCGCTCACCAGGGGCGCGCCGGCGTAGAAACCGACGCCGGCAGCGGTCAGCGGGCTGTCGCAAAAGCGTGGGTCGGCCCGCGTGCTCGGCACCACCAGCGGCTCCTCACCGAGGATGGTGTGCGAACAATAAGCGGCGTCGCGCGGTGCCCGCTCCAGCTCGACGTTGTGCCGGCCGACGAGCACGGCTTCCTCGTCGCCGACCAGCGATACGAAGGCCCGTGGCATGTCGAACAGCTGCGCCGTCAACTGCGCGAGGCGGTCGAGACTGTCGGAGCTTTCGCCGCCGACCGCTCCCGCGTAGCCAGACAGGCTCGTCAGGCGGTCCGGCTCGTCGGGGGGCGGCGGAGCCACGGGCGAAGTCGCCGCCGCCCCGCCGACACGGTTGCGGCCGAGGCGCTTGGCCTCGTAGAGCCGAGCGTCCGCGCCGGGCACCAGCGACGCCATCCCGTCGGGGTCGAAGGCCGGTCGCGCTGTGGCGCATCCCAGGCTGACCGTGACCACCGACCCGCAGCTAACGTTGCCGAGATGCGGCAGGGCAAGGCGCTCGACAGCGGCACGGACCCGCTCCGCGACCTTCGCGGCCCCGGCCTCGTCGGTGCCCGGCAGCACCAAGGCCATCTCCTCGCCGCCGTAGCGAGCCACGAGATCCCCCGGCCGCCGGATGCAGTCCTGCACCGTCCCGGCCACGGCACGCAGGCATTCGTCGCCCTCCTGGTGCCCGTAGCGGTCGTTGTAGCCCTTGAAACGGTCCACATCGAGCAGCACCAGCGAGACCACGCCCGCGTTCCGCGCCGCCCGGCGCCACTCGCGGTCCAGCGCCTCGTCGAAGGCGCGCCGGTTCGGCAGGCCGGTGAGGGCGTCGGATCGTGCCATGCGGACCAGCTCGGCGTTGAGGGCTTCGAGCTGTTCTTCCGCCTGCTTGCGCTGAGTGATGTCGCGCACGACGACGATGAAGCCGCCATCCCCGGCCACGAGGCTGTAGCGACCCTCGACCCAGAGGTGATGGCCGTTCCTGTGGCGGAGGCGACAGGTCGCCTCGGTGTTGCTCCCGTCTGCCTGGGACGCGCAGATCAGCACCGCCGCGCTCGGCCAGTCCTCGGGGTGCACGATCTCGCCGAGGGGGCGGCCGATCAGCTCCTCGGGCGTGTAGCCCAGCATCAGGGCGACGGCGGGTGACACGTAGGCTTGGCGCAGCGAGCGGTCGAGGCGCAGGATGACGTCCTGGGCGTGGTCGGCGATGAGCCTGTACTGGGCATCGCTGCGCGACAGCGCTTCCTCGGTGCGGGCCGTACGCTTCAACTGTCGCCTGAGCCCGACGCTCAGTGCTCCCGCAATGGCGCACAGGATCGCTAGGGCGGAAGCGAGGACGGCGGCCTTCGTCCGCCACACGGCCAATACGTCCTCCTCGGCGAAGGCGACGCTCAGCACCAGGGGCAGGTCGCCGATGTGGGTGAAGCTGTAGATGCGGTCCACCCCGTCGGAGGTCGCCTTGCCGGTGAACGTGCCCGACGCCGACCGCAGGAAGCGCTGGAAGTTGGCGCTGTTGGCGAAGCTGGTCCCGACCTGGGCCGGGTCGAAGGGCACCCGCATCAGCGAGGTGCCGTCGAGCCGCAGCAAGTTGACGACGCCGTGTGGACCGAGGTCGGCACGGGAGAATAGCCGCCTGAAGTAGTCGAGCCGCAGGGTGCCGACGACGATGCCGGCGAAGGAGCCGTCGGGGCTCTTGAGGGCGCGGCTCAGCGCGATGACCTCATCGTTGCCGGTCACGCGCCGCCTGAACGGCGCGCTGATGAACAGGCCCTGCTCGGGCGCGACCTTCTGCGCCTGGAAGTACTCGCGGTCGCTGAAGTTGGCGCCGACCGCCTCCGGCCTCGAGCCGCGCACGACCCGGCCGTCGCGGTCGAGGACCAGGATGGCGCCGAGGTCCTTCGCCGAAGCGGCGCGGTCGAACAGCACCAAGTCCTGGAAGCGGCCCGTGAGATCGGAAAGCCCGGGCGCAGCGAGGCCCTCGACCACGCCCTGGAGCGACAGATCGTAGATCTCGATGTTGCGGGCGATGTCCTGCGACAGGGCGTCGAGCAGGTTGGTCTCGCCGCTCGCGGCCTGAGCATAGGTGGTTTGGCGCAGGTCGTAGAGGGTCCAAGCTGACGCGGCACAGAAGGCGACGGTCACCGCGATCACCGATGGGCCGAAGAAGCGTAATCCCGTGTGCGCTCGCCGGCCGGAACGCGCCACGCTCGAGGTGGCATGCTCTGGAGCAGGTGAAGCTTGCGCGTCTCGTCGATGGATCCCGAACGGGCGCAGGCATCGAGGTCGCATGCGGGTTCGGCTCCGTTCAGGTGCCGACAACCATCGCAGCGCTTCGCTACCAGGAAGTTATGCCGGTCGGATCGAAGCTGCCCATCGTGTGTGACCGGCTTTCGATCCGAGATCGATGATGTTCAGGGGCGCCCTGCGCTACAGCGACCGCGACAGCCCCGAAGCTGTTTCGCAGCGTCTCGCCGGCGACATCAGCCGGCCACGCGCATCATCGATGGTGCCTGTCGGGTTTCCGACCTCGCGCCGAACAGGCGCACGACATTGCTCTTCGGCTTGGTGCGGATCAGCGCCATGAGGGCCTGTGCGGCTTCTTCCTTATAGGCGTCTGAGCAGGGCTCGGCGGCGATGCGGGCCACCATGATGGCGAGCTGGAACATGCAGTTCGACTGCATCGCTTCGGCGCCTGCGAGGCGGTCGAGCACGGCAGCGATGTCGTCGCCGACGGCATACTG
>CAXUCF010000393.1:3095-3700 GCA_964249275.1 uncultured Lichenihabitans sp.
AACCGAGTTCTGCGTCCGCTCGGATCGAGAACAGCCGTATCCCTCGGTTCGTTTCACCCCGAGCCAGTTCCGTTATGATTTCGGCTATCGTCGGCACCAATCGGCTTCGCATTTACATCAAATCATCGCGATGAAATTAGCTTTCATGAAGGATCGTTCACTGACGACTTTTTATAAGGAATCTCGGTAATCGAAGTCGGCGGATGGCTTCTGACTGGACGAGCTCATGACCCATCAGGTCCACAGTGGCGCCGAGCGGCGCATCGCTCCTCGGTTTCAGATGAGCTTCGCCGCGGAGCTCGCTTCCGGCACGGTCCTGGTACCCGTGACGGTCCGCGACCTGTCGGATACGGGCTGCGGTGTAGTGATCATGAGTGGAAATCCGGATCTGCCCGACAAGATCGGCGTGCGTGGTCTGTTGCACCTGCCGGCCGTCGATCGGGCCACCTACGGGACGATCCTGCCGGTTTTGCTGCGGAACGTCCGGTCCGAAGGCAGGCAGGTGGTCTACGGCCTGGAGTTCGGTCCCTTGCTGGCGGGCCTGTCGCAACCTTCAGCCGTTAACGTTTGGTTAGGTACGCCGGCCGAATTTGCCGCCTCCCGCC
>CAXUCF010000394.1:0-3672 GCA_964249275.1 uncultured Lichenihabitans sp.
TCCGTGCAGCTCGGCTACGTCGACCAGTCGCGCGACGCCCTCGACGGCAAGAAGACGGTCTGGGAAGAGGTATCGGGCGGCAACGAGGTCATCTATCTCGGCAAGCGGGAGATCAACTCCCGCGCCTATTGCTCGGCCTTCAATTTCAAGGGTGGCGACCAGCAGAAGAAGGTCGGCATGCTGTCGGGCGGCGAGCGCAACCGCGTGCATCTCGCCAAGATGTTGAAGAAGGGCGCCAACGTCCTGCTGCTCGACGAGCCGACCAACGACCTCGACGTCGACACGCTGCGGGTGCTGGAGGACGCGCTGCTCGCCTTCGCGGGCTGCGCCGTCATCATCAGCCACGACCGCTTCTTCCTCGACCGCATCGCGACCCACATGCTGGCCTTCGAGGGCGACAGCCACGTCGAATGGTTCGAGGGCAACTTCGCCGATTACGAGGAGGACAAGAAGCGCCGCCTCGGCGTCGACAGCGTGATCCCGCACCGGATGAAGTACAAGAAGTTCTCGCGCTGACGGCGGGACGACCGGACCCGCTCGCGACGGTCTGCCCCGGCGTCCCTTGCGGGCGATCGTCAGCCGCCAGCATCGACCGCGCGTTGCGGATCGCTTGAACCGGACCGGAGTGCTGCCATGTCCCCTCTTCGCCGCCTCGGTTCTTTCTCGCGCTCGAAGAGCATGGGACTCGCCCCACGCCTGGCCGTCATCCCGATGCTGCTGGCCGGCCAGCCTCTCGGGGCAGCGGAAGCGCAGCGCCCCTTCGCGGCGCTTGCGGGATCCTGGGCAGGGCGCGGCACCATCAGCACGCTCGGCGGAGTCGAGCATGCCACCTGCACCGCCTCTTATCAGGTTGCCGCCAACGTCGCGAAACTGACCTTCAAATGCGCCACCGAGAGCTTCAGGCTGAACCTGGCCAGTTCCGTGGTCGAGGAGCGCGGCAGCATTTCGGGAACCTGGTCGGAGCAGGGGTTCGGGACCTCGGGCACCGTCTCGGGACGCGCCAGCGGGGACCGGCTCGGGTTCGCCGCCAACGTGGCGGGCGCCCAGGTCACGCTCGTGATCGCGACGCAACACGACCGGCAGACGGTGTCGCTCAAGACCACGAGCCCGTTCCTCACGGATGGCGACCTCGTACTGCTCCGTCAGGGTTGATGCGCTTGCGACCGTCCGGCACAAGCCTTCAAGTGTTCGAACATCGCCCCGTCACGGCGCGCTCTCGAAGCTTGATGCCGGATCGGCGGCCGCACCCGATCAGAGCTGTTCCTTCGGCTTCGGCTCCAGCGAGGATACGTCGACCTTGTGGCCTTGTGCCTTCAACTCGGCGGCCCGCGCTTCCGCCTCGGCCCGGCTCTTGAACGGGTCTCGGCTGACCGTCCGGCCCATGGCGTCGGTCGCCTGGACGACATGCGTGCCGTCCTTGTCGTTGTGGCCCGGCTCCAGTTCCTTCTCGGCGCCCATGTGAACCTCCTCGACCGGTGGTCTGGAGGACATCGGGCTCGGTGGCGACAAGACAAGTGACGGCCATCGCCGTGGGCCTTCAGCAGGCGATGAAGTTCACGGCGAGCCCGCCCTGCGAGGTCTCCTTGTATTTGGCGTTCATGTCGGCCCCGGTGCGACGCATGGTGGCGACCACGTGGTCGAGCGAGACCACGTGGGTGCCGTCGCCATTCAGCGCCAGCGACGCCGCCGCGATGGCCTTCACGGCTCCGAAGCCGTTGCGCTCGATGCACGGGATCTGCACGAGGCCGCCGATCGGGTCGCAGGTCATGCCGAGATGGTGTTCCATGCCGATCTCGGCGGCGTTCTCGATCTGGGCATTGCTGCCGCCGAGCGCCGCGCAGAGTCCGGCCGCCGCCATCGAGCACGCGACGCCGACCTCTCCCTGGCAGCCGACCTCGGCGCCCGAGATCGAGGCATTCATCTTGAAGAGTGCGCCGATCGCGCTCGCCGTGAGCATGAAATCGCGGATGCCGTCCGGCAAGGCGCCGTCGCAACCGTCGCGATAATAGCGCAGCACCGCCGGGATCACGCCGGCAGCGCCGTTGGTGGGGGCCGTGACGACCCGCCCGCCCGCGGCATTCTCCTCGTTGACCGCCATGGCGTGGAGGCCGACCTCGTCCATGACCTCGTGCCGGAACCGGCTGTTGCGGGTTTCGGCGGCCGCGAGCCTCGCCTGGAGGGCCCGGGCGCGGCGCTTGACCTTGAGTCCGCCCGGGAGTTCACCCCCGGCCGCGAGGCCGCGGTCGATGCACTTCATCATGGTGTCGACCACGCGCTCGACATGGGCCAGGACCTCGGCTTCGGGGCGCAGCGCGCATTCGTTGGCCATCACCATGGCGGCGATGGTCAGCCCGCTCGCCTGGCCGAGCGCCAGGAGGTCGGCGCCACTGCGGAACGCGAACGGCAGGGCGACCTCCCGGTCGAGCGTCGATCCAGGATCGTCCTCGTGGAGCACAAAGCCGCCGCCGACCGAACACCAGCCCTCATGGCGAAGCGTGGCCCCGTCCCGCCCGAAGGCCGCTAACCGCAGCGTGTTGGGGTGGCGGGGCGGTACCGTCATCCTGTCGAACAGGATGTCGCGGCCGGGCTCGAAGGGGATCGGGTGTCCCCCGGCGAGCACGAGCCGTTTCGCTTCCGTCGCTTCCGCCAGGATGGCATCGGCACGGTCCGGGTCGACCGTTGCGGGCGCCTCGCCGGCGAGGCCCAGCATGACGGCGCGATCGGTCGCGTGGCCCGTGCCGGTCCAGGCCAGCGAACCCAGCAGCGTTACGGTGACGCCGGCCGTCGCGTCGAGCATCCCCGCCTCCGCCAAGCCCGCGACGAAGCTGCGGGCCGCCAGCATGGGGCCGACCGTGTGGGACGAGGAAGGGCCGATGCCGATCTTGAACAGTTCGAACACGCCGACCATGCTGGTCTCCGCCGATTGAAGCGCGGGAGTGTCGTCCCTCCATGCCGCGGCGAGCGGCCGCGGTCGGACGGGAACTGGCGCGTTTGCGACCCCTGATCGGATGCGGCGCGACCGTCGCGCTTGTGGCCATGTGACAGCCGACGGCGTCCGTGCTTGAACCCGCGTCGCGATCTCCCGCCCGTGGCGGCGGGCGCCGTTCAGAGGATTCCATGTCGAGCGACCGCGACAAGCTGAGAGCCCGTATCCTGGCCCTGATGGCCAAGACCATCGCCAACGGCTGCACGGAGGAGGAGGCGCTGGCGGCGGCCGCCAAGGTGGCGGACCTGCTCGACCGCCACGCTCTGTCGATGAGCGACGTCGAGATGCGCGAATCGCCCTGCGAGCGGCTCGCCTTCGCGACGCGTCGTAACAAGCGCATCCCGCTCGACAGTTGCGTTGGCGCCATCGCGCATTTCTGCGACTGCCGCGTCTGGCGCGAGAAGGATCCGGCGGGAGCGGTGGTCTACGTATTCTTCGGGCTGCCCGAGGATATCGCGGCGGCGCGCGACCTCGCCGAACTGATTGACGGCGCCGTGCGCTCCGAACTTGGCCGCTACAAGACCGGCCGGGACTACGCGCGCTTCGACACGCGGGACCGGCATCTCGTGAATGCCTCCTTCACGTTCGGCATGGTGACATCGATCGCCGACAAGCTGGACGCCATGAAGGATGCCCGCGACGCCGAGCACCGCAGCACCGGCCGTGACCTCGCCGTGGTGAAGACC
>CAXUCF010000395.1:0-3661 GCA_964249275.1 uncultured Lichenihabitans sp.
CCTGACCCCTATCCTCTTGACCCTCGATCCGATCATCGATGAATGTACCTGAAAGATCCGGGGAGGTCTCAGCAGCAAGCCGCCCTGTGGAGCAGCAAGCCGCCCTGTGGAAAGGTGATCCCGAATCACAACCTCGGCGTGGAATTCCTGCCCAGAAATCGCAATGCCTAGCAAATCCGACGCACATCGGGTAGTCGTGCCGGCTTCGGGCGGGAAGGCGGCAGCCTGGTCGCGGCGAGGGCACCGCTCGGGAAGGGGGTCGGTATGTCGATACAACAACGGCGCGGTCCCGGGAAACGTGCTGGGCCGCAGCCGATCTCAGGTGCTCTTCCCGTTAATGTGGCCTCTCTCAGCCTTGAGCGCGACGCCCTTCGGGGGTGAATCCGTCGCAGCAGCCGTGCCAACTCTTCAAGACGAGCGAGATGAGCAAGACCGTCGTGATCACGCAGTCGAACTACCTGCCATGGCGGGGCGGCTTCGACCTTTTCCGGCGCGCCGACGAGGTGATCCTGCTCGACAGCGTTCAATACACGCGGCGGGATTGGCGCAATCGGAACGTCATCAAGACGGCCAACGGGCCGACCTGGCTGACTATCCCGGTCGAGGTCAAGGGCCGCTATTCCCAAGCGGTCGACGAGACGCGCATCGTCATCTCGGATTGGGCCAAGAATCATCGGCGCACGATCGAGCACGCCTATCGCCGCGCGGCCTGCTTCGACGGCGAGGCCCCGTTCATCTTCGATCTCTTGGACAGGGTCGCGGGCGAGGCCATGCTGAGCGCCGTCAACGCCATGACGCTTCGTGCGCTCTGCGAAAGACTCGGCATCGCCACGCCGATCCGGCACTGCGTCGACGTGCTGGACCGCGAGCGGCTGCAATCCATGGACCCCACGAGCCGCCTCGTGGCGCTTTGCGCCGCGACAGGCGCCACGCGATACATCAGCGGCCCCACGGCACGCGCCTATCTCAACGAGAAGTCCTTCGAGGCCGCCGGCATCGAGGTCGGGTGGATGTCCTACGAGGGCTATGCGGCCTATCCCCAGATCGGCGACGCATTCGAGCCACGCGTCTCTATCATCGACCTTCTGCTCAACACCGGCCCGAAGGCCGCCGAGTTTATCGGCCCTCGTGGGGCGGACGCGGCGTTCGGCGCGGCCTTGCCGCCCGGTGGGCAATCTGCGAGTGTCGAGCAGCGCGCGGACTGAACCGTGGGCGGAACGGGTTCCCCACGTGCCGTGGGCAGGAGCGGTCGAGGCGAGATGTGGAAAACGGTGGGCCGGGGGCATTTCGGTCGCCTTGAGCCTGGACGATCTACGGCGAGCTTGGCCCTGCCGCGACGCGCCTGCGGCGACCGGACAGTGTGATGAGGCTTCCGGGTGCTTTACGCGCGTGGCCCTGGGCTGTCGCAATCGCCGCCGTCCTTTACGCGGGATGGTCGTTCGATTGGGCGGCCGTCGGCCCGGCCATCGCACGAATGCCGGCCGGGCAGTTCATCCTGGTCGAAGGTCTGCTTCTGGTCGGCGTCTTCGCGGCCTCCGCCGGCCGGTGGATGGCAGTGACGAACCTGCTTCCGAGCCTTTTCGTTTTCCTGCAGGTCTACGCCTACACATCGCTCGCCGTCGTGGTCGGCCAGGTCACGCCGATGCAACTCGGGGAAGCTCTTAAGATCAAATTCGCGCAAATCAGCGGTCTGCCGGTCCGCCGATCGGCCGTTAGCCTGCTGATCGAGCGCCTCGTCGACCTTGCCGTCATCGTCGATCTCGCGGGCGTGGGGTTGTTGCAGCGCTATCATGCCGGCACCGGGCTCATCGGTGCGGCGTTGCTGATCCCTCTCACCGCGGTGTTCTGCGCTTCTCGAGCCGCGCAATGGGCGCGGAGACGCTTCCCCAACCCGCGTGCGTCGGCGTGGCTCGGGACGCCGGAGGACCATCTTAGCGACCTGCGCCTGACCGTCCTCGTCGCGCTGACGATAGTCAAATGGGTCACCGTCGCACTTTTGTGGCAGTTCGCGTTGCGCTGTGTGGGATGCTTGATCGGCCTTGCCGATTGCATGTTGACTGTCGCGACCGTCTCCGTGATCTCGATGCTGTCGATGGTGCCGGGCGGCTTCGGTGTTCAAGAACTCTCGCTGAAGCCGATGCTGGTGTCGTTCGGCACGACCCCGGACATGGCAGAAGCGGGATCGATCGCCATCCGCCTCGTCATGCCTCTGATGATTATTCTTGGATTGCTCCAATCGCCCGCGCTTCTGCGCCGGTCCTCCGCCGAAGTGTGGGAACGGACGGGGTAGATCGGATGGGGATTGCGAAGACGGCGATGGCGGAGGCTCGATTGTGCGGGTGCCACGAGGTTTGGCGAGGCGTCGCTGCAGTTTTTCACTCTCGCGAAAGTTCAGCATGGAAGTGAAATCGCGGCCGGCGACCGTCGGGCCAGATCAAGGCCCTGCGAGGAGCGTCCACGCCAGCCCGTCCGGTGCAGAGAGCGGCCCACGACGAGTGTGCCCCGTTTGCGGTGCGTCCGAGCCGATCGGAACCGCCGAGCCTGTCTGGCCCGCGGATTGGTGTTGCGATGCCTGCGGAGCCGGTGTGTTGGCGATCGATGGCATCCCATCGTTTGCTCCAAACCTCGCGGAGGCGCCCGTCGGCTTCGACCTCGGCGCGTTCGATCGCCTCGCCGATGGAGAGGCCGGCCACTACTGGTTCGAACCGCGCAACCGCCTTCTCACGTCCTTAGCCGGCCGCTTCTTCCCTCAGGCGTCGCGCTACCTCGAGATCGGATGCGGCACGGGTTTCGTCCTCGATGCCATGTGCCGGTCGAGGACGTGGTCTAGCGGCACCGGTTCGGAGCTTCACACTGCCGGCCTGGTCCACGCGCGACGACGGCTCGGCGAGCGTGCCTCCTTGGTCCAGATGGACGCGCGGCACATCCCGGCCCGCGAAGCCTTTAACCTCGTCGGAGCCTACGACGTTATCGAGCACATTGAGGAGGACGAGGCCGTCATGGCGGGCGTCCATGCCAGCCTCGCCGAGGGTGGCGGCTTCATCGTCGCGGTTCCCCAGCATCCGAAGCTCTGGAGTGCGGCCGACGACATTGGACAGCACGTCCGGCGCTACCGCATCGGTGAGTTGGAAGCCAAGCTCGAACGCGCCGGCTTCACGATCGTCCATTCCACATCCTACACGACGCTGCTCCTGCCGTTGATGGCCCTCAGCCGGAGAAAGGGACGACACGAACCGGCAGAGCGCGCCGTCACCCGTGAGTTCGACATCTCGCCGACCCTCAACCGGGTGCTTTGCGCCGTTCTGGAAGCCGAAGTGGCGCTCAGCGTGAGGCGTTTCAGATGGCCGGTAGGCGGTAGTCGCATCGTCGTGGCGCGCAAGCGAAGTGCTTCGGATATGGCATCTGGGCGCCGGGTGTTTTAGGGACTCCGCCCCATGAAGCGTCCCGCCGCCACTCGCCTAAGGCCCCGTGAGGCGTCCCGCCTCGGTCAGGGATCGTCGGCAGGCCGAGGATGAGGAGTTTGCGTCCTTCGGCGATCCAACCCGAAACGGGGACGCCAACCGTGCCGTCCGCCGGATCCGTTCGCCGCCCATCTTCCATGGCAGCGATCATCTTCTGGACACTCCTCGCCGCAGCGAATGTCCTCGTCCTGGCCCTCCAC
>CAXUCF010000396.1:0-3656 GCA_964249275.1 uncultured Lichenihabitans sp.
GCATGTGATCTCTTGACCGTGACGCGATGAGGAGCCTGTGCGCCTCGCCGCGGAAGCGCTAGATACCTTCATGATCTGGCTCGCCTTTGCCTTCATGACCGCTGCGGCCGTCCTGTGTGTGTCGTGGCCCCTTGTGCGGCCGCGGCAAGCCGAGGCCGCTGGAACCACCGACGTGGAGTTCTACCGGCAGCAATTGAGCGAGATAGGCGCCGATGTCGAGCGCGGCCTGCTCGAACCGACGGACGCCGAGACGTCTCGTGCGGAACTCGGGCGTCGCCTGCTCCAGTCGGCCGATCGGCGCGACCCAACGACGCCGTCGGCAGATGGCCGCCGCCGGTCGGTCGCGGCCGCGCTCGCCGGCTGCTTCGTCCTGGCCGCTACCGTGGGGCTCTACGCGAGGGTCGGCAACCCCGGCCAGCCTGACCAGCCCCTCGCGGGTCGCGAGACCGATGGCGGCAATTTCGCGTCTGCCATCGCCAAGATCGACGCCCATCTGGCGGCCAACCCCGACGACGCCCGCGGGGCGGAACTCATCGCGCCCGTCTACATGAGGATGGGCCGCTTCGACGATGCGGTGCGTGCCTACAACACTGCGATGCGGTTGCTGGGCGCCACGCCGGGGCGGCGGGCCGCCCTCGGGCAGGCGCTCGTCATGGCGGCCGATGGCGTGGTGACCGACGAGGCGCGGCAGGTCTTCGATGCGGCGCTGAGGGAAGACCCTCTCATGCCGCAGGCCCGGTTCTTCGCAGGGTTGGCGGCCCTGCAGGACGGCGACAAGGCCAAGGCGCGCACCATCTGGACGGCGTTGATCGCGGAAGCGCCGCCCGAGGCGCCTTACACCGGCATCATCCGCCAGCGCATAGCGGAACTCGACGGTGTCGCCCAGCCTGCCGCCTCGGCCTTGCCGCAAGGCGGCGACCGTGTGGCCGCCCCGCCGCGCATGGGCCCGAGCCCGCTCACCGCCGGCGTACCGGGGCCAGGTCGCGACGCCGTCGCTGGAATGCCGGCCGGGGCCGCCTCTATCGCGGCCTTGCCGGCCGCGCAGCAGCAGCTGGCAATCCGCGGCATGGTCGATGGGCTGGCCGCGAAGCTGGCCCAGAATGGGCAGGATCCCGAAGGATGGCTTCGCCTGGTCCGGGCCTATCGCGTGCTGGGCCAGCAGGACAAGGCGCGTCAGGCTCTGGCCGACGCACGCCGGTCCATGGGCGGCGACCCGCAGGTGCTGGGGCGCCTCGACCGGCTCGCCCATGAGCTCGGGCTGGAAGGGTAGGGCTCCATGCGGCGTAAGGGCAGGCGTCTGGTGCTCATCGGAGGCGCGCTCGGGGTGGCGGGGCTTGCGGCCGGCCTCACGCTCTTCGCCTTGCGCGATAGCGTCGTGTTCTTCTACGGCCCGAGCGAATTCGCCCAGAAGGCGCCCGCCCTGGGCACGAGGTTGCGGATCGGCGGCCTCGTCGAGGTCGGCTCCGTGGCCCATGTCGGGGAGGCGACGGTGCAATTTGTGGTGACCGACAACGTGAAGGACGTGTCGGTGAGCTATACCGGTCTCTTGCCGGACTTGTTCCGGGAAGGGCAGGGCGTCGTGGCCGAAGGGGTTGTGTCGGGGCCGAACCGGTTCCTGGCCGATTCGGTGCTGGCCAAACATGACGAATCCTATATGCCGCGCGAGGTCGCCGACGCGCTGAAGAGGAGCGGCCAGTGGCGCCCTGGTGATGCATCCGCGGTGGCGGCACCGTCCGCGAGCGCCGCGCCGGCCGCCACCGCCATCCGCTGAGGGCGCACGCATGTTCGTCGAAACCGGCCATTACGCGCTCGTCCTGGCCCTGGCCCTCGCCCTTGTGCAGTCGGTGCTGCCGATGTGGGGAGTCGCGCAGCGCGACAGCACCCTCATGGGCACTGCCGTGCCGGTGTCGCTCGGCCAGCTGGCCCTGATCGCCTACAGCTTCGCTTGTCTGACCGAAGCCCACGTCGTGTCCGATTTCTCGCTGCTCAACGTCGTCGAGAACACCCATTCGACGCAACCGCTGGTCTACAAGATCGCCAGCGTCTGGGGAAATCACGAAGGTTCGATGCTCCTGTGGGTATCGATCCTGGCGCTGTTCGGCGGTCTCGTGGCCGGCTTCGGTCACGGTATTCCACAGGTGTTGCGCTCCGCCACGCTCGCCGTGCAGGGCTGGATCGCGTCGGCCTTCCTGCTCTTCATCCTCCTGACCAGCGACCCTTTCGCGCGCATCGCCCCGGCACCGATGGAGGGCCGCGACCTCAATCCCGTCCTGCAGGATCCCGGTCTCGCCATTCATCCTCCGCTTCTCTACCTGGGCTATGTCGGCTTCTCCATCGTCTTCTCGTTCGCGGCCGCGGCGCTGATCACCGGCCGGGTCGACGCCTGCTGGGCGCGCTTCGTTCGGCCATGGGCGCTGCTCGCCTGGATCTTCCTGACGCTCGGCATCGCCATGGGGTCCTATTGGGCCTATTACACGCTGGGCTGGGGCGGTTTCTGGTTCTGGGACCCCGTCGAGAACGCCTCGCTGATGCCCTGGATCGCCGGCACGGCCCTGCTTCACTGCACGGCCGTCATGGAAAAGCGCGAGGCGCTGAGAATCTGGACCATCTTCCTCGCGATCGTGACCTTCTCGCTCTCGCTGCTCGGCACCTTTCTCGTCCGATCCGGCGTGCTGACCTCCGTGCACAGCTTTGCCAGCGACCCGACCCGCGGCACCTTCATCCTGTTGATCTTGGCGGTGTTCATCGGGGGCTCGCTCGCGCTCTATGCCTGGCGGGCGCCGAGCCTCAAGGCGGGAGGCCTTTTTGCGCCCGTGTCGCGCGAAGGTTCGCTCGTCTTCAATAATCTCTTCCTGTCGGCCGCCTGCGCTACCGTGCTGGTCGGTACGCTCTACCCGCTGGCCCTCGAGGCGCTGACAGGCCAGAAGATCTCGGTGGGCGCACCCTTCTTCAACCTGACCTTCGGTCCGCTCTTCATCCCGCTGCTGTTCGCTGTCCCGGTCGGCCCGGCGCTGGCGTGGAAGCGCGGTAGACTTCTCGGCGCCGCGCAACGGCTGACCGTGGCGGCCGCCGCCGGCCTCATCGTCGCGGTCGGCTCCATCGCGGTCACGCGTGGCGGACCCGTGCTGGCGCCGCTCGGGGTAGGGCTGGCCGTCTACCTGATCCTGGGCGCCATCACCGACCTCGCCGTGCGGATCCGCCCCGCGCACATGCCTGGGTCCGTGATGCGCGCGCGCGCCAGGGGGTTGCCGCGCTCGGCCTGGGGCACGGCCCTTGCGCACGGGGGCCTCGGCGTTACGCTTCTGGGACTCGCCGCCACGGGCTGGGGGGTCGAGCGGATCGCCGCCGTGACGCCCGGCCAGACGGTCGACCTCGGACCCTACCAGGTCGTGATCGCGAGGCTCGTTCCCCGGTCAGGCCCCAACTACAGCGAGACCGTTGCCGAGGCGGAGATCCGCCAGGGTGGCCGCGTGATCGCCAGCGCGGCGCCGGCGAAGCGTGTTTTCGCAACGCGACAGCAGACGGTGGGCGAGGCCGGCATCGTCACGCTCGGGCTCGGCCAGGTCTATCTGAGCCTGGGAGACACCCACGAGGACGGTACGATCGACGCGCGCATGTTCTGGAAACCGCTCGTCTCGTTGATCTGGCTCGGCGCC
>CAXUCF010000397.1:0-2430 GCA_964249275.1 uncultured Lichenihabitans sp.
TAGCTGCTGCTGGGTCTGCAGGGCCTGAAGCCGCGTCGAGGCCAGGTTCATGTCGGCGTCCACCAGCGAGCCCACGCCCGACGTGAGCGCGTTCGACAGCGTCGTCACGAAAGTCTGCTGGTTGGTCACCGCCGTGGTGACGCTGCCGAGCTGAGCGCCCGCGCCATTCACCTGGTTGATCACGTTATCGATGCCGACCTGCAGCTTGGCGAGGTCGCTGGACGACGCGGTCGTGATGTTGATGGCGAGCAGGCTGCCCGCGGCATAGGTGCCTGCACCCGCGCCCGTGCCGGCCGTACCGCCGACCCCTGCGCCCGAGAAGGCGCCGAGCGACACCGCCAGTATGCCGCCGGCGCCGCCGACCTGCGTGCCGGACGTGCCGGACGTGCTGACCGACAAGGTCTGGAGGCTCGTCGCGCCCGATGCGTTGCGGGTGAAGGAGGACACGAAGGAGGCCGAGGTCCCCTGGCTACCATCGAGCAGGTTGACACCGTTGAGCGAGGCCGATGTCAGGGTGGCCAACAGGGTCTGCTGCTGGGCCGCGATGTCGGTCTGCACCTGGGCCGCCGAGGTGCCGGACTGCTGGGCCGAGACGACGTCGGCCTTGATCTTGTTCAGGTACGTCAGCGTGCTGTTCAGCGCCGCGTTGGCGACGCCGAGTACGGAAGAGCCGAGGTTGAGGGCGTCGGAGACGGCCGACAGGGCTCCGGTGTCGGACCTCAGCGTGTTCGAGATGGACCAGTAGGCGGCATTGTCGGAGGCCGTCGAGACCCGCAGGCCGGACGAGATCTGCGCCTGCGTGGTGGCCAGGGACTTCTGCGTCGCCGAGAGGCTCTGCAGTGCGGTCATGGCCGAGTTGTTGGTGAGAATGCTGCTCATCGTTGGATATCCTGTTGCGAATGATTAGCGAGGACATCCCGGGCCGAAACCGGTACGCAAGAGCGGCGTCATGCCTGTGACGGTCGCCGTGAACACCGACCGGTCAACCTTGCGTGAGCTGGACCTTACGGACCCTTCCTTTCAGAGCGGTGAACGGCGGCACACGAAGGTGGCCCCGCCGGACGGGGCACCGTGCGGTCGACGACGGGGTTAACCGATCGGTCCCAGGCCGCCCCTGCGCCTCGACGACGTCTCGTGTTCACGAATAGGATCGGATCAGGCTTCCCACCAGCATGTTCCAGCCGTCGATCAGCACGAAGAACAGCACCTTCAGGGGCAGCGAGATGACGGAGGGCGGTAGCATCATCATGCCCATCGACATCGTGATGGTCGACACCACCATGTCGATGACCAGGAACGGCAGGGCGATCAGGAAACCGATCTCGAAGCCGCGCCGGATCTCCGACACCATGAAGGACGGGATCAGGATCCGGAGGTCGACCGCGTTGCGGTCGGCGTTGCTGCCGGCGGCGGCCCTGATGCTCGGCGGCGCGAGATCGTCGAAGAGCTTCAGGTCCTTGTCTCGCACCTGGGCCAGCATGAAGTCGCGGAAAGGCCCGGTGATCCTGCCGTAGGCCTCACCCTCCGAGATCTTGCTCTCGAGCAGTGGCCGCAGGCCCCCATCATAGGCCCGGTCGAAGGTGGGCGCCATGACGTAGAAGGTCATGAACAGCGACAGGCTGACCAGGATCAGGTTGGCGGGCGTGGTCTGCAGGCCGAGCCCGGAGCGCAGGAACGAGAACGCGATGGCGAAGCGCGTGAAGCTCGTCACCATGACGAGCAGGCCCGGCGCGATCGACAGCACGGTGAGCAGCCCGACGAGTTGGACGATGCGGCCGCTGGCGCTGGCGCCGGCCTGGGGCAGCACGTTGCCGAGATCGATCGATTGGGCCCGGGCGAGCCCCGCGAACCCGCAGAGGCAGGCCGCTACCAGGACTCCCAGGACCACGCGGGCCGCGCCCGCCGTCGTGCGCCCGCGCATGGTCTAGCGGCGGCCGCCAGGCGCGCGCCTCGGGATACTCATCGCACGACCAGCATTTCGATCAGCAGCTCCCGCACCTTGCCGTCCGACCGGAGCGCGGCGCGCTCGTTGAGATCGTCCCGCAGCGCCTGCAGCCCGCTGGCGCCCTGCAGCTGGGTCAGCGACAGCGTCCGCACGAAGGCCAGGATGTCCTCGCCCACTTTCGTGCCGATGACGTCCATCTCGGCCGCGTCGGTCTTGTCGTAGACGATCGCGGTTTGCAAGCGGATCGATGCGCCTTCGGGCGACACGAGGTTGGTGACGACGGGCACGAGTTCCTTGAGAGCACGGGTCGTTGCGGCGGGCGTCGGCACCGTCATGGCCGAGCCGTCGGGGCCGGCCGCGGCTGCGGTTCTGGCCGCCGACGCGATCTGGCGGCCGACCAGCGCACCGCCGCCTCCCGCCGCAGCCGTCAGCACCAGGATCGGGACCACGGCGCCGAGTATCGATACCTTCTTGGCCGCAGCCAT
>CAXUCF010000397.1:2440-3654 GCA_964249275.1 uncultured Lichenihabitans sp.
ATCGCGTCTCCCATCCTTTCCCGGCGTTCAGAACGGCTTCACGGCGTCGTAGAGCTGGTGGCCCCAGCCGGGCTGCTGGACCTCGCTCATGCGCCCGCGCCCCCCGTAGGAGATCCGCGCCTCGGCGATCCGGTCGTACGCGATGGTGTTCTCCTTGGTGATGTCGCGCGGCCGTACCACGCCGGCTACGTTGATGATGCGCAGTTCGTCGTTGACCCGCATCTCCTGCGAGCCCGAGACCAGCAGGTTGCCGTCGGGCAGCACGCCCGTCACCACGGCCGCCATCGAGAATACGATCTTCTCGGACCGGTCGACGTTGCCGACCCCGGTGGATGCGGAGGTCGAGTTCAAGTCGAACTGCGGCGACGCCTTGAAGGGTGCCGAGCCGATGCCGGTCGTGATGTCGAAGCCGTTGCCGATCTTGGCCGTGGTGGTGCGATCGGACGAATTGCCGAGCTTGGCCTTGTCGTCCATGGCGATGTTGACGGTCAGTACGTCGCCGACGCGGCTCGCCCGCACGTCGCGGAACAGGTTGGCGCGGTCGTCGTCCCACAGCGATTGCGGGCTCGAGCGCGGCGAGGCCGGGAAGCCATAGGCCGCGAAGGGCGTGACGTCGGATTGCAGCCCGTGGCCGACCGGCGACATGTCGGGTGCGTGGCCCATGTCGGCCGGCGGCGTTGCGCAGCCGAACATCGCAAGGCAGCAGGGCAGCGCGGCCAGCACCCGGAGGCTCATGATTTCTTTCCGTCCGGCGGCACGAGGCCCGAGATGGTATTGACGAGCTTGACGGCCCGGTCGGGCGCGATCTCGTTCAGAATGGCCGAGGATTGGCGTGCGTTGAGCCCGGTCAGCACGGCCGCCGCGGTGGCGTCGTCGAGCGCCGAGATCTGCTGGGCGGCGGCATCGGGCCGCATCTTGGCATAGATGCCGACCAATGTGGCCTCGGCCCGTTTGGTGGCCTCGTCGCGTCGCGCCAGCACACCCTTGAACTCTGCCTCCTTGGCTTCGAGGTCGGCGACGCGCTCGGCGATCTGGGCTTCGAGCTGGTTCAGCTTGCGGGTCTGGAGTGCGAAGCGGGCATCGGCCGCCGCGACCGCGACGTTCTGGCAATAGCGCTGCGCATCGCTGGCCGGCGCGACCGGCTTCGCCACCGGCGCTGCCGAGGTCGGTGCGGAAGCCGCCGCCGAAGCCGCCGGAACCGCGGGGCCCGGCGC
>CAXUCF010000398.1:0-2054 GCA_964249275.1 uncultured Lichenihabitans sp.
GGCCTGGGCATGAACCGCGTCGAGCCCCGTCTCGACCGCGAGGCGGGCCGTTTCGAGCGCGGCGTCATCGGCCTCGCGCGCCACCCGCACGGGCTCGCCCAGCACCATGGCGCCGCGCCCGAACGGCTTGCCGAGGCTGGCGCGATCCCAGGAGCGGAAGTCGAAGCGGCGGCTCGTCACCACGGCGATCGGGTAGATGGGCCGGCCCGTCATGCGGGCCAGCGTGACGATGCCGAGCCCGGCGCGCCGCGACACCTTGGGGACGTCGGCCGTCATCACGACCGTGCGGCCCTGGCCGAGGCGGCGGGCCATCTCGCGCAGCGCCGCCGCGCCGCCGTGCGTGCGGGTTTTAAGCGCGCCCTTGCCGCCCGAGCCGCGGATCGGCTCGACGCCGAGGCGCCTCAGGATGATGGCGTTGATCTCGCCGTCCTGGTGGCGCGAGATCAGCGCCGCCACCTTGGTGCGGGCCGGCCAGGCGTAATGCACCATGAAGTGCTGGCCGTGCCACATGGCGACGATGACCGGGAGTTCCGGCGTGATGGCTTCGACGAAGTCCCGCGGCTCGTGGACGAAGCGGTTGGTACGCTGCACGAAGCGCAGGTAGGCGCTGGCCAGCGCCCCGGCCGTTTCGAGGACGGCGCGGGTCCGGCCGACCGTCTTCAGCACAGGGATCGTCAGGGCCCGGTGCCGCCGCCCGGCAGCGACGGGTCGAGATAGCGGTGCAGATGGACGATGAAATAGCGCATGGCCGCGTTGTCGACGCTGGACTGCGCCTTGGCGCGCCAGGCCAGGAGCGCGCCCGCATAGTTCGGGAAGATCCCGACGATGTCGAGCTGCGTGGGATCGCGGAACGCGGTCCCGCCGATCTCGACGAGTTCGCCGCCGAACACGAGATGCAGCAACTGCGGGTTCTTCTGGTCCATGACGTCTCATATGCGGCGGTGATGAAGGGAAAGCCTCATCGGCCTTTCTGGACGACGGCGTCGGCCTCGCTGGATGAAAGCCGGAAGGGTCGACGGCGTTCTACACCATCACGGCCGCCATCTTCCAGGCCGATGAAGCTCAGCCGCCCGCCCCGAGCGTGCGCCGGCCGGCCGCCACCAGGGTGGGCTGCAGGTTGGGTCCCGCCCCGTAAAGCGTGCGGTGGCGTGGGACGCGCCGATTGTAATGGAGCTGCAGGCCATCGGCGGCCGTGAGCCGGCCGCCGGCCTCGTGCAGGATGACGTCGACGCCTGCGAGATCCCAGTCGTGGGCATCGGGCGAGGCCATGGCGGCGTCGATTTCGCCACCCGCCACGGCCGCGAACCGGCAGGCGAGCGACGCGATCCGCGGCACCAGAACCACCGGGTAGGCGCGGGCCAGGGGCTTGATGAAGCCGGCCGGAGCCGACAGCCTGGCACCCGCGAGTTCGTCCACGCCGGTGGCGGCCGTCGGCACTCCGTTGCGCCGCGCACCCCCGCCGAGCCGCGCATCGTAAGTCACGCCGAGTGCGGGCGCCAGCACCACCCCCGCCACGGGTCTGCCGTCGCTGACCAGCGCGATCGACACGGCCCAATGCGGGTCGCCGGCCGCGAAGGAGCGGGTGCCGTCGATGGGGTCGACGACGAGCACGTGGTCGTGGTCGAGGCGGGTGAGGTCGTCGACCGTTTCCTCGGACAGCCAGCCGGCGTCCGGTACGGCGGCGCGCAGCCGGTCGTGCAGGTACCGGTCGACCGCGAGATCGGCTTCCGTGACCGGCGAGCCGCCGGCCTTGAAATTGACCCGGGCCGCCGTGTGGGCGCCATGCCGGAAGAAGTCCATCGCCATGTCGCCGGCGACGCGCGCGGCGTCGAGGAGGAGGTCGAGGATGGCGCGCGTGTCGCTGGGGGGGATGGGAGCCACGGCACCGACGCGGGGTTGCGGGAAAGGAGAGGATCCTCTCCGGGACCCGGTCGAGGCTCTAGCCCGCGACCTGGAGCGACGCAAGCCGGCGCCGCGGCGCTCCCGAGGGCGAGCAAAGGCCGCGAGGTCGGTTCAATCGGTGCGGTCTCGTTGGTGATTTCGATACCATGTGC
>CAXUCF010000398.1:2064-3640 GCA_964249275.1 uncultured Lichenihabitans sp.
GAAGGCGCGTATCCCTCGTTTTATCAAAGCTTAAGCACGCCTGTTAGCAGTCCCGCGGTGAACGTCACTCTAATTTGACTGTAACGAAGGCGAAGACATCCATCTTCCCGACAAACTCGCAAGTAACGGACCGGAAACCGCGTCGCGGGACGCCGGATCGAGATGACCGCAAGCGGTGCAGGCGGCAGCAACGATATGAGGCGTCCCATGTCCACTGATGCAGAGTCGGCTCCGGCGATGCCCGGCATCCTCCACCGTATCGCCAACAGCATCGCGGCTGGGCGCGCCGGCCTCGTCGCGGGCGACGCCCGGGCCGACAACCGCCGCCGCAGCGTGGTGCTGTCGCGCGACCGCGTGACCATCGACCGGAGCTACCGCGGCATCGCCATGCGGCTGTCCGTGCCGGTGTCGGCCTACCAGGGCGTCTGCGTGGCCGTGAAGCCTGCGGCGACCGGCGGCTTCGTCTATGAACTTCGGCTGGCTCATCGCGACCCCGACCTCTCGGTGACCCTGGCGGAGGCCCTGGACGAGGGCCGTATCTGGGCCGACTGGCGCGCCTCCGCGGACTACTTCAACCTGCCGGCCCTGGTCGAACGCAACAACGCGCCGGAATCTTGGGGACCGGGGCTCGGGGCCGGCCAGCGGCACAGCCGCCGCGCCGAGCGCCGCGACCGTCCGGGCATCGTGACGCGCCGCGCCGTAAGGCTCGAGGCACTCGAGACCGTGCATCGCGAGAACGAGATCATCGCACGGAACTGAGGCACCGGCGGATAGCCGTCGTTCTCTCGAGGAGCCCGAGCCCGGTCCGCATCAGCGTCGACTGAACAGCCGCTCGATGTCGTGGAGCTTCAACTCGATGTAAGTGGGCCGGCCGTGATTGCACTGGCCAGACCCCGGTGTCCGCTCCATCTCGCGCAGCAGCGCGTTCATCTCGTCGGGCAGAAGCCGCCGTCCGGCCCGCACCGCATTGTGGCACGCCATGGTCGCGAGGTAATGGTCGAGCCGTCGCTCCAGCGGCACCGTCCCGCCGTCGGCTCGGATCACCTCTACGAGGTCGCGCACCAGTGCCGTCATGTCGCCTTGGCCGATCACCGACGGGGCCTCGGTGACCGCCACGGCGCCGGGCCCGAAAGCTTCGATCCCGAGACCCAGCGATGCCAGGGCATCGGCCTCGCCGAGCAGCAGCGCCGCGGCGTCGGGGGTCATCTCGACCACGGCCGGGATCAGCATCATCTGCCGCGCCACCCCGCCCTCGGTGCGCGACCGCTTCATCCGCTCGTAAACGAGCCGCTCATGGGCTGCGTGCTGGTCCACGATGACGATGCCGTCCCGGGTCTGGGCCAGAATGTAGGTTTCGTGGAACTGTGCCCGGGCGGCGCCGAGTGGCGCATCGGCGCCGAGTGGCGCTCCGGCGCCAAGGGACGCCTCCTCGGCCGTGTCCGCGGCCTCGGCCGTGTGTCCGCGCACATCGGCCGAGGGCGCGGACGCGAAGCCCGCCTGGGGGTTCTCGGCGAAGCCGCGCGGCGTGGCGCCATCGGCCGGGGCACCCGGCGAGTTGCGCCAGTCCCACCCGCCC
>CAXUCF010000399.1:0-3637 GCA_964249275.1 uncultured Lichenihabitans sp.
GAAAGGCCCCCACCACCGTCCCCGGGCTTGACCCGGGGATCCGCGCGGTCCCCCGCCCCTAGAGGGGGCGGAAACGCCGCCTCGGTAGCATGGCCGGGGGTCATCTGGTAGATCGCGGGCGGTCGATGCGTTTCCTCGGACCCGCTGAACGCGAACGATCGATGACGGCCTACTGCTTTGACGTGGCGGCGGCCCGGCGTAAACTCCGGCTGTGCCCGCGGTCGCCGCGTTCCCGAGTCGCGCGATGGACGTCCGTCGCGCTCAGTCGAGGACCGGCCCGATGGCAGTCTTAAACGAGAACCCAAGAACGGCACGCGGCACCGCGGCAAGAGCCTGGCGCATCACGGCCCTGGGTTGTTCCCTATCGGCCGCCGCGGTTCTCATCACGACCGGCGCCGAAGCTGCCAAAACCTCGGCCGTGATCGGCATGAGCATCGAGCCTGCCGGCCTCGATCCCACGGTGGCGGCGCCTGTCGCCATCGGACAGGTGACCTGGCAGAACATCTTCCAGGGGCTCGTGCGCCTCGACCGCAGCGGAACGATCCAACCGCAACTGGCCAAGAGCTGGACGGTGTCGCCCGACGGGCTGACCTACAGTTTCGCGCTGCAGCCGGGGGTCAAGTTCCACGACGGCGAAGCTTTCGACTCGGCCTCCGCCCGATTCACGCTCGACCGGGCGCGCGGCGCGGCATCGGTCAACCCGCAGAAGCAGTTCTATACCGTCATCGACAGCATCGACACGCCCGACCCGCTGACCCTGGTCCTCCACCTGAAGCAGCCGGCCGGCGACCTGCTCTACTGGCTCGGCTGGCCGGCATCCGTCATGGTGGCGCCGAACGCCGCCGAGGCCGACAAGACCGTGCCGGTCGGCACCGGCCCGTTCAGGCTGAAGCAATGGTCGAAGGGCGACCGGGTCGAGCTCGTCCGCGACCCCGGCTACTGGGACAGAAGCCGGCCCGTGGCGCTGGACTCCGCGACCTTCCGCTTCGTCGGCGACGCTCAGGCCCAGGCGGCCGGGTTGCGCTCGGGCGACCTCGACGCCGTGCCCGAACTCGAGGCGCCCGAACTCTTCGCCGCCTTCAAGACCGATCCGCGATTCGCGGCCGTGGCGGGCAATACCGAACTCAAGGTCGTGGCCGGCATGAACGCCACGAAGCCGCCGTTCGACGACCGGCGCGTGCGCCGGGCCCTGATGATGGCGGTCGACCGCCACGCCGTCGTCGATGCCGTCTCGTCCGGCTTCGGCCAGCCGATCGGCAGCCACTTCACGCCGAACGACCCAGGCTTCGTCGACCTCGCGGGCGTGCTGCCCTACGATCCGGCGAAGTCGCAGGCGCTGCTGGCCGAGGCCGGCTACCCGAACGGCTTCAGCTTCTCGATCAAGGTGCCGCAGATGTCCTACGCGACGCGTTCGGCGGAGGTGCTGCAGGCGATGTTCGCCGAGGTCGGCGTCACCCTGACGATCGTGCCGACCGAGTTCCCGGCCAAGTGGATCCAGGACGTGTTCAAGAACCATGACTTCGACATGACGATCGTGGCCCATGCGGAACCGCTCGACATCGCCATCTATGCGCGACCCGACTATTACTTCGGCTACCGCAACCCGAGCTTCGACAAGGCGATCGACGCCGCCCAGCGCGCCACCGATACCAAGGCGCGCGAAGCCGATTATCGAGACGCGGAGCAGATCCTGGCCGAGGACGTGCCGGCCCTCTACCTCTACGTGATCCCCAAACTCGGCGTTTGGAACGCCAAGTTGCAGGGTCTCTGGACCGACGAGCCGATCCCCTCGAACGACCTCAGCGAAGTGCATTGGGCCGATTAGCCGGAGCAGCCTTGGGCTCCCTCCTGGCGCGGCGCGTCCTCGGCCTCGTCCTGACGCTGCTGGCGGCCTCGGCCGCGATCTTCCTCGTCATGGACGTGCTGCCGGGCGATCCCGCCGCCATCATGCTGGGCACCTCGGCCCGGCCCGACACGCTGGCGGCGCTCCATGCCGCGCTGGGCCTCGACCGGCCGGCGCTGGTCCGCTACGCGGCCTGGCTCGGCGGCGCCATCACGGGCCAGCTCGGCGATTCGACGACCTATGGCGTCCCGGTCTCGGGCCTGATCCAGGAGCGACTCGCCGTCACGCTGCCGCTGACCGCCCTGGCGATCCTCCTGTCGGTCGCGGTGGCGGTGCCGCTCGGCGTCGGCGCGGCGGCCCGGCGTGGCGGGATCCTCGACGGGATCGCGGCGGCCTTCTCGCAGGCCAGCGTCGCGGTTCCCAACTTCTGGATCGGGCTCCTGCTGATCCTGGTGTTCGCGGCGCGGCTCGGCTGGCTGCCGGCCAACGGCTTCCCGGGTTGGAGCCACGGCATCGCCGAGGCCTTCGGCGCCCTGCTGATGCCGGCGGTCGCCCTCGCCCTGCCCCAGGCCGGCATCCTGACCCGGGTGACGCGGGTCGCGGTGCTCGACGTGCTGGGCGAGGACTTCGTCCGCACGGCCCGGGCCAAGGGCCTGACGCGCAGCGCCGCCTTGTGGCGCCATGCCGTGCCCAATGCCCTGCCCCCGGTCGTCACCATCCTGGGCCTGCAGTTCTCGTTCCTGGTGGCGGGCTCGGTCCTGGTCGAGAACGTCTTCGCCCTGCCGGGCCTCGGGCGGCTCGCGTTCCAGGCCTTCACCCAGCGCGACCTCGTCGTGGTGCAGGACGTCGTCCTCTTCTTCAGCGCCCTGGTGATCGCGGTGAACTTCGTGGTCGACCTCGCCTATCTGGCGCTCGACCCGCGCCTGAGGGCCGCCGCATGAACGGCCGTCTCGGCGCAGGCCTCGCCATCACGGCCGCGATCGCGGCGTTGGCTCTGCTGTCGCTGGTCTGGACCCCCGAGCCGCCGACCAGGATGCACATCGCGCTGAAGCTCCGCCCCCCTCTCGCGGCCGGCCTGGCGACCGGATCGGGTCTCCTCGGCACCGACAATTTCGGACGCGACGTGCTCTCGATGCTGATGGCGGGGGCCTGGAACTCCCTCGCGGTGGCAGTGCCGTCGGTCGCGTTCGGCGGCCTCCTCGGCACGCTCCTGGGCGTGACGGCGGCGGGACGGCGGGGCGCTTTCGACGCCATCGCGATGCGGGCTCTCGACGTCGTCTTCGCGTTCCCGCCGATCCTGTCCGCCATGATGCTGGGCAGCCTGCTCGGTCCCGGCCGCCTCACCGCGGTGGCGGTGATCGCGTTCTTCATCGTGCCGGTCTTCGCCCGCGTCACGCGCGGCGCGGCGCTGCGGATCTGGGGGCGCGACTACATCCTGGCGGCGCGGGGTACCGGCAAGGGCGGCCTCCGCATCGCCGCAGAACACGTGCTGCCCAACATCGTCGGCCAGGTCACCGTGCAGGCGACGATCCAGTTGGGCCTCGCGATCCTGACCGAAGCGGGCCTCAGCTATCTCGGCCTCGGGGCACCGCCGCCCACGCCAAGCTGGGGTCGCATGCTGGCCGACGCCCAGACCTACCTCCCCCAGGCACCCTGGCTCGTGCTGGCGCCGGGCGCCGCGGTCGCGGTGGCGGTGCTGGGCTTCAATCTCCTTGGTGATGGTCTACGCGACCTGTGGGACCGGAGAAGCGCCGCGCCATGACCGGCATGCCGCTCCTCGACGTGCGCGCGCTC
>CAXUCF010000400.1:0-1267 GCA_964249275.1 uncultured Lichenihabitans sp.
GGCAGGCCCCCTTCCTGCTGGGCGCGCAGGAACGGTCGGCCGAGGTCGCCCGGCAGCGGCGGCCCGAGCTGGGGCACGGGTGGCGGCGGCAGGCTGCCGTAGTCGCGCGGCAGCGTGTTGAGCCCTTCGGCGATCGGTTTGCGGTCGGTCGAATAGAGTTCTTGGGGCGCCGTGCCGCCGCCGTGCTGGACGCCGAGCGCCCAGATGGCGAGTCCGGCGATGGTGAGCGCCGAGACGGAGCCGAGCAGGATCAGGGCGCGGCGGGACAGGCGCGTGACGGGCCGCGGCTTGGCGCGCATCTCGAGCGCTTCGGGCGCAACTTTCGTCTGCGGCGGAACCTGCGGCGCGCTGGGAGGCGGACCAGCGCTCATGAGCCGAAGATCCCGTGCCGCACGCCGTCGGTGCGCTCGATCCGCACCACCTGCTGCGGATCGGAGCCGAGCCGAAGTTCTGCGGCGCCGAACAAGCGATCGACCACGTAATAGGGCGCCCTCGAACGGTAATTGACGAGCTGGTTCTCGCCCGTGGGTCCCACCACGAACAGCGGGGGCATCTCGCCCTGGGCGATGCCGGCCGGAAACTGAATATAGACCTTCTCGCCGTCATCGAAGGCCCGCACCGGCCGCCACGGGGGCGTGTCGCCGGTTACGGCATAGCGGAAGTGTAGCCGCTCGAGCGAGATGCCATTGGCAAAAACAGCGCAATGACGCCGGTGCCCGTATCAACTGGATGTTCACAACCGAGCGCGCCCGCGCCAAACTCGCCCGCGCTTACCCAGAAAACGCCAAAGAGTCATAATCACCGTGCAGAGCTACTAGTTTGCCCCCGACGTACGCCACCTCACGGTCTCGGAGGGTGGCCAGGAGGTCGCGCGCAAACACGAGCCGCTGGCTGCGCCGTGTCGCCAGGCCCTCCTCGACCAGGAAGGCGCGCCGCTCCTCCAGCGCCGTGCGCATGTCCGCGCCGAAGCCGGTCGGCGCGGGCGCGACACCCTCGACCAGCGTCCGGTCCAGCCACGTCGCCCCGCGCGCCCGAGCCTGGCGCTCGCGCGGCAGGTGCGAGCGAAGTTCGACCACGGCCCCGGGAAAGCGCTCGGCCTCGAACCTGGCGGCGCGATCGAGGTAGTCGTCGGGGATGCGCCAGTTCCCGTCTTGCTGGCGCTCGACGATGCCGGAACGGCGGAGTGCTTCGAGCCGGCGCACGTGGGCCGCCACGAACCCGTCCGGGTCGTCGCCCGGCCGGGCCGACCGCCGTGCTTCGCCGAGGT
>CAXUCF010000400.1:1277-3622 GCA_964249275.1 uncultured Lichenihabitans sp.
GTGACGGTCGGGCCGATACAGCCCATCGCTTCCGGTTTGCGCGGCGATCGTACGGTCGGCCGGGCGTGGCTCGCGGGCTGGCCTCCGCACCTCGACGATACCGCCGTTGGGGTAGGCTGACAGGTCCGTTCCGGGCGGGAGCGCAACGTAGTGGGCCCGCCCGTCGATGTCATCGATGAGGAGGTAGCTGCGGTCCTGCAGCTCGTCCGCGAGGCCTTTCCCGATGACGCGCCCGATCACGCGATCAGCTGAGCTCTCGGCCGGGTCGAACACCGCCAGCGGGCGCTCGGCTCCGCCCATCGCGCGCTGCATGGTGCGAATGATGTCGCCGCGCCTGCCCATGGCCCGAAGCATCGGCTTGGCGTCGGGCGACAGGGTCCAGCGTCCCGGGGCCTGCGCCGCCGCCAGGCCGAGCCGCTCCAATTTCTGAAGACGGCCGACGAGCAGCCCGCGACGGAATCGTCCGTCGCTGTCGGCAGGTTCGCCGCGGAGGTCGACCGCGCCGTCCCGGGCGCGCTCGGCGAGTTGCCGGTCGAGGCCCGTCCAGCGTTCCTGATCGACCTCGCGCGTCATGCGCTCGCGCATCTCGAGCTCGGTCTGCGGACCGAGCAGGCCTGTGGCAAGTTCCGAGGCGCGCAGCCTGAAGCCGTGGGCGATGTAGTCGCGAGCGATGACGAGGTCGCGCCCGGTCTCGTCGACCCCGCGCAGCATGACGTGCGTGTGCGGGTTACCGGTGTCCCAGTGATCGACCGCGACCCAGTCGAGCCTTGAGCCGAGGTCCGCCTCCATGCGGGCCATCAGGTCGCGCGTGAACGCCTTGAGGTCGCCGAGCTCGGCCGCGTCCTCGGGCGATACGATGAAGCGGAACTCGTGCCGGTCGCCCCGCACGCGCTCCCCGAAGGCATCGGCGTCGGCCACGTCCCGATCCGCCGAGTAGGCGCGGCCGGGCTCGCCGTCGCGCGTGACCCCGTCGCGCTGGATATAGCGCAGGTGCGCCTCCGTCGAACCCGCCGCCGCCCGGGCGTGGACGACCAGCCGAGCCTTGACCAGCACGCGCCGGGCGCGAGGGCCGAGTCGCCCGCCGAGCATCTTGGCCGCGACGTGTCCGCGGCCTTTCTCGGCGCCGCGGGTCCGAGGGCGAGATAGCGGGCCGCTCGCCCCCGCCGAGGCCTTCTGTGCCGCCCGCAGCACTTGGCTGGTGAACCGCTTGACGCTCGGGTCGGTGCGGCCGCGGATCCGGCCCGGCCGGGCGCGGAAGCGGTCCTCGTCAGAGCGGGTCACGGCGGCGCCTCCGGCGCAGTCCAGCGGACGAGACACGCGCTTTCCTTCTCCTTTCCAGGCATTTGGCCCGGCCCGGCGCACCGCGCCAGCTCGGCGGCGTGCCGCCGAAACCGACGTGCAGACAAGGGCGTGAGCCCCCGCGCGTGCCGTGCGCTTCTATCTTGCCCTCACTGCCTGCCCCTCCTTCCCGGCCTTTTCCCGGTCGAACGCTCCGATCCATCTGCACGTCGGTCACTCCTCCGAACCGTCCCGATCACCGCCGCCGTCATGCTGATCGGCGCGCGTGAGACGGACGAACAAAGCGTCGTGCGGCTGCGGTGCGGACTGGCGGCCGACGGTCACGAGAGCTGCACCACGCGGCACGAAGATGGACGCGACCTGGTGACCGCCGGGCTGGTCGAACTTCCGCCGGGAAGGAGGCAACGCGGCTGCATGGAGCGCGTCGAGGCTGGTGAGATCGCGGACGGTCGACGGTGCGGGCGAGCCGCTCACCCCGACGTCGCCGGCGAGTTCGGGGCCGAGCGCCTGGACGTATCGCTGTGTCTCGCTGGGGAGCGGGCGACCGGTGCGAAGGTGTTCGTCGACGCGCCCCGGACCTGCATTGTAGGCGGCGAGAAAGTGAGTCGGCCCGAAGCGGTCGTACATCTCGCGCAGGTACGCTGCACCGGCGAAGATGTTGGCGCGTAGCTCGTACGGGTCGGAGCCGAGCCCGTAGCGGCCCGACAGCTCGGCGAACGTCGCCGGCATGACCTGCATCAAGCCTATCGCGCCGACAGGCGAGGTGATCGGGCGGCCGTCGAGCATGGTGCGCCCGCCGCTCTCCATCCGCATCACGCCACGTACCCAGGCGGGTGGGATGCCGAACCGCCGCGACGCCTCATCGATCAGCGTATCGAAGCCGGAGGCCGGCGCTGATCGGAACCGCGGCAACGGGTGCAACGAAGCGCCGTAGATCGTCGGTCCGGCGCTCGAAACAGGCGGCAGAACCGGGCCGGACAGCGAGAAGACCGGCGAAGGCGTAGCGGGTCGAGATGGCTCGTCGCGTCGTCGCGGCAGCTCATCCG
>CAXUCF010000401.1:0-937 GCA_964249275.1 uncultured Lichenihabitans sp.
GCCCCGAGCAGGCGAGCAGCATCGCCGAGGACCTCATCAAAGAGGTCGGCCGGGACTACGCGATCGACGGGCAGCAGGTCAACGTGAGCTTGAGCGTGGGCATCGCGCTCGCGCCGACGGATGGGCGGGAGCCCGGGCAACTCCTGCGTGCTGCCGACATCGCGCTCTACCGCGCCAAGAGCGAGGGACGGGGCACGTTCCGCTTCTTCGAGCCGGAGATGGACGCGCGCATGCAGATGCGCCGCGAACTCGAACTCGATCTTCGTCAAGCGGTGGTCGCAGGCCAGTTCGAACTGCACTATCAACCTCTCGTGTCGCTCGACACGGACCGCATTTCCGCCTTCGAGGCGCTGATACGCTGGCGTCACCCGACCCGAGGTCTCGTGCCTCCAGGCGATTTCATCCCGCTGGCCGAAGAGATCGGCCTCATCGTGCCGATCGGCGAGTGGGTTTTGCGGGAAGCTTGCCGCGAAGCAGCGACCTGGCCCGGCGAGGTGCGGGTTGCGGTCAATCTTTCTCCCGTTCAGTTCCGCACCGCAGCCCTCGTGGGGAGCATCGCGGCGGCGCTCGGCCATGCCGCGCTCCTCCCGCGACGCCTCGAGTTGGAGATCACCGAGGGCGTCCTCTTGCAGGACAGCGAAACGACGGTGTCCACCCTGCGTCGACTCAAGGATCTCGGCGTCCGCATCGCCATGGACGACTTCGGCACCGGCTATTCGTCCTTGAGTTACCTGCGGCGGTTTCCATTCGACAAGATCAAGATCGACCGGTCCTTCGTCGCCGACATCACCACCCGCGCCGACGCGGTCGCCATCGTGCGCGCGGTGACGAGCCTCGGCGCCAGTCTCGGCATGGTGACGACCGCCGAGGGCATCGAGACACCCGAGCAACTGGGGCGGCTGCGCGCGGAGGGCTGCACCGAGGTGCAGGGCTACCT
>CAXUCF010000401.1:947-2677 GCA_964249275.1 uncultured Lichenihabitans sp.
CCCGGCCCACAACATCCCCGCCATGCTGGCGCACGATCGGGACGAGGCGCGCGCCGGTGCAACGAACCGGTCGGTGCAAATGGACCGCCGAGGGGCGCTGTCGCGAGGATCGGTGAAACCGATGTGTGGCCGAGCACTGGACGTCCTGACCCTTCCAAGTCCCTCATCCCTTCGTCAGGCTCAGAGCCTGACGAAGGGATGAGAGAGGTTGGAGGACAGAGGTCAGGACCTTCAGCCGCCGATTTCAATCCGGCATCTTGCAATCCATCCCCGCGGGGAACGCGGTCCCGGCGGGAACCGTCGACAGGACCTCGTACCAGGCGTGCGGCTCGGTCAACTGCGCGGATGGCCTGACCCGAACGACGTAAAGGTCGTGCACCACCATGTGATCGCTGGCCCGGAACTCGCCGCCGCGCGCGAACATGTCGTCGAACTTGTGCCCGTCGAGGGCGTGCGTCACGGCGTCCGCGTCCGTGGTGCCGGCCGCGCGGACCGCGGTCAGCCATTGCGTCGTCGCCGAATAGTCGGCCGCCTGGGCCGCGGTGGGGCGGAGGCCATCGTGGCTCGCCGCGAAGCGGTCCGCCCAGGCGCGGGCGACCGGGTCCAGGTTCCAGTACCAGGGCACGGCGGCCACGACCCCGGCATACCCGTCCTTCACGCGGTCCACGTCGGACAGGTAGAGCAGCCCCGTCGTCGTGGTGGCCTTCAACGCCGCCCTCGTGACGTCGGCGACCCCATCGTCGCCCTTCGCGCCGTCGCTGAACACCGCCACCACGTCGGGGCTCGCGCCGCGCACCTCGGCGAGCGCGGGCGAGAAATCTGTGGTCGACGCCGGCACCACGACGGACTTCACCACCTCGCCGCCGTGCGCGGCCACGACGGGGGACATGACCGCGGCGACGCCCTTGCCGAACCCCGTGTCCTCGGCGACCATCGCCCAGCGCCTGTTCCCGGGCAGGCCCGCCAGATAGGCCGCCGTCGTCGTGGCGATCGACGGGAGGGCGAACGAGTAATGGTAGAGGTACCGGCTGCAGGCGGCCCGCGTCAGGCCGGGGTTGGCCGAGCCGGTGCTGATCGCGAGCTTGTGCCGTGCGGTGGCGACCTTGGACACCGCGGCGGCGATCGGCGAGTTCTGCACGTCCATCAGCAGATCGGCACCGGCGTCGTAGGCCTGCGCGGCCAGCCCCGGCGCTTCAGCCGCCCTGTTGTGGTCGTTCACGGCATCGACCACGATAGGCCGGCCGAGCACGGTGCCCCCGAAATCGGCGACGGCCATGCGGGTCGCGTCCACGCCGCCCATGCCCGACCGCGCGTTGTACAGGTCGTCGTCGAGGTCGGCCATGACCGTGATATGGACCGGCACCAGATCCGCGGCGCGTGCGGTGCCGAACATGGCCGCGCCGGCGAGCAGGCATGCGATCGGTTTCGAAGTCATGGGAACGCCTTTCGATGCGAGGTGAACCGGCAAGCCTCACAGTATCAGGTCACGGCGACGCCGTACGATGCTGCGGATGCTCCCCAGGGTGCCTTCTGGTCACGGCGAGTCGTCGCTCGACGACCGTCGGCACCCGCGTGCGTCGGAGCAGATCGCGATTGCGACCTCGTCGAGCTCCGCATAACCGACGTCCACCTCGGCGAGGGCATGCGCCTCCGATTCACCCCATCGGCGCCTTGCGCCGCACCCGGAAAGCGGGGACCCGAACCCGAACGGCAGGGTGCGCCCCTCACGG
>CAXUCF010000401.1:2687-3620 GCA_964249275.1 uncultured Lichenihabitans sp.
GCTTCAATCCGCTGCCTGCCGGGTCGCGGCACGTGTCCGTGCAGCGGCCAGAACCAGCTGATGAGCGGCACGCCGGCCGCCACCACCATGATGGACAGCGGCAGGCCGAGCCGCGGGTAGTCGCTGAACCGGTAGCCGCCCGGGCCCAGCACCAGCGTGTTGCACTGGTGGCCGACGGGGGTGAGGAAGTCGCAGCCTGCGCCGAGCGCCACCGCCATCAGGAACGGGTCGGGGTTGAGGCCGAGCTTCACCGCGAGGCTGCCGGCGATCGGCCCCATCACCAGCGTGGTGGGGGCGTTGTGGAAGAAGGGCGTCACCGCCATGGCGATCACCGTCACCACCGCCAACGTCGTGGTCGGCCCGAGCCCCTCGACGGCATGGCCGAGCCCGCGCGCCAGGAGGTCCGTGCCGCCCGTGTCGCGCACCGCGTGGCTGAGCGGGATCAGCGCGCCGAGCAGGAAGAGGATGTGCCACTCCACCGTCTTGTAGGCCTCGTGCATGGTCATGGTGCGCAGCAGGAGCAGCACCACCGCGGCGCCGAAGAACGCCACGGCCACGCCCACCAGCTTGAAGGCCACCAGCGTCATGGCCGCCGCCAGCACGAGGAGCGGCGTCCAGCCGCGGTGGCTGATGCCCAGCGTGATGGAGCGCTCGGCCAGGGGCAGCACGTGCAGCTCCCCCAGCGTTTCGGGCAGGGTGGAGGAGGACGAGCGCAGCACGACCACGTCGCCGAGGCGGAACCGCACCGTCGACAGCCGCTGCAGGATGGCGGTGCCGCGGCGGCTCAGGGCCACGAGGCCGACGCCGTGCCGGGCCTGCAGCGCCAGCTGGCTCGGCGTGCGGCCGATCAGCGGCGAGTTCTCGGTGATGACGCCCTCGACCACCGCGGCGTGGCCCTTGGCCTCCGCATCCCCGCCGCCGGCCAGGTCGAGC
>CAXUCF010000402.1:0-3618 GCA_964249275.1 uncultured Lichenihabitans sp.
CTGGACCGCGTCACCCGCCTTGCGAAGATCCTTGCCGCTTCGGCATAATGGCACTCAAGAACGCGGGAGGTGGGGCATGCGGCACGAAGAAACACTGGCGCGAGCCTCCGGGCGGTCGACGTCCCGATTCGATTTCAGCGGCGAGTGGGCGAACGAACTGACCTCGACCATGGACGTCATCCAGCAAGCCAGCGTCGTCACCGGAGTCTACACCAGCCAGGTCAGCAGCGAAGGAAGAACTCCGCTGATTGGCCAACTCGCCGGCTATGCCCATGGAGACCTGATCAGTTTCACGGTGAAGTGGGACACCATGGCGATCACGGCTTGGGTAGGCAGGCGGCGTGAGGAGGATGGCGAGGACGTCATCGAGACGCTCTGGCAGATGACGACCATGAGCGACGATGGCGAGAACGGGTTTTGGCATTCGATCTTTGCGGGAGCGGACCGTTTCACGCGGACGACGGTGTTGTCGCGTTCCGAGCAGCCCCTCGAGAGCGAGGCGGGTGACATGGCTAAGGCCCCTGCAGGATAGCGAAAGACGAGGCTTGCAGAGTCCGCCCCCTTTTTTACGGCCCGACCACCAATGGCCGAGCTTGATCGGGTCGGCTGCGGCTTCACTCGCGAGAAGACCCTGATCGAAGCCGGCGTCCGGCGCAGCATGCTGGCTCTCGGCTGGGCTTGCAACCCGGATGAACTGGCCGCGATGGGCAACGCCGGCGCCCCGATGATCGGGCTGACGCTGGGCATCACGCAGTCGGGAGCCCCCGACGCTTTGGCACGCGTTCCACTCAGCCGTCCTCCGGAAGGAGTAGGACCGAGCCGATCGTCTCGCGGCTTTGAAGCCGCCGATGGGCGTCGGCGGCGCAGCTCAGCGGCCACTCGGAGTCGATGGCAGGCCTGATCGTTCCGGAGCGCAAGACGCCGAACAAACGGTCGGCTCGGGCGCCGAGCACTTCGTAGCTGCCGGTGTAGTTCGCGAAGTTCGGCCGAGACAGACGGATCGACCGAGCCGCAAGGGCGTCGAGGTCGCGAGCGCCCAATGGGCCGGACACCTGGCCGAAACTCACGAGATGGCCGCGTGGCGCGAGCGACGCGAGCGATGTCTCGAAGGTCTCGCGACCGATCGCGTCGAAGACGACGTCGACGCCTCGCCCGCGCGTCAGTTCGCGAACGGAATGCGCCACGTCCTCCCGCGAGGAGACGATGACGGCGGCGCAGCCGGCATCGACGGCGGCATCCACCTTGCGGTCGCTCGACACCACGCCGATTACAATTGCGCCGAGTGCGCGAGCCCACCCGCCGAGAATGAGGCCGAGCCCTCCCGCCGCCGCGTGCACGAGGACGGTCTCACCTTTGCGGAGCCCATGGACGTCACGCAGCAGGAGATCCACCATGACACCTTTGAGGAAGGTGGCTGCGGCCACCCGCTCATCGATATCGGACGGCAGCGGGATCACGATGTTGGCCGGCAGGGTCCGCGCAGCCGCATAGGCGCCCGGCGGGCGTCCGGCATAGACGACGCGATCGCCGGCTGCGAGATGCGTCACGCCCGGTCCCACGTCGAGCGTTATTCCGGCGGCCTCCATGCCGGGCACGGCGGGCAGCGGGCCGAGGCCGAAACCCGCGGCGCGGCCATGGACATCGACCATGTTGACGCCGATCGCCACGTGGCGAAGCCGGACTTCGCCCGGCCCAGCGGGCGGCACCCGGACGCGCCGCGGAACCAGCACGTCGGGATCGCCGTGACGCTCGACCATCATCGCGAAGGCGTCCAAGGGTCCGGGCGCGGCATATCGAGAGACGCTTGCACGCGCCTCGAGCGGCCGGGTCGCTTCGTGCTGTCGGGCGACGACAGGTTGCGCCACAGCGGGGGTCGGCAGTCCGCGCCCGAGCCTTGCCTGCAGAGCCGCCATGCCGACGTCGTAGATCGCTTCGCTGACGAGCCTCGTCAGCTCGGTTGCCTGCTCGAGCGGAGCGTCGAAGCGGGACTGCCATTGCAGAAACGTCCGCTCCCCGTCCGTGACGCAACGCAACCGCATCGTCGCGACATAGCCTTCGAGCCGGAGCGGTGCTTCGAGCAGGCAGTAGGTGAGGCTGCAATCGCGATCCGAGAGCGCGATCAGCTGCTCGCGCAGGTATCCGCCGCTCTTCAAGCGGAAGGCACGGACGGCGCCGACATGATCGGGCGGCTCGCCGGCTTCGATCTGGCTCGACGCGATGGCCGGGTGCCAATCGACATGGCCGTTGAAGTCGCGCAGCAGACGCCAGACGGCGTCGACGGGTGCATCGACGATGCAACTCCGCATCACATGGATTGTCATCGCGTCGAGGCGAACCGGGCCCGAAGGGCCTGCAAGCCGGTCAGGAACACGTTGCGGCCAATCTGGTTCACCAGCTCCGTCTCGCGCGCCGGCAGGCAGGTAAATTCGGCGCTCCACTCGGCGAAGGTGCGGCCCCCGTCCGTCACGGGGAACAACCGAAGTGTCGCGATGTAATTCTCGACGCCCATCGGACTTTCGAGGATCGAGTAGCTCTGGCTGAACTCGTAATCCGACAGGGCCAGCAGTCGCTCGCGAATGCGTCCGCCATCTTTCAGGCTGAAGGAGCGGACGCAGCCGATCTGGTCGGCTGGCGCATGGGATTCGATCCGGCTGTCGGCCACAAAGGGCGTCCACTTCGGCAGAGCGTTGAAGTCGCGAATGACGGCCCAGACCGCAGCGATCGGCGCGTCGATCACGGTCGAGATGTAGACTTGGGTCAACGGTCGGACCTCAATGGTCGTCGCGGTCGCGATCACGGTCGTGATCGCCCTCGCGATCGACCGGCACGGACGCTCCGTTCGGTGTGGGCGCCTTCTGCCGGTTCCGCACGATGGAGTCGAGATCTTTGGCGTCGCGAAGCACGTCGGTCATGCGGCCGATACTGCCGCCCTCGATGCCGACTTCCTTCATCAGGCTGTCGATCATCGGGGCCTGGACGCGATAGCGCAGGGCGCTGTCGATCACCTCGTCCGTGACATTCTTGCGTCCGCCCGGTCCACCCCCGCCCATGATGCCGTCGACATGCAGGATGTTGATGCCGTCGATCTTTTCCATCGGCTTGACGCTCTCGCGCACGATGCCCTCGATTTTGTCCAGCAGCTTCATGCGGGCGCGGGACGCCCGTGCCTCGACCGACAGGACATTGTCGGCCTCATTGGCGGCGCGCGTGCCTTCCGCGTTCACCTTGAAGGTTTCGGCCTGGGCGCCGCTGCGGATCGTCATGGCGTCGGCGTCGGCTTTGGCGGCCGTGCGTTGCGCATCCGCGAAGCTCAGCGCGGCATCGCGCTCGGCCTGCGCCTTGGCGGTAAGGCGCAGGCCCTCGCGCTCGGCGTCGCGACGGGCGGCGATCAGGTCCACGGTCTTGCGACGCTCGGCGATCTCGCGTTCGCGCAACGTGAAGGTCTGCTCCTCCGCCAGCACCGCCGTCTTGCGGGCCTCCTCGGCTTCGGCGACCGCGAGAGAGCGCGCCTTCACGCGGCCCGAGATCTCGATCACCTTGTCGATCTCGGCCACTTCGAGGACGCGTTCCTTTTCGATCTCCAGCTTGCGGAGATCGCGGTCGCGCACCGTCCGGGCT
>CAXUCF010000403.1:0-3571 GCA_964249275.1 uncultured Lichenihabitans sp.
CGACAGCAGAGAGAGGCGGACGCCATGATCAAGTTGAACATCGCCACCCGAAACCTGTTCCCGACGCCGGTGGCGGCCGTGGCGACCCCGGGGGCCGAGGCGCGGAACGCCGCGCTGAAGGATCTCATCCTCGAGCGTCGGCACCTCGGGCCGTCGATGCAGGCCTCGAACGCCGGAGGGTGGCATTCGGATCGGGACCTGCTCGCCTGGGGCGGGACGGCCGCGGCCGAGGTCGTCGAGATGGCACGCGCCGTTGCCAACCACATGACGCGGGACCGGTCCGGCCGCGAGGTACGGCCCGCCTGGATCGTCACGGCCTGGGCCAATGTCAACGGGCCGGGCAACAGCAACTTCTGCCACTACCATCCCGGATCGTTCTGGTCGGGAACCTATTACGTCGACACGGGCGGCGACCCGGGCTCCCCGGATCACGGCGGCGAATTCGAGATGCTGGATCCGCGGGGTGCCGCTCCGGCCATGCTGGCGCCGACCCTGGCCTTCGCCGGAGAAGGCGGCGCGGCCGCCGGTGCGACCGAGAGCATCGAACCGCGGGCAGGCCTGCTGGTCCTCTTCCCGTCCTGGCTCCACCACCAGGTGAGGTCCTACAAGGGGCAGGGAACGCGGATCTCCATCGCGTTCAACATGCGGATCTGACCATCGATCGGACGCTCGCGGCCGGACCGACGGCCCTCACGGCATCAACTGGCCGCCGTTGACTTCGATGATCTGCCCGGTGACATAGCCGGACAGCGCCTCGGAGGCGAGGAACAGGTAGGCGCCGACGCAATGGTCCGGCGCGCCGACGAAGCCCATCGGGATGGTCTTGCGTTGCTGTTCGAGCTGGTCCGGGCTCGTGTAGCGGTCGTGGAACGGCGTCGCGATCACGCCCGGCGCCACGGCATTGACGCGGATGCGGTCGCCGACGAACTCCTTGGCATGACCGCGCGTGATGGTGGAAACGAAGCCCTTGGCGGCGGCATAGAGGATCGCGCCGTTTCCGCCCCCGTTGCGGGCCGCGATCGAGGTGGTGTTGATGATGAAGCCACCCTGACGCTTGAGCCAGGGGTGAGCGGCGCGGGTCGCGGCCAGGACCGAACGCGCGTTAAGGTCCATGACGCGGCGGTAGTGTTCGTCGGTCATCTCGGCGGTCGGAACGCGCCCCAACATGCCGCCGGCATTGTTGATCAGCCCGTCGAGATGCCCGAAGCGCGCTGCTGCCGCCTCCACGACGCGCTCGGTCGCGCCGTCCTGCGACACGTCGCCTTGCACGAGCGCCGCCGTGCCACCCGCCGCCGCGATGTCATCGGCCAGACGCGCCGCCTCGTCGCGGCTGGCGTTGTAGTGGATCGCCACCTTGGCGCCCTGCTGGGCGAAGGCTCGCGCCACGACGGCGCCGATCCCCGTCGACGCGCCGGTGATCAGCACGGCCTTGCCGGCGAGGTCGGGGATCTTGACCCCCTCGGTCATGAACTGCGCTTCCATGGTGGTCATCCCCCTCGGTCTTGCTGCCGCCTCGACGCTTCCCCGCAGCCCGATCTCATGTCAAGCGCGCTTGGTCCAGCCCGCCGATATGGCGTCTCGCGATCACGCCCGGCCGCGGATCATTGCCGACCCACGACACCGTCAGCCCGCCCCGGCCGTCCGCACGCCGCCGAGATAGGCGGCCCGGATGTCGTCGTTGGCCCACAGCACCTCGGGGGCGCCGCTGAGCACCAGGCGGCCGGTCTCCAGCACGTAGCCGCGGTCCGCCACCGACAGGCCCATGCGGGCGTTCTGCTCGATGAGGAACACGGTGGTGCCGCGGCGGCGGACCTCGGCGATGATCTTGAACACCGCCTGCACGATGACGGGCGCCAGCCCGAGCGAGGGCTCGTCGAGCAGCAGCAGGCGCGGCTTCGCCATCAGGCCGCGGGCCAGCGCCACCATCTGGAGTTGGCCGCCCGACAGCATCCAGCCGAGCGCGTCGACGAAGGGGCGGATGTCGGGAAAGAGGTCCAGCATGGCGTCGGCTTCGGCCCCGATCTGACGCTTCGACAGGCCGCTGCGGTTCGAGGCGCCCAGCATGATGTTCTCGCGCACCGTCAGGCCGGGGAAGATGCGGCGCCCCTCGGGCACGTGGGCGATGCCCCGGCGCACGATCTCCTCGGGGCCGAGCCCGCGCAGCGAGCAGCCTTCGAACAGGATCTCGCCCGCGGCCGGGCGCACCAGGGCCGAGATGGCCTTCAGCGTGGTGGACTTGCCGGCCCCGTTGGAGCCGAGCAGCGTGACGACCTCGCCGGCTTCGACCGCCAGCGAGAGTCCGCGCACGGCCTCGATCTCGCCGTAGCGTACCGTCAGATCCTGGAGTTCGAGCAGCGCCATGGCGGACCGTCAGGCCGGTGCCAGGTCGGACTGCAGGCCGGCGACACCGGCATCGCCGGGCTGCACCGTCTCCTCACCCAGATAGGCCGCCACCACGGCGGGCTCGCGCAGCACGCCTGCAGCCTCGCCATCGGCGATGCGGCGGCCGAAGTTCAGCACCGTGATATGCTGGGCCACGTCGCGCACCAGCGTCATGTCGTGGTCGATGATCAGGATGGTCAGACCTTTCTGCCCCATGCGCCGCAGCAGCTCGGTCAACGCGAGCTTTTCGCTGCCGTTGAGGCCGGCGGCGGGCTCGTCGAGCAGCAGGAGCGTCGGGTTGCCGGCGAGCGCCCGGGCGATCTCGATCAGGCGCTGATGCCCGTAGGAGAAGCCCGCCACGGGCTCGTCGGCCCGGGCCTCGAGCCCGACGAAGGCGAGAGCCGCGCGGGCCCGCGCTTCCAGCACGGCCCGGCCCGGGCCGACGGCGCGGTTGCCGGGCCGCTCGGCCCCCACCACCACGTTGTCGAGCGCGCTCATCGAGCGGAACAGGCGGATGTTCTGGAAGGTGCGGCCGAGCCCCGCGGCGGCCCGCTCGTGCGGCGCGAGCCGGGTGATGTCGCGGCCGTCGAGGCGGATGCGACCGGCCGTGGGCCGGTAGAGCCCCGACAGCATGTTCAGCGTCGTGGTCTTGCCCGAGCCGTTGGGGCCGATGAGCGCGTGGACGCCGCCGCGCGCCACCGTGAAGCCGATGTCGTCGACCGCCTTGAGGCCACCGAAGTGCTTCGACAGTCCCTCGACCGCCAGCGCCGGGACGTCTGCTGCGTCGTCCTGCGACAGCTTGAGGTCGCCGGCCGCGGCGGGGCTGCGGGTCCGGCGCCGCACGCGGCCCATCTGCTGGCTTGCGAAGCCCCAGATGCCGGCCGGCATGAACACCACGATCAGGATCACGGCGACGCCGTAGATGGCAAGGTAGAGGCCCGGCACCTCCTTCAGGAAGCGGAGCCATTCGGGCAGCAGGATGAGCAGCGCCGTGCCGATCACGGCCCCCACCGGAGAGCCGACGCCGCCGAGCAGCGCCATGGTCAGGAAGATGATGGATTCGGCGAAGGTGAACTGGTCCGGGCTCACATAGGCGAAGCCGCCCGCGAAGAGGCCGCCGCCGAGCCCCGCCAGCAGCGCGCCGATCGCGAAGGCCAGCACCTTGGTCCGGTAGACGTCGACCCCCACG
>CAXUCF010000404.1:0-1581 GCA_964249275.1 uncultured Lichenihabitans sp.
GACGAGGACTCGAAATCGATGATGTAGAAACAATTCCCCAGAGCCCAAGTCAAGTTGACCCTCGATGCTTTTTCGGGGAGCGACGCGATGGGCGCTTCGCTTGCCCAAAGAGGTATGTTGGTGATCACAGCCCTGGCGTACTCCGTTTCCCGCAGCCACGGTGCCACACCTTCGTCTCCGAACACGACTTTCCCGCCCGGTCGAACAACCCGATCCATCTCGTGGATAGCTTTGCGCCTGTCGTCGAACAGGTTGATCCCGCCGAAGTGCAGGGCACCATCAAATGAGTCGTCGGCGAACGGCAGTGCGCTGGCATCGCCGACCGAGAGGAACAGGCTTCCCTGCGGAACCGCTGGTCCAGTCTCCCTCTTGGCGCCCAAGACCATCGACGGCGAAAGGTCCTGGGCATAGACGACTCCATTCACGCCGATCCGGTCGAAGATCGGGCCGATGTCGTCGCCGAGCCCGCAACCCGTCACCAGAACGCTATCGCCCGGACTGACGCTCAAACGATCGACGAGGGCCGATCGAAATTCAGCCTCGTCCTGACGGAACGTGGCAAACAGCCAGTCCAGGAAGCTGCGATAGGTCGCCTCGGCTTCCGGAGAATGATAGGCTTCGAGCGATCGTCGACCGCCTTCCCGGAGATCCACGCCGCCCAAGAAATTCGGGATGGGGTTGTGACCCTGACCCTCCGACAGAAAGGGGAAGAGCGTCCCATCGTCGCGCACGAGGCCACGCGGTTCTTCCCGGAGGGGTTTGCCCGTCGCGGGGCAAACATAGGCGATCTTGCTCATATCGACATCCTTGGGTCCGGAAGCGCCGACCGGATCACGGTCGATCAAAGGCGAGGGAGCCCATGTGGCCCGCGTCACGGACCGCCAAGATGGCAACGTGAAACATCACATGACCACTCACGATCAATGCGTCCCGTTCGATGCGCAAGTCCGCGCCGTATAAATCTCTGGCGCGATCCGCAGCGTGCCGACCGTCAGACACATCCTTCGACATGACGACGATGACCTTGGGAGTGGGATCCGTCAATACGAGTGTCCAGTCCGGGAGCGAATGTTGGATGTTTTTGGGATCGTCATGCCGTTGCAGCAAGGGAGTGTAGTAAAAACATCTGATCTGATCAAGCACATTATAAACCTGCAAGCCTCGATACCAGAACGGATAGAGGCCGCCAGCCGGCAGGTTCCAATCCGGAGGGCTTGCCGTCGCCCGCGTATAGTCCTCGGCGCTATACCAGAAGAGCGGTCGGCGGCCCCGCAGGTTCTCGAAGATGAAGCGATCCGCTTTGTCGGCCGCCAGAGCCGCATCGCGGAAACTCGAATCCGAGAGGGTGAAGACGTGGCGGGTGTCGGGATTGATGTCGAGCAGGACGATGGTGACAAGAATGGCGAAGAGCGTCGGCACGACGCCGAACCTCTGACTTCGCAGGCTGCTGCTGAACGAGACCCAAACGAGGAAGAGCGTGAGGGCTGCCGTGCAGACCGCGAGCAACACGGGATGGAGCCGGGATGGATTCGTGTCCTGTGTTGCGATAGCTGCCGCGACCGCAAGGACCCCGCCCGAGAT
>CAXUCF010000404.1:1591-3188 GCA_964249275.1 uncultured Lichenihabitans sp.
GTTCCAGGACGGCTGCCGTGATCACCGTCGTGTAGACGACGACGTAGCCGGAGTAGAACCAGTAGGCCAAAAACGCATTGCCGAGAAACACGTCGGCGACCAGCAGGACCGCGAACACGGACAGCAGGGAAATCACGGCCCAGCCCAGCGCCAGGAAAGCGGCCCTCCGTTCCACAGCCCGTTCGCGGCTGCAGCGGATCAGCACCAGGATGCCGTCGAGTGCGAGGATGACCGTGTAGGCCAGCCTCAGCGCGTGAGGCAGCCAGCGCCCGACCGGCATGGTGAAGGGAGAAAGACCGGAGGCCGCGGACACGGACATGGTCAAAGCAGGCGTCAGAAAATCCCAGGAGCCCGCGAGCGACTTGCTGACCGTTGCGAAGGCCAGGATCACTGCGATGCAGCCCGCCGAGCCCCAGAGCGCCCTCTCGACTCCCCGTAGGCGCAACTGAGGGAAAACGATCAGGGCACCGATGACCCCTCCCTGCACGTGGAAGACCGCGACGGGATTGGTGAACATCGCGACGGCGAAACACGCTCCAGCAGCGAGGGACAGGGGGCCGAAACTCACCCTATCCATGGACCGGAACAAACAGGCGTAGCCTGCGAGCAAGGCGGCGAGCAGGACACCCGACACGTAACCCTGGCCCACGGAAGCCACGATGAAGGCATTGGCGGCGGCCAGCACCAGCACGGCGACTGCGGTCGTGCGGCTCGCGAAGGGGGTGACGATGGACAGGATCGACAGGGCGATGACGACCATGGGTATCAGGGCCAGCCCGTGATACGCGATCTCATCCGGCAGGACGTGAAAGAGAAGCATGCCCGGAAGCACGAGGGCGAGGCGCTCGGAAAAGTAGGTGGCTCCGTTGAGAGCCAAGTTCAGGCCGTAGTGACTGAAGTATCCATGGTAGATGGAAGGGTCTCCCCAGCCGGGCGCCGGATAGACCTGGATGGGTCCGAAGCAGACGAACAGGACGGCGGCCACCAGCACTCCGGCCCGCAGGCACGGGCCGGGGTGGCGAAGCGATGCCGACGTCCGCGGAGCGGACGCGACAGCGGTCCAGGGTGATCTGTGAAGCAGCGGAGTCGCCAGGCAGAACGCGCCTGCACTGGCCGCGACGAGCGCCAACAAGCTCCGAAACGTCGGGGCGATCACGACGAACCCCACGACTCCCATCCCGAGGGTGATCGCTCCCGCCGTCATGGTTCGCGCCCGGTCGCGCGTAGAGAGCCGAGATTTCGCGAGGGCGATGAAGCCGAACAGAGCGGCTCCCGCCACAAGATCGGCTCCGAACACGGCGCTCACCAGTCGTGGGCTCACGACCTCTCGATCGACTGCCGTGTAGCGGCGTCCGTTATGGCGCGGATCCGAATTGTCGGAAGCGGCGAAGTGGAGCGTGGGACCCCAATGCGAGTAACGGCCCTGGCCGACGACCCGGATGTCCTGATGGATGGCGTGGGCCGGTCCGAGCGGATAGTCGTCCTCCCGCACGACTAGGTGCGATGACTCGCCCAGCGGACCATCGAACCTCAATTGGTAGGGAAAGCGGAGCGGAACGTCGACCGGCGCCAGGAAGGCGAAGCCGCCGTCGGAGAC
>CAXUCF010000404.1:3198-3554 GCA_964249275.1 uncultured Lichenihabitans sp.
TCTGATCCGGCGACAGCGGAAGAGCGACCTCCGGAGCCCGAACATGGAAGACCAGGATCGCGACATCGGCCAGGACCAGCACGCCCACGACGGAGACGACGACCGAGGTCGTTCCCCTGCATGCGCGCCAGACTCCGATGATGGCTGCCGCGATCCGCCTTCGGCGCCGCACGATGGACCGCAGTCCCAGGGTGAGAAGCGCGGCGACCGCGGCTCCGTCGGCCAGAGCCACGGATGCGACCAGCCGCGGGCTGACGGTCTCCCGGCCGCTGGCTGTGTAGCTGCGTCCGTTCTCGCGCGGATCCGAGTTGTCGGAGGCCGAGAAGTGGACGGTGGTGCCCCAATGGGAGTACCGC
>CAXUCF010000405.1:0-3520 GCA_964249275.1 uncultured Lichenihabitans sp.
GGTATGCATGACTGCGAGGTGCCAGAAGAACAGGTCGCCCGCGAAGGCGAGGCCGGCCAGCAGCGTGGGCAGGGTGAGGTGGGCGAAGGGCGCGGGGGCAGCGGGCCCGGGCGGTATGGCGACGCCTTCCGTCTGCCGCATCCAGAGCCACAGCACCGGGAGCGCCAGGAACACGCGCCAGAAGGCGCTGGCGAAAGGTCCGACATCGGCCAGCCGGACCAGGCTCGGCGAGATGCTCATGGCGAGCGCCGCAGCGACCAGCGCGAGCATCCCCGAGGCTATGCCGGCCGGCAGCAGGGGTCCCATCGCCGGTGTCGTTTGGGGAAGCGCGGGACTGTTGGCGTTGGGCGACATGGAAACCACGTGGACGATGGTGCCCTGACCAGGGCGCGACGCACGGGATCCCACGCCTGTAGCGGAAGACCGGGCGGCAAATGGCTTATGGTGCTCGGAACCCGCCGACTTTATGGTCGGCCGGAACCCCGCGTCCCCCATAGGCCAGGACCATGCCTTTAGCCAGTCTCCAGCGCGGCCTTGCAGGCAATGCCGAGCCTTTCGCCCCCGTGCGCTCTCTCGCGGGCCGGCTCGACGGCGGCCTGCTGCTCGTCTGCGACCACGCGTCGAACGCCCTTCCGGCGCGTTACGGGCGCCTGGGCCTGCCCGAGCGAGAATTCGGTCGCCACATCGCCCACGATATCGGGGCGCGGCGCGCCACCGAGGTCATGGCCGAGGCCCTCGGCGCGCCAGCCCTCTTCACCACCTATTCCCGCCTGCTGATTGACCCCAACCGCGGCGCCGACGACCCGACCCTGGTGATGCAGCTGTCCGACGGCGCGATCGTGCCGGGCAATGCGCGGATCGACGCCGCCGAGATCGAGCATCGCCGCCGCACCTACTTCCAGCCTTACCATGACGCCATCGCGGATATGCTGCGCCGCATGATGGCGACCGGCACCGTGCCGGTGCTCGTGTCGATGCACAGCTTCACGCCGTTCTGGAAGGGCATGGCCCGGCCCTGGCACGTGGGCCTGTTGTGGGACAACGATCCGCGCCTCGCGGCCCCGCTCCTGGCCGCGCTGGCGGCCGAACCGGATCTGCAGCCGGCAAACGAGAAGGTGGGTGACAACGAGCCTTACGACGGAGCGTTGCCGGGCGACACGATCGATACCCACGCGACGCGCAACGGGCTCGCCAGCGTGCTGATCGAGGTGCGCCAGGACCTCATGGCGACCGATCGCGATGCCGAAGCCTGGGGCCGCCGGCTGGCGCGGCTGCTTGCGCCGATCCTCGGCCGACCCGACATCCACCGTATCGAGATCCATCCCGCGCGCGCCGGTGCCGGCCGGCGCCTTTCGGCGTTATGACGGGCCGGCAAAGCAGGACACCAGAGCCATGGATTACGACGTCGACTATGCCATGCAGACCGAACTCGAGGCCGCGGTGTTCCGCCGGCTCGTGGCTCACCTGCGCCAGCACACCGAGGTGCAGAACATCGACCTCATGAATCTGGCAGGTTTCTGCCGCAACTGCCTCGGCAACTGGTTCGCCGAGGCCGCCAACGAACGCGGCCTCCCGCTGACGCGGGACGACGGGCGGGAGAAGGTCTACGGCATGCCCTACGATGCCTGGAAGGCGTTGCACCAGGTGGAAGCCTCGCCCGACGCGGAAGCCGGGTTCGCGGCGCGCGCCGCGCGGGAGGAAACCGCGTCGGCGAACCCCGTGTCCGCAGGACAGGCCCCGACCGAGCGGGCCACCGGTGGATCCGCCTGATCTTGCGGCACCCCAGCGCCGCCGTGCGCAGCGGCAGCCTTTGGGTTCAGGCCGGCCGGACGGGGTCTCTCGGGAGATCCCGCCGTTCAGGTCCGCTCGGCGCCGGCCGCGGCGGCGCCGAGCGCCGTCCAGCCCGGGATCTTGACCGCCATGAGGATGATCTTGCCGTCCGTGCCGGCGGGTGCCACGCCGGCGTCGTAATGGCCGGCGCCGAACCCGCTGCGGTCGATCGCCAGCGTGTCGTCTCGCGCCGCGGAGGCGTGTCCTGCCCGGTCTTCGAGCCGGCTTGAAACGTCAACCGTCCCGGCGTGCATCGGATCGAACCGAACGTGCACGGCCGCGAGGTCGGCATCGCCGAGGCCGAGGTCGACCGAGCAGCCGTCATCCATCGAACAGGGGACGCGGATCTCCCGCGCGACATTCCAGTCGGCGTCGAGTTCGGCCACATAGGCCTCGCCCACGTCGGACGCCGCCACGTCTGCCTGCCCCACCATGCCCCGGGCCACCGGACCGCAGCACGCGATCACCGCCGACATCATCAATGCAGCAAAGCCATGCATCGACACCACTCCCCGGCCGCTTCATGCAGCTATATGCACCGGGAAGATTGGCAGGCCCGACTTAATGCTCCGTGTGCGGCAAGGCTTGCATTCGATCCAAGCCGAGCGGGGGAAAGCTTACTTGACGCCCTCGGCATCCTGGGCCGGCAGGCTGGCCTGACCGATGCGCCACTTGACGGGCGCCAGGAAGACGCGATGGCGATGGTCCGCCTCGAAGGCCATCGGCGGGCGCTTGTTGTCGATGTATTTGCCGATCTGACCCATGAAGTCGTCGGCCTTGCGCCAGATTCCGACATTGTAGAACGTCGTAAAGTCGCCGCTTTCCGCCGCAGCCCAGTTGATCCAGGGGAACTGTTCACGGCTTTCTTCGCCAGACATGAATTCGGCGATGAGGCCGGTGCGGTCCGGGATCGTGGATTTCGTGGCCCAATAGTCCAAGAACTCCTGTTCGCGGCCTTTCTTGAGCTTCCACTCGACGACGACGATGCGGGCCTCGGTCGACAACGGCTTGCCGGCGGCATCGGCCCTCACCTCCGGAGCCGATGTCGGAGCGGCCGGTGCGGGTGCGAGCGTCGGGGCTGGATGCGTGGCGGGTGGGAGCGTGTCGGCGGGCACGAGCGTGACCCCGACAGACAGCATTCCGCCCGCCAGGATCGCGGCCATCGTACCGCTACGAAGCTTTGCGACGAGATCGATAAGCATGGAGCACCCTCATGGACCGTCGACCATCGCGGCTCCGGTCCTTCCGTACCGCGTGCGATCGTGGATATGAACAAGTTGACAGAAACTCGCGTGTTTAACGAGTCGCAATCTCACCGTTTCGCCACATGAGTGAACGGATGGTTAATCTAAGGTACCCGAGGATGCCAGCGTCGATCCCTCCTCCCCGGCAAGGCCAGGTCTCCGAACTCAGGTTGACGCACGTTCGGCTTGAGTGCGTGCCACCCCATACCCACGCGTCATGGCCGGCCTTGTGCCACGGCTGTCCGGTTCATTTTGGTTGCGGGGTTGCACGACATTGATTCTACTCGGTTCCGGAGGGTTGCGCCTCATCTGGACACGAACGGAGAGCAATGCCGTGCGCCATCACAATACGGTGTTTCACGACCTCATCAAGCTGATCCCCTGGGGTGAGCAGGGCGATCGGGTGAAACAGGGGGGTGACAAACGCGGTTGCGGCTGAATCTGTC
>CAXUCF010000406.1:0-3487 GCA_964249275.1 uncultured Lichenihabitans sp.
TTCAGAGCCTGTTTGACTCGTCTCAAATGCTTTCGGCTCGGATCAGGCGGTGGCAGTTGGCGATGGTCACGGCATCCTCTGCTGCAGCCGTACTCTGCTCCAGATTGCGCGTGAGGCGGTGATAGCGGTTGGTCAGGGGTAAGCGGTGCACCGAGCCCACGTTGCGTACGGGTTGCCGATGGAGTAGGGCGTCGCCGAGGCGTGTCGGCGCGCCCTGGCTCAGGCGGCGGCCTTGAACCCGGGATGGTCGGGTAGGCCCAGGGCAGCAGTTCGTCGAGCCGGCTCTGGGGATGGCCGCCCACGATGCGGCTGATCACGTCGGCGAAGTAGCCCTGCGGGTCCACGCCGTTCAGCTTGCAAGTTTCCACGAGCGAGGCGATCACCGCCCAGGTTCGGCCGCCCCGGTCCGAGCCGGCGAAGAGCGCGTTCTTTCGGGTCAAGGCCAGGGGCCGAATCGAACGCTCCACCGTGTTGGAGTCCATCTCCACCCGGCCATCGTCCACGTAGAGCGTCAGCCCCGCCCAGCGGGACGTCGCGTAGCGGATCGCCACCGCGAGCGTGCTCTTCTGGCTGATGAGGGAGAGCTTGTCGCGCAGGAACAGGTCGAGCGCCGTCAGCAGCGGCCGACTGCGCTCCTGTCTCGCCTGGCGGCGCGCCTCGGCCGAGTGCCCGGCGATCTCGCCCTCGATCCGGTACAGCGCCGCGATGCGCTTGAGCACCTCGGCGGCGATCGGCGACGCGCCCTTGGCGGCGGGATCGATGAACCCTCTCCGGACATGGGCCCAACAGAAGGCGAGCTTCACCCTGTCGCCCTTCGTCAAGGCGCGGTAGCCTTCGTAACCGTCCACCTGCAGCACGCCGGCGAAGCCGGTCAGATGCGCCATGGGCCGCTCGGCCTTGCGGTCGGGCGCGTAGACGTAGGCCACCCCCGGCGGGTCGGCCCCGCCCCAGGGCCGATCGTCGCGCGCGTAGGCCCACAGCTGCCCGGTCTTGGTGCGGCCGCGGCCGGGGTCGAGCACCGGCGCCGTGGTCTCGTCGGCGAACAGCTTCGTCGAGGATTTCAGGTGGTCGAGCAGCCGCCCGTGCACGGGATCGAGCAGCAACGCGGCGCGCCCGACCCAATCGGCCAGGGTGAAGCGGTCCAGGACGACACCCTGGCGGGCGTAGATCTGCGCCTGCCGGTACAGCGGCAGGTGGTCCGAGAACTTCGACACGAGCACCTGCGCCACCGTGGCGTCGGTGGGCAGCCCGCCCTCGATCAGCCGGGCCGGCGCGGGAGCCTGGGCGACGCCGTCCGTGCAGGCCCGGCAGGCGTACTTCGGCCGGCGCACCACCAGCACGCGGAACTGCGCCGGCACCACGTCGAGCCGCTCGGACACGTCCTCGCCGATGCGGTGCAGCGGGGCCGAGCAGCACGGGCAACTGTCGTCGGCGATGTCCACCACGGTCTCGACGCGCGGCAGGTGGGCTGGCAGGGCGCCCCGGTTGGCCCGGCGTTCAGCCACACGGGCCGCGCGGACGCTCGGAGCCGCCGCTTCCGTCACGGCCTTGTCGGCCGCCTCGGCTTGTTCGGCCTCCTCCAGCCCGAGCTGCAGCTGATCGGGGGGCAGGCTTTCCGCCCGGCGGCCGAAGCGATGGCGCTGCAGCTCACGGATGATCTTGCGCAGCCGCTCGTTCTCGACCCGCTCGGCCGCCAGCATGGCCTGCAGGGTGGCGGGTTCGTCGGAGAGAACGGGCTCGCGCGGCATCACGAGGGAATCAGATCACATCCCAGCTCCGCGCGCGTCACTCACCATGGCCATCCCCAGCCTTTTCGCCGCCTCAGCCGGCGAGCCGCGGCACCACGGTTTCTTGTGGCACGTGAACGCGCCGCCAATCGAGGCCATCGACGAGCGCCGCCATCTCGGCGGCCGTCAGCCGGATCGCGCCGTCGCCCGGCTTCGGCCAGCGGAACGCCCCGGCCTCCAATCTTTTGGCGACCAGCACCACCCCGGTCCCGTCGAAGAACAACAGCTTGAGCCGGTCGGCCCCCTCATCCTGAGCCTGTCGAAGGATTCGAGCGGAAGCAGAACACCGTGCCGCAGAACGGGTCGGCGCCGAGCTGTTCGCGCACCAGCATGGCCAAGCCATCCATGCCCTTGCGGAAGTCCACCGGCCGCGTGGCCAGCATGACGCGCACCGCGCCCGAGGGGCCGATCACGAGCCGGCCTTGAGCGCGCCGATCACCGCCGCGATCACGCCGGCGTCGGCGTCTCGGCCCACCCGCACCACGACGCCGTCGATCTCCACCTCGATGCTCGCCTCCTCGGTCCGCTTCCGGCGCCTGCGCGGCTTCGGGCCAATCGGCGCCTCATCACGGGGCAGTGCCTCGGGCTCGGACGCCACGATGACGGGCACAAACAGCGGCCGCTCGGCCGGGAGAGACGACCCGAGGCGGGCCAGTCGGCGCCAGCCGAACAGCTGCTGGGACGTCAGGCCGTGACGGCGCGCGACCCCGCAGACCGAGGTCCCGTCCGCGTAGCTTTCGTCGACGATCGCAGCCTTTTCGGCCACGGTGAAACGGCGTCGGCGCCCCCCGCCGGTGAACACGTCGAAGCGCTGCGGCCCCTCCGACACGTGCATATGCTTAGGTATAGACATGGATCAAAGCCTCCTGCGGCTTCGATCATCGATCACCCGGTCAGGCCCCAGAAGGTGGGGGTGGGGCGACGCTTACTCTCGATCCGACGGCGAAGCCGACGTTTACGCCGGCCATGCTCGCCGCGCGGCTCGGCGCCGCCCTGGCGAGGTCTCGCACAGCATGCGATACGACTCCGGACGAGAACCGGCGGCCCATCAAAGTGTCGGGCGGCCCGGGTCGAAGGATGCTTGACCGTCCGCGTCCCTGACGCCGGTCCCTGCTGGCAGCGCGCTCAACAGCTCCTCGACGACCTTGGCCAACCGCGTCTTCTCGGCCGTGAGGCGGGTCAGGGCCTCGTGGCACACCTCGAGAACCGGCGTGCTGGCATGGTCGGCCCACTCGGCCATGGCGCGGCATGTCGGGTCGGATCGGCCAAGCTCGCGGAGCAGCTTCACCACGTCGGAGGCTTCGATGGTCACGGCGTCCTCTCTGCCCTTTTCGGTCTGTTCGACGTTTCCTACCACCTGAAGCGGTATGATGATTGACCGCTGATTGCGGTCGGGTCATTTCGGGCCCTTGACATAGCCTCCCTGATCCCGTTCCAGCCGCCACTCGCGCAGAGTAGTTTTATGAAACCTGGGTAGCTGTCAGGCACTTGCTTGGGCCGACCGGAGTCGACCTACATCGGACATTCGACTATCCCATGTGGACTGCTCCAGAGCGGTCAGTCTTCTGTCTGTAACATAGCCATGAGCGCAGGGGCACAGACACTCGGCAATACCACGGTGAAGGTGCTTCCTCGTCCATATTCACTTTCAACCGTAACGGTACCGCCGAGCAAATCGGCGAAGGCCCGGCTCAGAGCCA
>CAXUCF010000407.1:0-1852 GCA_964249275.1 uncultured Lichenihabitans sp.
GCTCGGCCGAAGGTTCTTGCTTGCAGCCTGATCATCGAAAGTGGCCAAGAACCCAACGACGATGAGCGGCACCCCGGCGCTCTGCTCGTGGAACAGCTCCTTCTCGCCGAGCCAATGGTCGCCCATGTAGTCCCCGTGGTCGCTCGTGAACACGATCATCGTGTCGTCGAGCCGGCCTTGCGCCTCCAGGAAGCGCATGAGGCGGCTGATGTGGTCGTCGATCTGCTTGATGAGGCCCATGTAGGTGGGCGCGACCGTGAGCCTCACCTCATCCTTGGCGAACAGCACGCTCTCGGGGTGCTGCATGAACGCTTTGAAAACCGGGTGGGCATCCTCCCGCTCCGCCTCGCTGCGGATCGCGGGAACGCAATCTTCCGGGCCATACATGTTGTGATAGGGCGCTGACACGATATACGGCCAATGGGGCTTGATGTAGCTGACGTGAAGCAGCCAGGGCTTGTCGCCTTGCTCCCCAATGAACGCCATGGCCTGGTCCGTCGTCCAGGCCGTCTCGCTGTGCTCCTCGGGGATGCGGGCGGGCTCGCGCGCATTCCGCATATACCAGCCCGACAGCAGTGCGCCGTCCTCGTCGGACCCCGAGTTGGCCCAGTCCTGCCAAAGGTTCTTTCCGTCGTACCCCTTTCCGCGAAGGTATCGCTCGTAGGCCGCATCCGGGTCGTAGATGAAATCGGGGTGCAGGCCATCGTCGCGTGCGAAGGGTTCGAAGCCGCACTCCGCGGCGTAGCGGCCCGCCGTCGAACCCTGATCCAGCCCCAAACGGGAGAAGCCGTCGCGGTCAATCCGCATATGGGTCTTGCCGACGAGGCCGACCCGCGGCCCGAGAGGCCGCACATAGTCCCCGAGCGTCCACTCCCCGACCGATAGGGGAATGTTGTTCCAGGTGGCCCCATGGCTCGTGACGTAGCGCCCGGTGTAGTATGACATGCGCGCCGGGCCACAGACCGGCGACTGAACGTAGGCCCGAGTGAACCGCACCCCACGCGCCGCGAGCGCATCGATGTTTGGCGTCTTGAGGGTTGGATGCCCGTAGGCCGACAGGTAGTCGGCCCGGAGCTGGTCGGCCATCACGAAGAGAACGTTTCTCACCTTCGCCATAGCGCGGCGCTCCTGTGAACGGGGACCAAGCGTTGCATGCAAGTCAAGGTGGCGTGGCCACGGCATCTCCTTGCATCCACGGGATGATTGACATGATTTCGTCGATTGGCAAAGTGGCAGAATGAGCGTCGCCCCGATCCTGCGCGCCCTGGCCAACGAGCGGCGGCTCCAGATCTTGGAGTGGCTGCGCGACCCGCGAGCGCACTTCCCACCCCCAGTGGACGGTGACCTGGTTGAGGACGGGGTGTGCGGCGCACTGATCGCGGAGAAGCTAGGCGTGGGCGCGCCCACGCTCAGTGAACACATGCGCGTCCTCACCGGGGCAGGACTCGTCCGTGCCAAGCGGATCAAGCAGTGGACCATGTATCAGCGGGACGAGGAGCGGATCGCCACGGCCAAGCGGGCGATCCAGGACAGCGTATGACCAGCAAGTTCGCTAAGGCTTGTAGCTGTTGGGGGTGTTCCATTCTGTCAAACGACGGGATACCGTTGGCGAATTGGGAGTTGGCCGCTTTTTCACGGCGCTGGCCACCCTGAAAGCTCCGCTCTGCTGGGGTTGAGCATGGGCCGCCACGGTTCCTGAACGGGCAGCGCGGCGAGCCGGATGAATTCGCCAACGGTGTCCGACGGCCACACCAACTGAAACACCTGGGCTTGGTCAGACGGACCCCCGCCCAACACCAGCATCAGGGCAGGACAGGGCGCATGAAGCTCCGCTCAAAGCCTCACCATCTAT
>CAXUCF010000407.1:1862-3469 GCA_964249275.1 uncultured Lichenihabitans sp.
GGCCTGGAGTATGAGCCTGGCAGCTTTGCGCAGTCCTCGGGTGAACCAAGAGAGCTTGCTCCTGGCGAGTTTTCTTGGCTGACGCTCCGATCTTTTTTTTCGGCAGGTGTCGGGTTCTCGGCTGCGTCCCACATCCCGGTCGAGACAGCCCAGTATAAGGCGAGCGACATCACGAGGCAGCGTGTTGCATGGATCTGGAGAGCGGACGCGGGCGCCATGGAGCTGTCCTTTGGCGCTACAGGGTGCGCTGACGTAAGAAGCTTGCGCCTGACCTGACCCTGGAAGCCCACCTTGCCTTTCAAGCTGAACCAAGACCGTCGCCATCACATTCCATGGCAGAAACACAGGGTCACCAACCCGGCCGCCTACGACGCAGCCCTGAGACAGCGCGGCAGCCTCACGGTGTGGTTCACAGCCGAGGCGATCGAGGGCTGGCGGGCGGAGCCGCGCACCACGCCGGGCGGACAGCCCTCATACTCATCACTAGCCCATCCTATTCATGGCATGGCAGGGTTTCGGTAGCGGATGTCGCGTAAAATGCTGATCGTGTTTACGGATTTGGGTGTCGAGACCAAACGCCACCACGACCGGAGCGCGCCACACCCGCCATGTTCGACGATACGAGCGAGCCGTTCCTGTTTCCAGCTGTGGGCCGCAAGAAAGTCATCGCCGACTTCGACGGCGGCCGGATCACCTCGGACGGCGGCGTCATGCTGCTGGCCGCGGCCGAGCGCCGATTGGGGATCGCCGACCGGCTGGCAGGGCTGATTGCCGATCCCCGCAATCCGTTGTTCGTGACACACAGCGTGGCCGACATCCTGCGTGCCCGCATGCTCGCCATCGCCTGTGGCTACGAGGATGCCGACGACCTGCGCACCGGCCCCGGCTTCAAGCTCGCCTGCGGACGCTTGCCCGACAGCGGCCGCGACCTGTGCTCGCAGCCAACCGTATCGCGCTGGGAGAACGCGCCGACCCTGCGCGAGGTGGTGCGCCTGAGCTATGCCATGGTCGACACCTATTGCGTCAGCTATCCCAGGCCGCCGAGGGCGGTGACGCTCGACATCGACGACACCGTCGACGTCGCACACGGGCATCAGCAGCTTGCTTTGTTCAACGCGCACCACGACGAGCGCTGCTTCATGCCGATCCACGTCTACGACACCGCCACCTCGCGGCCGGTCGCGATCCTGCTGCGGCCCGGCAAGACGCCGTCCGGGCACGAGGTCCGCGGCCACGTGAGGCGGCTGGTACGTCGCATCCGCAGTCACTGGCCGAAAGCGCGGCTGACCATTCGCGGCGATGGCCATTACGGGCGTCCCGAGGTGATGGCCTGGTGCGAGGCGAACGCGGTGGACTACATCTTCGGCCTGCCGGGCAACGCCGTGCTGAACCGCCTGCTCGAAGAAGCCGCCGACGATGTCCGGGTCCGGCGGGCCGAGGCCCAAGCGCCGGTGCTGCGCCGTTATGCCGAAGTCCGCTACGGCGCGAAGTCCTGGGGCTGCGAGCGCCGGGTCTCGGCCAGGATCGAGGCCAGCACCATGGGGCTCGACATTTGTTGGCGGCGGTGAGAATGCGCGTTTAAACGGCGCGTGTTTGCCGGGCTGGCG
>CAXUCF010000408.1:0-464 GCA_964249275.1 uncultured Lichenihabitans sp.
GCTCCAAGGCGCGTGGGAGCGCTTCCGGGATGGTTGCGTGGTTCCACACGATCCACGCACTCTTGAGGCTTTGATTGCCCGTCTAGTCGAGGAGCTTCGGTTTATCGGACCGCAGAACACAACGCGAGTGCCCTATTGGTGCTCCTGCGGCCTGCCGAAGGACATCGGCCTTAACGACAGACACCCTCGGCGAGGTCATTCGGCATCGGGACTGTAGGTCGGAAGGCATGAGTCCAGGGGGTTAGGCGACGGGCGGGTCTTGACGGGTCCTTAGCTCAGCGCACCGCGTCCTTCCTCACCGAGGTTGAGCAGCCGCCTTGACAAGTAGCGGTTGACTCGAGATGATACTTAGGAGTTCGATGCATCGAATATCTTGGCGACGGCTCGTCATGGATACGGAACTGCTCAAAGGCACGCTCTCGTTGTTGATCCTCTCTCTGCTGAGCCGGAAGCCGATGTACGGC
>CAXUCF010000408.1:474-3454 GCA_964249275.1 uncultured Lichenihabitans sp.
GTCCATGGTGACACGGATGGGGCTTTCGCGTGGCGTGAGGGGTCGTTGTATCCGAGCCTTCACAAGCTGGAAAAGGCCGGGATGATCGTCGGCGAATGGGAAGAGAAGGAGTCAGGCCGGAAGCGGCGCTATTACCACATCACCAAACAGGGGCGGGCCTCGCTCGCCGAGAAGCAGCAGGCCTGGGCCGACCTGTGCATCGCGGTCAACCGCATCCTGGACAAGTCCCATGGATAGACTCGAGCGCTACCTCGATGACATCTGCCGGAGTATCGGCGGCCCGAGGTCCCTTCGCGAACACGTGCGGCGGGAACTACGCGGGCATCTCCTGGATGCCAGGGACCAACACCGGGCGGCGGGCCTCTCCGACGACGAGGCGTTGACGAGCGCCCTGGAGGAGTTCGGCCGGCCCGAAGACCTTCGGCTGGAGCTGGAAGCGGCTCACGGACATCGGATGCTCGGGGTGGCGATTGACAGGGCCATGCAATGGAAGGAGAGGACGATGCGCGCGAGGTGGCTGTGGGTGTCGTGGGCGAACCTGACCGTCGGCCTGGTCATCACTCTTGAGCTGTTGTTGATCGCGTTCAACGGGTACTTCATCCTCCCGAAGTTCCAGGCGCTTTTGTACGACGGGTTCATCGATGCGGGGTCCGTCCGTCATGCCGGCGGCTCGTGGATGCTCATGTTCCTCGATCGATTGGGGACCGTGCAAGAGAATTACACGTGGTGGATCTTGCTGGCGGCGCTGGTTGCGATCGGCCTTTTCGAGTGGCGTGTGAAGGGCGAGAACAAGTCGTTGATGCGACTGTCCGCGCTCGGGACCTCGGCCCTGGGGTTGTTCCTGGTGGTCATCGTGATGACGCTCTCGCTCGTGGTGACCTTCTGCTTGGCGGCCCCGAGAGTCGGTCCGATGGTCCGTCCCTGGGCCGTGGAGCAGGTGGCAAGCATCGACGCGGCCATCGAAGGCATCGAGCAGGCCCGAGTCGAGAAGGACTGGGACGCGATGCGGGAGCAAGCCGAGCGGGCGTCGAGCGCGACAGAGCGCCTGGGACGCGGACCGGCTATCCATTCCCTGGTCGGTTGGGGCGCATCGCCAACGCTGGGGGAACTGCAACAGAAAGGGGAGACTACGAGCGAGAAGATCAAGGGGGGGCAGAAAGCAATTCGCGAAAAGGACGAGGATCAACTAGGCAAATCCCTCCAGGAGTTGGGGAAATCCTATGGGCCGGTGCGTGATCTCTCGAAGCGCCCTCCGGCATGGGGACGCTAACGTCCGCGAAGTTAGCGGCTTCAGTCCTGATCGCCCGAGGCTATTCTCTCCGCTGGGCGCCACCTCGAAGCCAGTGCGTTTTCTTGGGCAGAAAGCGCACGCGCGAGGGGACGGCCTCCGAAGCCCGTTGGTCTTTGTCCGTCTGATACCGGAACGCCGGGTCCGCGGGGCTTAACCCGACTTTCTGTTCCAATGATTGTCGGACCCCGAGTCGGTTTGGCGGACCGAAGCGCGCATCATACCGCGGACCCGAGTCGTCACAATGTCAGCATGTGGAGTCGTCTTGTTGCGCCGCGTCAACGCGATCCTCATCCAGAAGTTGATCGAGCTTCTGGCTGAACGGATGGCCATGACCACGCGCTCATTCGCTCTTGCCCGGCTCTGTCGGCATCGGGAAGCGTTTTTGAATCCACGCTTCCCAGAGCGGTGTCTCGTGGGCGACGGTTCCGGCCGCCTGATCGCCGTAAAGGTAGAGGTTCAGCGCGACCATGCTCTGGCCGCCGAAGTTGACGGCGCCAAGGGCGGCCACGCCCGGCCCCGGATTGTCGAGCCGCAGCAGGGCGTCGTACGGACAATGGCTGACGTACTCCGCCACGCCGCTGATCGCCGGGACATCCGCGGGCGCCGTCCAACGCTGCCCGACGCTAAAGCCTTTCAGTCCCAATGCCGCGGTCAGCGTTTCCCAGGCCTCCGCTTCCGTGCCCGCGGCGGGGGCCATCCGCTGCATCAAGGCCGAGCGTTGGCCGCGGAAGTGCGTGAGGTAGATCCTCAGCGTGGACAAAAACGCAGACCATCCGGATTCGGTGGCTTCCAGCTGGTTGTCCCAATCGTCCGCGCTGGCGAAAAGGCTATGGACGATGCGGACGACGCAGATGCCTCCTCCGCGCGCTTCAACGCTCCACTCGGTCGCGATCGGCGGCGAGCCGGGGATCCAACCGTCGGCCTCCTTGGCGAACATCCGGGGCGGATCCCAGGCCGTCACCACGGAGCGTGACTCCATGCCCGGACCGAAGTTCAACTTCAATGCGACGGGCTTCCCGTCGCGCTCTTCGAACTCAGCCGGGACGAACCAGGACGAGATACCCGGCCCGGTGGCGATGGCCTGCCAGACTTCCTCCGGCGTGCCGGGGACCTCGACTTCGACCTGGACCCAGCGGCGTCCGGAGGCTTCTTTCTTCACGCTCATGATGGCTCCTTGGGGTCGGATCGCCGCGGCAAGGGGTGAGCCACGACGACCAGGCGATGCGCGCGGCCGCCGGGGGCGGATTCATCGTGATATTTCGAAACCAGTTTCGCGATGGCCTCGGTGAGTTCGTCGGTGAAAGCCGCCCGGTCCGCCGGCGACCGGAAGTGAACTTCGGTATCGACCGACAGGGTCGCCAGGCGTTTGCCCGCCTCTTTCGCGCGACGGACGAGGTCACCGACCTCGCGGACGACCCGCGCGCCCAGGGCGATGAGATAGCTCGCGGACAGCCGATCGGTCTCCCGGCTCGGATCGACGGCGACCGGCCCGAGGGCGCTCGGCGAAACGACGAAGGAAGAGGCCGTCGCCACGAGCAGCCGTTCGGTCAGCCCGCCCCACTTGCGTTCTTCGGCGAGCCGCACCAGCCCGTGCGCCTCCAGGGCGTGCAGATGGTAGTTGACCTTCTGCCGAGCCAGGCCGACCCTCGTGGCCAACGTCGCCGCCGAGGCGGGCGCGGCCAACTCGGA
>CAXUCF010000409.1:0-2610 GCA_964249275.1 uncultured Lichenihabitans sp.
GCGACGTCCCGCGCGCGATCCACGAAGAAGCCGTTCGGCGCGCCGTTCAGGCCCGGCGACCATCGATAGCCACGTTTGAGTAGTGTCGGCATGTCTGCGGCGGGCACGTCACCGGCGAAGAGGCACACGGCCCCGGCGTCGACAGAGGCCAGCAGTTGGGCGAGGGGCGGCTTGTTCCCCTGCGGACCTGGTTGAGTCAAGACGGCCAGGAGGAAGTGGCATTCGTCGAGGGTTCGTCGACGGCGGCGCAGTTCACGGGCGTGGTCACGGATGGCGTCGATGTGTTCGCTCGGCAACCCGAGCGTGTTCCACATGATGTCTTCTCCCGTACTGCCCCAATCGAGACGGGCAAACCCGGCGTGGACGGCTTCGGCGGCGTGACGCCGGACCCAGGTGTCGGGGGCGACGACGACATCCACATTCCGTAGGGCCGCACCGAGCGACTTGTGCCAGGAGGCGTCACGATCGATCGCTGCATCGACGCAGGCGCCGAAGGGCAGACCGGCGAGCGGGGCGTCGAGCTGATGGACGAGGGTCCCGTCGTCGCGGCAGACGGCAGCGGTGACGGCGAGGTCAGACACCGAACCGTCCCCGGCGAAGCGGCTCATCAGGAAGGCCACGACGCGCTGGCTGGGTCCGGTATCGAGGGTGAACCCATCGTCGAGCGAGATGGTCGTTCGCCGGCCACAGGTTTCGATAGGACGACGGATGGGGGTCGATGGGATGCGATCGCGCCCGTCCCGAGAGGAGGCGGCAGCTTCTTTGTTCATTGAACGGGGTCCTGAGGTCATGAGCGACACAAAGGACGGGAGAAGGAAAAGGGAGGAGAGAGTTGAATAGGCAATAAAGAGAACAGAAGCAAGAATGACGATATAGAAATACTTATGGCGACTTCTCCGATCGCCCCCACATCGCGAGCGACGCCTCGGCACCGGCCGGATCGGCCTGGATGCGGTAGACAGCCTGGCGCGACAGGCCCGTGGCCGTGGCAACCGCCGACACGCCCGAGCCCTGGCCGAGCATGTCGCGCACGGCGTCGAGCTGCACGCGATCGTAGCTGGGTGCGCGGCCGCGGTAGGGGCTGGCCTCGCCCTTGGCCTTGGCGTGGGCGATCCCGGCCTTTTGCGCCTCCTTCGTGGCTTCGGCCTGGGCCTGGGACAGCGCCGCCATGAAGCCGATTAGCGCGTCACGCACAGCGGCCTGCATCGGATCCATCGTGGCGCCGTCGAAGGTGAGGCCGTTGATCACGGTGCGGATCACCACGCCGCGACGCATGAATTCGCGGATGGTGTCGGTGACGTCGGCGTAGTTCCTGCCCAGCCGATCGACCCAGCGCACCACGAGCGTGTCGCCGGCGCGCAGCATGTCGAACAGGCGTCGGCCCTGCGGGCGGTCGGCGAGGCGGGTCGAGACGCCGGACACGCCGTCGTCGCTCACCATTTCGTCGATGCGGAAGCCCACGGCCTCAGCGTGGGCTCGCTGGTGGGCGATGGTCTGCTCTGCCGTGCTGACCCGGGCGTAGAGGACCGTCTTCATCGCGCCTTCTGCGTCTGCTGGGATAGTGTCCGCATAGATGCACGTCCGAAAACGGAGATCAACCCTTACGGACGCCGTTTTCGGGGCGGCTCCGACCTGTCCGCTGGGGCATACCCATGCGGACAAGCTGAAATGCATGGCTTGCCCTCACCCTGCTTCGTTGGTCAAACAGGTGCGGTCTCGGTATGCTTGACGCCTTGCCATGTTGGCATATGATCCCAACATGAAGGCCACATCGATCTATGACAGACGGTTGGTATATGGGGATCGCGAGTTCGCTGAGATCGTGATCTGGGACGTGCCGGCGCCGGTGCCGCCTTCCATCCATCGCTTCAAGTACCGCCTCGTCTATATCGAGCATGGGGTGAAGGTGATCGGTTTCGACAACGAGCGCGGCAAAGGCGATCACCGGCACGATAACGGGACAGAGTCGCCGTACGGGTTCAAGGGAATCGATCAGTTGCTGGACGACTTCGTTGCCGCCGTCGAGGCTTGGAGGGCAGCCCATGGCAAGATCTGAGATCCAAGTCGGTCAGACCCTTCGCGAGATGGCAGCCGGCGCGGCTCGGGCATGGAAGGCGGCAGAGGCGGGCGAGGCAGCAAGCTCAAGTCCTGTCATCTGCTTTCGTGACTGGTCGTCCCTCAATTCTGTTCTCACACCGAAACGCTACGAGCTGCTCCGACAGCTCCGTCAGAAGCCGGCATCGGGCGTGCGGGCGTGCAGCCCAACGCCAAGTTCATGGGCACCAAGGCCATGGGCTTCGCCGAGAACAACGTGCGCAGCGCCTTCGACCTCGCCCGCAAGCTCGTCCGCGCCAAGGACCTGCAGGAGGTGCTCGCCCTCCAGTCGGACTACGCCAAGTCCCAGATGACCACGATTCAGGAGCAAGCCAGGGAGCTGGGCTCCCTGATGCAGTCCACCGCGCAGACCGTGTCCGAGGTGATCAAGCGACCTCAGGACGAGGTGGATCGGGAAAGGGCGTAGGCTGGGCCTTGCGCGCGCAGGCGTAGGATCCGCGTATCTCGTGCCATCTACCGTGAACAGATCGGGGTTTGGGTCGTTGGAATACGAAA
>CAXUCF010000409.1:2620-3452 GCA_964249275.1 uncultured Lichenihabitans sp.
ATGGAGGGCGGGGAAGGACGACGAACGAGATCGCGACAGAGCCGGACGACCATGCTCCCGGCTTCCGGGGCTGGGCGGGACATCGCTTCCGAAACGGATCCTACGCTTCGACGAGGCGGAGCGTGCCGCGCGTCGACGCGGCACCGATTGACCCCGAGCGGGACGATCGGGCGTCCGGCAACGCGGTTCAGCACCCGATGATGCGGCTCAGCAGCTTCCTCGTGCGCTGGCGGCTCGTCGTGATATAGCGATAAGCCGTTCGCAACGTCCGGTGCTGGAGAATGGCCTGGGCGAGGTTCGCCGGCGCGCGCGCGTCCAGCGTCACGAGGTTGGCGGCAGCCCGGCGGCAGTCGTGGCTCGCCGCGTCCACGTGGAAGATGGCCGCGAAATGGCGCTTGAAGATCTGATGGATCCCGATGGTGCTCAGAGCGCCGCCGAAGCGCGAGGGCCAGAGCGCATCGTGACCCCGCGCGCCCCGGATCAGATCGCGGAATCGATCGATGTAGAGTTCGAAATGGTCCACGAGGATGTCGGGCAAGGCCCCATCGATCTCGCGCTTCGTCTTGACCTCGTGGGCCGGGAAATGGAAGCGGTAGACCCTGCCGCTCCTCAACAGGTGCTGACCGATCCGCATGCTCGACGTGTTGCTGATCCGGGGAAGACAGAGGGCGCTGAAGCACAGGATGAGGCCGTCCCGGTACAGCTCGCCGGTGGCGCGGAGGAAGGCCGGGCGGGCCCGCCCGGCAGGCCGGCGGTTGAAGCGGGCCTTCGCCTTCGCCATCAAGCTTTCCCCGGCTTCCCAGAGCGTCTTGGTGGTGAACGGCGGCGTGCG
>CAXUCF010000410.1:0-3450 GCA_964249275.1 uncultured Lichenihabitans sp.
CAAGGGCTTCCATGACGCTCCCTTGCTGGCGAAGCCGGCTTCGCCGGACGAGATCATAAGGGGGCTCGCCGAGCTGCAGCAGAACTCAGCCAGCGTGTCCAGGACGGGTCACATGGGCCAGATCGCGGGACATGCAACGTGATCACATCCGCTAAAAAGCATGACGCGACGAGACCCGACAATGGGCCGCCATCACGACCCAGGCTTCGTCCGCACCGATTGCGCCCTCGGCGACACGCGCGGCCTTCGACTGTTCGCCGTTAGGGAGATATAGGGCATCGCGAATAGCGGCAGTGAGCTTCGGTCCCGCCGCTTCGCTCACAGGGAAGTCTTGAGCGTCGTGCTCGCCGGCTCCAGAAATTACTGTGACGACGTCGCACACCGACCTGCAAAGAGCCGCCTCGGAAGCCCGACACCGTGCCGCGGGTTCGATGCGTGAGCGGATTCAGCACCTGTCGGAGCAGGCCGGCGGTGCAGTGGTCACGGCATCAAGGACATTGACGTTGGATATGACCAAAAATCGGAGGTCGCAGTCGAAACGTGGCAGACGAGGTGTCGGTCTACTGCCAAAGGTCGCTCCCGATGCAGCGGGGTCGCAAGCATCAGGAGATGCCACGATCCTCGGGCCACGTCTGGCTGAGTTGCCACGATCGGGTTCGAACTCATCGCCATACCTCTGGATCGAGGCGATCACCCCTTAGATCAAAGTGAGATCGATCATGGACAAACTTACCCGACGCAAGGTCCTGGTAGCTGGTGCAGGCGCTGGTCTGGCCGGCCTGGCATCCTCGGCCTCGGCGGCGACCTACGGCAACCCTGACGCCCCGCCTCAGGGAGCCGTCAACGCGACGCCGCAGGACCTGAGCATACCAGGTCCCCACAACGACGCTCTCTCAGGGCAGTTCCCCACCTCCATCAGCCCGCCCCCCACCGATGTCAGCTCGTTGCCGGAGTTCTGGGCCTCGTTCAACAACGCGCAGCGGCGCACGGAGGCCGGGGGCTGGGCCAGGGAGGTGACGCAGACGGATTTCCCCATCTCGAAGGAGATCGCGGGCGTGGACATGCGGCTCGCAGCGGGGGGCATTCGAGAGATGCATTGGCACCAGGCGGCCGAATGGGCCTACGTCAGCTATGGGAACTGTCGCATCACGATCCTGGACCCCCAAGGACGAGCTTCCGTGGCTGACGTCAAACAAGGCGACCTCTGGTATTTCCCGGCCGGGTACCCGCACTCGCTCCAGGGTCTTGGGCCGGACGGCACGCAGTTCATCCTGTGCTTCGACGACGGCAAACAATCCGAGTACGACACGCTGCTGTTGACCGAGTGGCTGGCGCATCTCCCGCCCGACGTCCTCGCGCTGAACTTCGGCGTTCCGGCCGACACGTTCAAAGACATCCCCCTGACTGATCTGTACATCTTTCCCAGCCAGTTGCCGCAGTCGCTCGCGACCGACGAAGACCAGGTCAAGAACCCGCTCGGGGCACCCCCGAACCCCTTCACCTTCACGATCGGCGGTCTGCCCCCCGCCAAGCAGACCAAGGGTGGGATGATTCAGATCGCGGATAGCCGCAACTTCAAGGCTGCGACGACCGTGGCGGCCGCGCTCGTGACCGTGCACCCGGGCGGCATGCGGGAACTGCATTGGCATCCCAACGCCGACGAGTGGCAGTACTATATCGCGGGGACGGGTCAGATGACCGTCTTCCAGACCGGCCCAAAGGCAGTGACCACGAACTTCCATCCGGGAGATATCGGCTACATTCCCAAGAACCTGGGACACTACATCAAGAACGTGGGCACAGGAGACTTGGTTTTCCTTGAGGTCTTCCGGAGTAATGTCTACGAGGACGTCTCACTGTCGGACTGGTTGACCCACACGCCGCCACAATTGGTTACGGCTCACACGAAAGTCCCGGCCGACACCATCGCCAGGTTTCCGCGGGCCTCCGTCGGCGTCGTGCCTGTCTGACGCCGACGCGTTTCGAGTGCGTGCGCCAGCGCATGGAAGACCGGCCCGATGAACGGTCGGGAATGGGCGCCATCGCGGCTCCTCGAACGCCGCTTCCGTTCCGCGTCGCGAGACGCGCAGTCGCCACCGCGGTGGCATTTAGCAAGGGGAACACATTAATGAAAACGACACTGCTCGCTAGCGCCGGTCTAAGATCTGCATCGGTGGCCCTGGTCTTGGCCCTGGGTTGGGCGACCCTGTCCTCCAGTCAGGCGCAGGCGTTCCCGTCCACTCCAGGCGACATCGGCCGAACGACCTCAATGGACAACGCGTCCGTTGCGAGGTCGAACATCGAGGGTGCCGCCTATCGTCGGCACAGGCGCTACAGCAAACGAGCCGGCCTTTATTCTTGCAAGCGGGGTGGTCTTCACACGTCTCTCGAGCGGCAAGCCTGCTACTGACGCGATCCTTGCGTCTTCGGCGGCTTGCCAAGTGCACCGGACGCGAGCGGCGACACCATGGCGGCGACGGATCATCCTGCGTCCCACCGCCGTCATGATCTGAAAGGCCCGTGCGATCGTCAGCATCCCGTCTCCCGCGTGGATGTACGGCGATCGAAGTCGGCTCGGATAAGCCGATGGACCCGTGTATCGAGAACACCATAGGGGAAGAGCCATGAGACTCATCGTGCTTGGTTTGACGGGCATGTTGATCGCCTTCTATCCCTCGATCGCCCGATCGCAGGAGGGGAAGTCAGAAGGGAGTAGCGCCGTCAAGCCGGGCGATCCAATTGAACCCACGCGCGCGGACGCGTCGGTCCAGCAAAGACCTGCGCCAAGCGAAGGAGCCGGCGTGCGGAGGTCATCGGTCCCCATCGTTGCCGGAGACCTCAACGGCGCCCGGATTAAGCCTGACGGGGGGGTGGTCAATCAGAACGGCAAGGCACAGTGATTGTGCAAACATCGCCCGCCGACCTGTCTCGATCGAAGCCTCATCGGTCGGCGGCGTCACGTCCAGTTCCCGCTTCGAGCAGAGAGGCCCAACAATGAACATGCCGGACGAGCTGAGCGGAAGAGCTAAGGCTGACAGTTCGCGAGTGTATTGAGCCGACCTCTGGAGAAATGTATCTACATTCTTGAATCAATGGATGAGTGAGAAGGCCAGATCCTGAGCGTTCATTGAGCATACCGAGCGTTTACAGCAGATGACGAGTCGTTCACCCGGAACCGGAGACAGTATTCCATGAACGCCCTCGTTCTTGTTGCCCTGAGGCGACCTTACACGTTCGTGGTGCTGGCGATCTTGATCCTGCTGTTCGGCACGACATCGGTCCTCAAGACGCCGACCGACATCTTCCCGTCGATCAGGATCCCGATCGTCGCTGCGATCTGGACCTACACTGGCCTCCTGCCGTCCGACATGTCCGGCCGCATCATCTTCTACCACGAACGGGCCATCACCACGACGGTCAGCAACATCGAACATATCGAGAGCCAGTCCT
>CAXUCF010000411.1:0-3449 GCA_964249275.1 uncultured Lichenihabitans sp.
TTCGACGCCTGCCGCAGCCGGCACGGGGTGCGCTGCCTCTACGATCTCGATCCTCGCGCAAGGCACTCCGTACCCATAGCGGGTGACGACGAGGCCCGACACGTCTCCGGGCCAGTGGTCTTCGACCGAGCGGGCCATCGCGGCGGAGGCTTTGCCGGCTCCCAGGACGATTAATCGTCCTCCCGGCATGACCGGCAGGTGGGGCGGCACGCATCGCGATGGCTGCGCCGCCTCGATCGCCGCCTCGAACATCCGGCGCAACAGGGCGCGTGCATCGATACCCATGGGGCGACTCTTCATCGGAGAGGTCAGGCGGAGCGACCGATCTCAAAGTCCGCCAGCAACTCCAGCGCCTTCACCATCGCCGAGTGATCCCAGCCGCCGCCGCCACGGGCGGCGCAGGAGTTTAGGAGTTCCTGGCACGTGGCCGTGTTGGGCAGCGAGAGGCCCATCTGACGTGCTGCCGTCAAGGCGAGGTTCAGGTCATTCTGGTGGAGCGCAACTCGGAAACCCGGGTCGAAGGTCCGCTTGATCATCCTCTCCCCGTGCACTTCGAGGACCTTCGACGACGCGAAGCCGCCCATCAGAGCCTGGCGGACGCGTGCCGGGTCGGCGCCGGCTTTCGCTGCGAACAGAAGTGCCTCCCCCACGGCCTCGATCGTCATGGCGACGATCATCTGGTTCGCGACCTTGGCGGTCTGACCAGCGCCGATGCCTCCGACCAGCGTGATGTTCTTACCCATCAGCTCGAACAGCGGTTTGATTTTGGAGAAGACGTCATCCTTGCCCCCGACCATGATGGAGAGGGTACCCGCCTTCGCGCCGACCTCGCCCCCCGACACCGGCGCGTCGAGATAGTCGCAGCCGACTGCCTCGATCCTCGCTCCGAACTCCTTCGTCTCGATCGGAGAGATCGAACTCATGTCGACGACGACCTTGCCAGGGGACAGCCCTTCCGCCGCTCCGTCCGCTCCAAACAGCACCTCGCCGACATGCGGGGTGTCCGGCACCATCACGAACAGGACGTCGCAGGCCGAAGCGACGTCCTTGTTCGAGCCGCACTCGACGAAGCCTTTGCCGACGAGTTCCGGAGGCAGGCCCTTGCGAGCGTATGCGAAGACCTGGTGACCGCCGTCGATCAGGTGTTCGGCCATCGGCCTACCCATGATGCCCAGACCTACGAAGCCCAACTTATTCATGTATCCTCCACGTCCGGTGAGGTGCTACGGTGTTTCTGTTGCAACGGCGTGCCGCCTGGGCGAGGAGGCACCGCTTCGATGACGGGCGGGAACGCCACGCGCCCCCTTGGTCGAGGCACGAGGTGAGGCCTCCCATCGCCACTCCAAATCAGTTCCCCAGCACCTCGGGGTTCACGCAGGTCTCCGGTGCACGGCCTCCAAGCACGTTGCAGATGTTCGCGACGACGATCTCTCCCATGCGAATGCGAGTGGCAGGCGTCGCCGACGCGACGTGAGGCACGACGACGACGTTGTCGAGATCCACCAAGCCGGGCTCGAGAGCGGGCTCGTTTTCGAATACGTCTAGGCCAGCACCGAAGATCGTCCTCTCCCTCAACGCTTTGACGAGGGCCTTCTCGTCGACCACGGGTCCTCGGCTCGCATTGATCAGGACGGCGGTTTTCTTCATCTTTCTCAGCTCCGCTGCGCCGATGTAATGTCGGGTCTCGGGCAGCAGGGGGACGTGCAACGTCAGGAAGTCGGCGTCGTGCAAGAGCGTCTCCTTGTCTACGAAGACGGCTCCGCTCTCGGCTTCGAAGGCCGCATCGCGTTGCACGTCATTGTAGATGATACGCATGTCGAAGCCGCGCGCCTTGCGTGCGACGTTCTTTCCGATGCGCCCGAGCCCTGCGATGCCCAGCGTCCGGCGGTCGACGTCCAAGCCGACGAACGACATCGGAGCCCAACCGGCCCACTTCCCCGCTCGAACGAACCTGTCCCCCTCGGCGATCCGCCTCGCCACCGCAAGGAGGAGTGTGAAGGTGTGTGTCGCGGTGGCGTCGTCCAGCACTCCTGGCGTGTTGGTCAGGATGACGTTGCGTCTCGTCGCAGCCGCCACGTCGAAGTTGTTGAAGCCGACCGCATAGTTCGCCACGATCTTGCATTGGCTTCCTGCCGCGTCGAGCACCTCGCCCGTGATGTTGTCCGTCAGAAGACTGACGACCGCCGACCTTCCACGAACTCTCTCCTTGAGTTCCACCGGATCGAGGGCGCGGTTCTCTGCATTGACCTCGACGTCGAAATCGGCCCGTAGCGCATCGATGTTCTCCTGAGGGATCAGGCGCGTGATATACACACTGGGTTTCGACATGGTCGTCTCTCTTTCCGAGGACCGAATTCAGGCAGTTGCGTTCGATGCGAGGGCGACGAGCGTCTTTGCGACCGCTGCGTCCTCTTCGGGCGTCAGCCCGCTGATGCCGACGGCACCGATCACCCCTCCTCCGACGCCGACGAGGACACACCCGCCCGGGAGGCCCGTCAGCTTGTCGTCGCAGAAGTAACTCGCGGGGATGTCGTTCGCATGGAGTCGTGCGAGGAACGCATCGGTGTCCACCCCCATCCGGGCGGAGGTGTAGGCCTTACCTTGCGACAGCTGGATGCTGCGCACCGGTGCGTCATCCATTGCGGCGAACGCGACCAAGAACCCGTAGCGGTCGCACACCGCGACACATACCGGGCGTCCGTACCCCGCCTCGGCCTCGGACACCGCCGCAGCGACCAGCTTACCCGCTAGATCAGATTTCACAGGCTTGCTCATCCTCTTCGAGCGTCGGCGGAGGCGACCCGCTCAGCCAAATGGGACCTCGGACGACTGAGACGGTCGCAACCGGGGTTCCGCCACGCGACAGTGTCGCCGCTCGTCCGCCTCAGATCTTCGTCGACACCCAGGCGGTCTCGAGTGGCAGGTACTGTTCGAGCAGCGCGAGGTCGACGGCGCCCAGTCGCTCGCTCGCGGTCAGGGCCTGATGCCAATAGGGATAGATCAGAGGCAGCCTGCTCACGGCGTTGAGCCGCGCCGTCTCGGTCTCGTCCAGTCGCAGGTCCACCGCCTTGAGGTTGGTTAGAAGCTGCGCCTCGCTGTTCGCTCCGACCACCACCGAACTGACACCCGGTCGGCGGAGCAGCCACGCCAACGCGATCTCCGCCGCGGAGGCACCTCGTTCCTCGCCGATCGCGACGAGCACGTCGATGATGTCGTACAGCCTGTTCTCGTCACGGATCGGGGGCTCCTTAAAGCCTGCGAAGTTGCGACCGTCCGTGGGACCAGCCTGGTCGCGACGATAGCGGCCGGCGAGGAGTCCGCCCGCGAGTGGGCTCCAGACCAGAACACCCACGCCTTGATCCAGCGAGATCGGCACCAGCTCGTATTCGGCCTCGCGCGCCTCGATCGTGTAGTGGATCTGCTGGCTGACGAAGCGGGTGGTCCCCGCC
>CAXUCF010000412.1:0-3447 GCA_964249275.1 uncultured Lichenihabitans sp.
GCGTGGCGCCGGCGCCCTTCGCCTTGATCGACCCGCGGAGCCGCGCGTAGTCGGCCGCAAAGGCCGGGAACGCGTCGAGGCCCCAGCCCGCGAAGGCGCCCATGGCGAGGCCCTGGGTGAGGTCGGGGTCGGCCGCGAGGGCGAGGTCGGCGGGGCCGACGTGGGGTTCGACGACCGGGAAGCGCTCGCCGCGGTCGTCGACGCCGCCGAGATATTCGGTGAAACAGGCCAGCAGGAAGGCGATGCGGCGGCCGTCGGTGCCGCGTTGGAGCACCGCGCCCAGCGTTTCGCGCACGAACTGCGGCAGCTTCGAGGCGCCGTCGCCGGCGATGCGCAGCAGCTGGTCGCGGATGGCCGGGTTGCGGTAGCGGCGCAGCAGCATGGCGGCATAATCCTCGACCGACATCGAGGGCGGCGCGTCGAGCAGCGGCCCCGCGTCGCGCGACAGGAACTGCCCGAGCAGCGTGTCGATCCTGCGGTCCTGCATGGTGAGCGGCACGATGCGGTGGCCCAGCATGATGCCTGGGAACGCCATCATGGAATGCGAGGCGTTGAGCATGCGCAGCTTCACCTGCTCGTAGGCGTTGACGTCGCGGGTGAACTCCACCCCGACCCTCTCGAGCTCCGGGCGGCCGTTGCAGAAATCGTCCTCGATCACCCATTGGATGAAGTCCTCGGCGAAGACCGGCGAGGCGTCGTCGATGCCGCTGAAGGCGTTGAGCCGCGCCCGGTCGTCGGGCGACACGGCGGGCGTGATGCGGTCCACCATGCAGGACGGGAACGACACGTGCTCGTCGATCCACTGGGCGAGCCCCGGATCCTTGGCCCGGGCGTAGCTCAGGAGCGCGGTCTTCACCACATGGCCGTTGTGCTTGAGGTTGTCGCAGCTCAGCACCGTGAAGGGCGGCGTGCCGGCATCGCGGCGCCGGCGCAGGGCTTCCGTCATGATGCCGAAGGAGGTGGCGGGCAGCCCGCCCGCGAGGTCCTTGGCGACCGCCGGATCGTCGAGCTTGAAGCGGCCGTTCTCGTCCGTGTTGTAGCCGCCCTCCGTCACCGTCAGGGTCAGGATGCGGATGGCCGGGTCGGCGAGGCGCCGCAGCGCGGCTTCGGGGTCGGCCGGGGCATGGAGGTAGTCCACGATGGAGCCGATCACCGAGATTCCGGGCTCGCCCTCGGGCGGATAGTCGATCAGCGAATAGAGGCCGCCCTGGCCCTGCAGGGCGGCGGCCTTGGCGCGCTCGCTCTCGACATCCATCAGCCCGATGCCGAGGATGCCCCAGCCCGCGTGCCCGGGCAGCGCCAGGACCCGGTCGACGTAGACGGCCTGATGGGCGCGGTGGAAGTTCCCGACGCTGAGATGCGCGATCCCCGCCGTGACGGCGGCGCGGTCGTAGGAGGGCCGCCGGACCGAGGCCGGCAGGGACGAGAGGGTGGAACTGTCGATCATGGCGGGCCTCGCTCGGCGACGGTCGCGCTAAGGATCACGGCGTCGCGCGATGGGCCGGCCGGCCCTGTCGTTTCCCTGCGCAGGTTGGCGACGGAGAGTGCAACGTGGCCGGGCCTCGCGCAAGGGCCGGGCGGCCGCGGGAAGCGGCGACTCCGCGGTATCGCGCGGCGCCGGGCTGAGCTAAGGGGACATCCACCTGCCCGTCGCTCGGAGGCCAGCTCTGCACCGTCCCGTCATCCGCTCCTGCGTCACGGCCCTGCCGCGCCCGGAGCCGGCCGTGCTGCGCGACGCCATGGCGGGCGAGGCGAGCCAGGGCCGGCACGATGCCGCCATGGAGCGCATTCCGGCGCTGCGCCTGATCGAGGCGCGCCAGGCGGACCGCCCCCAGGCTCCGGTTCCCGCGACGCTCCGGGTGGCGGCCTGGAACCTCGAGCGCTGCACCGATGTCGAGGCTTCGGCCGCCGTGCTCCGCCAAGCCGGTGTCGCGGTGGCGCTGCTGTCCGAGATGGATCTCGGCATGGCCCGCTCCGGCAACCGCCACACGGCCCGGGACCTCGCCGGCGCATTGTCGGGCGCCGGCGTCTCCGGCGCGGGTTACGCCTTCGGCGTGGAATATGTCGAACTCGGCCTCGGGATCGGGCGCGAACTCGCCGACCACGCTGGCCGCAGCAACGCCGAGAGCCTGCACGGCAATGCCGTCGTCTCGGCCCTGCCGTTCCGCGACCCCTTCATGGTCCCGCTCGACCAGGGTGGGGCCTGGTTCGGGCTCGACTGGCACCATCGCCGGATCGGCGGCCGCATGGCGCTCGGCGTGAAGCTGGACTTGGCGCGCGGCCCGGTGGTGCTGGTCAGCACGCACCTCGAGAACCGCAGCACGCCCGAGGATCGCCGGCGCGACATGGAACGCATCCTGGCCGTCCTCGACGCCTCGGCCCCGGGTCGGCCGGCGGTCGTGGCGGGCGACCTCAACACGGCCGCCATGCCCGACCTGTCGGTCGAGCCGGACCCCGGCTGGTTGGAGACTGCTGCGACGCGCGAGCCGCTGTTCGCCGCCATGGCGGCGGCCGGCTTCGATTGGCGGCACGCCAACACGCCCGAGCAGACGCGCCGCCGCATCGCGGACGGTCGGCCCGCGCCCCGGGCCGCCCGCATCGACTGGCTGTTCACCCGCGGTCTCCGAGTCTCGGCGCCCCGGACCTGGCCGGCCGTCGACGCCGCCGGGGCGCCGCTGTCCGACCACGAACTGATCACCGTCGACGTCGCCTGAGCGGCTTCGGGCCGGCCGAGCCCCCGAGGGCGCGAAGCCGCGGTTTCGCCGTTATCGCTGCCGATAAGCGGCCGCGTTCTCGACCGTCGATCGTCCCATGTCCGAACCGCGCACCCGGCTTTGTCTTCGGGTCTGGCGCTTGTCAGCAGCAGCATGACAGGCGCCAGGCTCTACCTCGTCACGCCGCCGCTGGCAGCCCCGGCGGCAGGCGCCGTCGCGGGCATTGCGGCAGCACTCGAGGCGGCCGAGATCGCCTGCCTGTTGGTGCGCCTCGCGCCGGCGGCGGAGCGCGACCGCAAGGACCTCGTCAGGGCGATCGCGCCCGTGGTGCAGGATCGCGGCACGGCGCTGCTCGTCGAAGACCCGCGTCTCGCTGCTCATACCGGGGCCGACGGCGTCCATGCGGCGGGCGCCGGCGACGCTTTCGCGGCGGCGCTCGACAGCCTGAAGCCGGATCGGATCGTCGGGGCCGGCAGCCTCGTGTCGCGCGACGATGCCATGCGGGTCGGCGAGGCCGGCGCCGATTACGTGATGTTCGGAGACGCCGGCTTCGCGGGACCCGGCCCCGACTTCGACGACGTCCTGGAACGGGTCGGTTGGTGGGCCGAGATCTTCAACGTGCCCTGCGTGGGCTTCGCCCGCCACCTCGGCGATGTCGAGGCCATCGCGGCCGCGGGCGCGGAATTCGTGGGCCTCGGCGACGCTGTCTGGGCGGACCCGCGCGGGCCCGCGG
>CAXUCF010000413.1:0-3440 GCA_964249275.1 uncultured Lichenihabitans sp.
GCGCAGACCTTCTGGAGATAGGCGTTCTTCTCGTGGAGCGAGAAGGCGGCGAAGTCCTCGCGGGAAAGCAGGTTGAGCTTGTGGCGACTCATCGGGCCAGCCTACCCGACGTTGCGTCGCTCCTCCTCCTCATTCCTCACGAGCCTTCGCGCTCCTGAACTCGGCATAGAGCCGCTCCAGGTTCGACGAGATGAAATCGCCGAATTCTCCAGCGCCCTTCGACGACAGAGACAGGCTGAAGCCTTTGTCGGCGCGCTTGTAAGCGGCCTCGACGGTACGATCGGGTGCCGTCCAATGAGCCGTCGTCGCCGGCTTGCGTGCCGCGATCGCACGCCGCCCTGCCCTGACCTGCGTGAGCAGATGATCGAAGCGGGCCGCCCCGTCCTTACTGAGGAACTCCTCCGTTTCGACGATGTCGCTCGCGAGTTGCGCCTTCGCCTGGGCGGTGAGCTGCTTCTTGAGATCCTCCCACCGATCGCGGCCGACCCCTTTCGCGGCGCCGATGGCGTCGATCACCGCCGTCGGGATGACGTCCGCGACGGACAGCATGCGGGAAAGCAGCGAGTCGTCGATGGAAAGGGCAGCCTTGATCGTGTCCTTGCCCTGCCCCATGTCGAGGAGCTTCTTCGCGAACAGGGCCTTCTCGATGAACGACAGGTTCGCCCGTGCCGTGTTCTCCTGACCCTGGGCGACGACATGGGCGATGTCCTCGACGTCCTTGATGACGGCTCGGACGGGCCGCCCCAGTTCACGCGCGACGCGAGTGCGCCGATGCCCGTAGACGATCATGTAACGGCCCTGAGCCTTCGGATGGGGCCTGACCAGGATAGGCGTGGACTGCCCCTGACCCGCGATGGCGTCGCGCAGCTTGGCATAATCCTCGTCGTTCTCGTCGATCCGGTCCGACACGAACGATCCGTCGATGAGGCCGACATCGATCGAAGCGACGACCTCGCCGCTCTGCATCCGGCGCGCGTTCTCGGCGAGTTCCTCGATCGAACGCGTCATCGATCGAGCGGCTCCGTGTCGGAGCGCCTCGATGCGAGGCGTGGCGGACGCTTCGAGGACGCTCGCCAAAAGATTCTTTCGCACCGTTCAGGCTCCTAGAAGTCTGTACCAGAAAGGAAATTCCACGATCTGCACGGCTGTCAAACCCGTCTCCCCCATGCCCGATGAACGAGCCCGACGATCTCCTCGTTGACGGCGTTCAGCGCTTCCAGGGCGCGGTCGTAGGTCGAGCGGATCATGTGGCCACGGTCGACCTCATAGAGCGTCTGATTGGTGATCCCGGCGTCGGAGATCGCCGTAGACTTCAGCATCTGGCGCGTGAGGACCTGCTTCGGGAACAGGGCCTGCATGAACCCGACCATCTGGGCCTGCGGCCCGTCGGTCGGCTCGTAACGGGTGACGAGGTACCGAAACCAGGTCAGCTTCACCTCGGCCCCGGCCTTGGCGATCGACTCCAGGATGCCGCCGAGCATCTGCAGGAACTGGCTCATCGACATCACGTCCAGCATCTGAGGGTGGATCGTGATCACCGCGGACGTCGATGCCGTGAGCGCGGTCAGGGTCAGGTAGCCGAGCTGGGGAGGACAATCGATCACGACCACGTCGTAGCGATCCTGGACCTGCTGCAACGCGTCGGCGATGCGGGTGAAGAACAGCTTTCCCTCGGACTTGCTGGTCGCCGCCGCGAGAGGGGTGTCGTACTCGTACTCCTGCAATTCGAGATTGGCCGGCACGATGTCCAGGCCCGGGAAGTTGGTCGGACGGATGACATCTGAGATCGGCGTCTTCTTCTCGTCGTAGCGGATGGCGTCATAGAGGGACGGGTTGCGATCCAGCTCGGGTTGGATGCCGTGCAGCGCAGTGAGCGACGCCTGCGGGTCGAGATCGAGCGCGAGGACGCGGTGTCCGGTCAGCGCGAGATGTTGCGCGAGATGCGCAGCGGTCGTCGTCTTGCCGGAACCGCCCTTGAAATTGACGACCGAGATCACCTGGAGTTGCTCAGCGCCGCGCCGATGCGGCACGTAGCGCTTGATGTCAGACCTGCCGTGGCGATCCAGATATTGCCGCAGCTCCAGCATCTGGCCGGCGGTGTATGTGCGCCTGCCCGACGGCGACGTGGTCGGGATGGGACCCTTGCCTTCGAGATGAAGCTTCTTGACGTTGGACTGCGTCACCCCGAGGAAGTAGGCGACTTCGGCCAGCGAAAACGGCCTCAAGCTCTTCCTCGCGTCCGGAGGATAGTGCTCGATGCGCAGCATGTTCAGCTTGTCCGAGATCAGACCACCCTGTTGGGAGATCGTCTCGTAGAAGCTGAAATCCTCCAGCTCCTGGGTGGGCACCTTCATGTCCATCGTCGACCGAAGCTCGAGTAGCGCTTTTTTGCGTATTTCCGCTTAACAAGCGGGAATGTCGCCCGATTTGCGAGCGAGTGCAACCGATTTTCGTCGACGATCCGAGAGCGATCTCGAAAAGCCCGATGGGGTCATCCAGATCTAAAACTCTGATATTCATGCGTTTTCGGACGATCTGCACGGCTGTCAAACGGGTCGGCCCCGTGTCCGTGAGTGGCGACGCACCCTTCCAAAGACTCGAGGTTGGGAGAGCCACCGACCGTAGGCGTGGGCGGCTTACATCACTGAGATCCGCCCCGTGACGGTTCGAGGTGCGTGTCGGCAGGGCAGGGCGGCCGCGAGGGCGATCGACGCTCGATCAGATCTGTGTTCTTCCTCGCGAAGCCGCGTGGGCGCGCCCTCGACATTCGGTGTCGAGCGGCACGCCATGGCACTCTCGTCATCCACCTGTCGGACCTATGTCCCGGTGCGGGTTTTGGGCTCGCATGTCGCCCACTGCGGCCTCGCTCGTCCACGCCGGGTATGCGATATCGTCTGAGACGACGAAGATCTGACCGGTGTTGGAGGTGGCGCTCGAGACCGCCGGCGGGAAATCGATGATCCCGAGTTTGGCAGGTCGTCCGAAGCACTGGAGCGGCACCTCGGTTCCGAACGTCTCCAGCTTGGACCCAGGCCGATCACCGGAGAGCTGCCGCGGCGTCCAGAACGGCCCGCTGCCACTTGCTCGGTCGAGGCCTCGACGAGATCCCTGGTGGCAACGTCGGTCATCGCGTGGTCGACCCAACTCCCACCCGAGCGGCGATCGTCGACCGAGATCATGCAGATCATCGCTGAGCCGGGTTTGAGGTGCGGCAGCACCGTCTTGGCGATCCATTTCCAGATGTCGATGGGGATCGCATCCGGCGATCCCTCGCCCTTCGCCGTGACACGTTCAGTGCAGTCGTATGGACGCGCGATCCCTGATCCATCGCGCTATACAGATGTAGTAGATATTTAACCAGTAAATCACATCGAAGTCGCGCCCGCCGGTGTGGGCGTAGTCGCTGGGCAGGTGCTCGCGCCGCCGACGGTCGTCGGGGT
>CAXUCF010000414.1:0-1366 GCA_964249275.1 uncultured Lichenihabitans sp.
GTAGAGGGTCACCGGGATGCCCTGGAACGGCAGCTCGGCCTCCGGCTTGGCCGCCATGGCGTTGAACAGGAAGCGCAGCGCCGCCTCGGCCTCCTCGCCGTAGACGCAACGGTATTCCTGGTAGGCGACCCCGGACCGGTCGTCGACGACGGAGAACAGCATCAGCGTGGGCTTGCCGCGGCCCTCCTCGACCCACAGCGGCGCCCTGACGTGCTTGAGGTCGGACGGGCTCATGTCGAACTGCCACAGCTCGTTCGCCTGCCTGGCCTGAAAGCGCACCGCCGCGGTCGGGCGGGTGACGCGGGCATGATCGTAGCCGGCAGCGCGCATGAAGCGGTCGATCGTCGGGCGCTTGATCAGCCCCTTGGGGGCCTTCACCAAGCCGTCGGGCGTCTCGACCCCATCGTTTTCCAGGAGCTCGATCGCCCGCCGGGTCGAGAGGTGGCGACCCTTCCTGTTGGTCGTCCTCACCTTCAACGCCGCGATGATCTCGGCGTAGCGTTCCATGTCGGCCGGCGCGATCGCCCGCGTCGATCCGTGGTCCGTCCGCCGCACCGGTTTCGGCCGCGTGAGCTCACGCAGGCTCCGGTACACGCTCGACACGGAAATCCCGTAGGCCTGGGCCATGCGGGCGATCACCTCCGTGCGGCTTGGGTCCCGGGGAGACAGGAGCGACAGGCGGCGGCGCAGGTCGACGAGCGCTTCTCCGGAGGGCCGCCTCGCGCGCTCAGGCATGGGTGGCCGATCCTTCGCCGTCGGCAGGCTCTGCAGGCCGCTGCTTGCCGATATGCCGGTACAAGGTGGCTACGGAGACGCCCATGCGCCTGGCTAAATCACGCACCGGCAGCGTCCTGTCGGCCATGAGGGCGCGGGCGGCCACGACGTCGGCCGTGGTGAAGGCCGGGGGTCGGCCACCTTTGCGGCCTTGTCGCCGGGCCGCGACGAGGCCCGCGGCCGTGCGTTCGCGGATGAGGGCGCGCTCGAACTGCGCGATGGCGCCGAACACGTGGAAGACGAGCAGACCGCCTGGTGTCGTGGTGTCGAGGCTTTCGGTCAGCGACACGAGGCCGATGCTTCGGCGTGCCAGATCGTCGGCCGTGGCGATGAGGGTCTTCAGGGATCGGGCGAGACGGTCCAGCTTCCAGACCACGAGGGTGTCGCCTGATCGCAGCACGTCGCCGACGACGCGGGCGAGTTCGGGTCGGTCATCGCGAGCTCCGGAAGCGCGCTCGGTGAAGACCCGCTCGCACCCGGCAAACCTCAGCGCCTCGAGCTGCAGCTCGGGCGACTGGTCCGTGGTGCTGACCCGGGCGTAGCCGACGCGCATGGATGTGGCCCGACGTTCTCGGAAACCGTCGTGAGCCTC
>CAXUCF010000414.1:1376-3422 GCA_964249275.1 uncultured Lichenihabitans sp.
TTTCGAGACAAGGCAATCAAGAACGGTTCTGAGAAGGTTTTCGACCCCCTCGGGTGGCCTTCAGCCATGGCCGCAACATCATGCTCAGAAACGACGGTTTTCGAGAACGGCCGGGCGGCTCGTCCCGCCAGTGGCAGAAAGCGCGAGCAAACCCCTCCGATGGCGAGCACGGCGCTTCGATTGCGAGCCCATTGTCAAAGAGCGTGAGCACGAGCGCCCGCCCAATGTCAGCTAATGTGAGCAAAAATCGCCGCTGATTGCGAGCACGGCCGTCCTCGATTGCAAGCGCCAACAGCTATTCGATGGAGTGGAACGGGCAGTTCAAGAACATGCAGGCCGCCGACGCGCGGCTCATGCTCGTCGTGCCGGTCGCCATGGCGGCGATCTTTCTGCTGCTCGTCGTCATGTTCGATGACCTGCGGCTCGCGGGTCTCGTCTTCCTCCTCGTGCCGGTCTCGGCCTCGGGCGGCATCCTGGCGCTGGTGGCGCGCGGCCTGCCGTTCTCCATCTCCGCCGCCATCGGCTTCATCGCCACTTTCGGGATCGCGATCCTGAACGGTGTTGTGCTGGCGGCCTACATCAAGTCCGCGCGCGCGCGCGGGCGCTCCGCCACCGAGGCCGCCCGCGAGGCGGCCGAGCGGCGGCTCAGACCCGTGCTGACCACGGCCCTCGTGGCGGCTCTGGGGTTCCTGCCTATGGCGGTGTCGACCGGTGCCGGTGCGGAGGTGCAGCGCCCGCTGGCCACGGTGGTGATCGGCGGGCTCGTCATGGCGACGGCCCTGACCCTGCTCGTGTTTCCGTCGCTCTACCCCGTCGCCGACCGTCTGTTCCGACATGGGTCGCGTCCGCCGGCATCGCCGCCCCTGAAGGTCGCAGCCGAGTGAAGCGCCCTGCGTCTACCCCGGCCATCGCCGGGCGGAGGGATCACCGGCCCGCCACGCTTCATGGTTCGCGCTGCCTCACACAGGCGTCCTGCCGGGCATCAGTCCGAACTCCAACAGCATCGTGGTGCGGCGCCGCGGGTCGACGGAGACGCCGAGGTTGCCGCGATGCAGCCGCATGATGCGCCGGACGATCTCCAGCCCGATGCCCGCCGGACAGGCCGACCCTTCCCCTCCCGGATCAATCCGCTGCCGCGAAAGCAGGCCGGCGTCGTCGCTGACGGAAACGATCGGGCCCGGCCCGGCCGTCACGGCGATGGCCGTGCGATGTGGCGTGTGCTTCACGGCATTCTCGATCAGGTTGCGCACGGCGTTCTCGATCAGCGAAGGATTGCCGTCGATCACCGCGGCGCCTGCGTCTTCGAAGGCGATCGTATTGTTTCCGTCGTAGACCCAGAGGGCGATGCCGCTGACCACGGATCGGCTGAGAAGGGACAGGTCGACGGCCTGGAACGTCGACCGGTCGGCCGCCTCGAGGCGCCCGAGGTCGGTGATCTGGCCCACGAAGCGCGTCAGCGCGTCGAGGTCCGCCTCGATCTTGCGGGCCCGCCCATGCTCGATGTTGCCGAGTTCGAGCTTGATCATGGCGAGCGGCGTGCGGATCTCGTGGGAGATGGCGGCCGCATGGACGCGCTGTGCCTGCATCAGGACGGTGGTGCGGGCCAGCGTCCGGTTCACGGCGGCGGCGAGCTCGGCGACCTCCCGCGGCATTCCGGCGACGTCGATCGCCTGACCCGGATCGAGCGGGTCGAGCCTTTCGGCCTGGCGCGCCGCCCGCTCGACCGGCCGCAGCGCGAGCCGCACGGAGAGCAGCATGCCGCCGAGCACGAACACGAGCATCAGCGACATCGGGACCGCGAGATGGTCGGCCAGTTCGCGCTCCAGCACGCTCCACATCACGCGCTCGTGGTCGTCCAGGATGGCGACCTCGACGAACACCTCGACCCCGTCGATCACCAGGGCACGACCTCCCGCGACCGCGATGGGCTTGCCGGTGCGGAGGAGACGCGACCATGAGTCCGGCGGACGCACCTCCTGGGGTAGCAGGTGCGCCGCGCATCCCTCGCGGCAGTTCGAATGCACGATGGTCCCTTCCGGTGTGCGC
>CAXUCF010000415.1:0-2156 GCA_964249275.1 uncultured Lichenihabitans sp.
CGATGGACGGCTCCTCATCGAACTGAACTCCGACGAGCGCCTGTCCCCCGTCCACCCCAAGCAACTGCTGACCTACCTCCGCCTCGCCCAGCAACCCCTTGGCCTTCTGATGAACTTCGGCGCCGCAACCTTCAAGGAAGGCCTGCACCGCATCGTCAACCAGCACACCACCTTCGCGTCTTCGCGCCTTCGCGTGAACCAAATCGCAAGCATCGCCCTGGAAACACCAGAAGCATGACCCAATCCGTCTCGGTCTCCTACGCCCATACAGGCCGCTCGGCGAAGGCCAACGCGCTCGGCATGCGCCCGATGCAGGAGCGCGCCTACGAGAAGCGCGGCGAGCCGTACCTGCTCATCAAGTCGCCGCCCGCCTCGGGCAAGAGCCGCGCGCTCATGTTCATCGCGCTCGACAAGCTGGCCAACCAGGGGCTCAAGCAGGCGGTCATCGTGGTGCCGGAGCGGAGCATCGGCGCCAGCTTCAACGACGAGGCGCTGAGCCGCCACGGCTTCTGGGCGGACTGGCGCGTCGCTCCGCGATGGAACCTGTGCAACGCGCCGGGCGAGGACGGCGGCAAGGTGCGGTCGGTCGGCGCGTTCCTGGCGAGCGAGGACCCGGTGCTGGTCTGCACCCACGCCACCTTCCGCTTCGCGGTGGACCGGTTCGGCGTCGAAGCGTTCGACGGCCGGCTGATCGCGGTGGACGAGTTCCACCACGTCTCGTCGAGCCCGGACAACAAGCTCGGGCTGCACCTCGGCGCGTTCATCGCGCGCGGCAAGGTGCACGTCGTGGCGATGACCGGCTCGTATTTCCGCGGCGACGCGGCGGCGGTGCTGTCGCCGGGCGACGAGGCGCGGTTCGAGAGCGTCACCTACACCTACTACGAGCAGCTCAACGGCTACGAGCACCTGAAGCGGCTCGACATCGGCTACTTCTTCTACTCCGGCGCCTACGCCGACGACATCCTCGCCGTGCTGGACCCGGCGGAGAAGACCATCATCCACATCCCCAGCGTCAACGCGCGCGAGAGCACGAAGGACAAGATCAGGGAGGTGGAGCACATCATCGAGGCGCTGGGCGAGTGGCAGGGCGCCGACCCCGCCACCGGCTTCCAGCTGGTCAGGACGGCGGACGGGCGGAGCTTGCGCATCGCCGACCTGGTGGACGACGACGCCGCCCGGCGCGACCGGGTCTCCGCCGCGCTGAGGGACCCGGCGCAGAAGCACAACCGCGGCCACGTGGACATCATCATCGCCCTCGGCATGGCGAAGGAGGGCTTCGACTGGATCTGGTGCGAGCACGCGCTGACCGTCGGCTACCGCGCCAGCCTGACCGAGATCGTGCAGATCATCGGGCGCGCCACCCGCGACGCGCCGGGCAAGGCGCGCGCCCGGTTCAGCAACCTGATCGCCGCCGTCGATGCCTCGGACGAGGCGGTGCGCGAGGCGGTCAACGACACGCTGAAGGCCATCGCCGCCAGCCTGCTGATGGAGCAGGTGCTGGCGCCGCGCTTCGAGTTCAAGCTGAAGGCCCCGGCCGCCAGCGCCACGCCCGGCTTCGGCTACGGCGAGGGCGGCTACGATCCCGGGCGCTGCAACGTCGGCTTCCACGAGGAGCGCGGCGTGTTCGAGATCGAGATCAAGGGCCTGGCCGAGCCCAGGAGCCCGCAAGCGGCGCGCATCTGCCGCGAGGACCTGAACGAGGTGATCGCCAGCTTCGTGCAGGACAAGCCCTCGATCGAGCGCGGCCTGTTCGGGGTCGAGCAGCTGGGCGGGGAGCTGGTGCCCGAGGAGCTGACGCAGGTCCGCCTGGGCAAGATCATCAAGGACCGGTTCCCCGAGCTGGACGAGCCGGACCAGGAGGCGGTGCGCCAGCACGCCATCGCGGCCCTGGCGCTGACGCAGCAGGCGAAGAGGATCGCGTCCGGCGGCGAGGCGGGCGAGCCGGGCCGCAACACCGCGCTGGTCGAAGGCGTGCGCCGGTTCGCGATGGACGTGCGCGAGCTGGACATCGACCTGATCGACCGGATCAACCCGTTCGGGGAAGCCTACGCGATCCTCGCCAAGACCATGAGCGAGGACAGCCTGAAGCAGGTCGCCGCCGCGATCGCCGCCAAGCGGACGACGCTGACGCCGGAAAAGGCGGTGGAGCTTGCCGC
>CAXUCF010000415.1:2166-3420 GCA_964249275.1 uncultured Lichenihabitans sp.
AGAAGCGGATGGCGGAAGGGGCGGCGGCCTTCGTGCGGTTCAAGGACGAGGGCCGCTATGAGTGACCTCGACCTCGACGAGCTGCGCGGCGAGCTGGCGGACTTCGCCCAGCCGGCCAAGCCGGCCGGGCGCTCCGCGCGCGAGGAGCGGGTGATCGCGGGCTTCGAGGAGGTGCAGCGGTTCGCGGAGCAGCACGGCCGGGCGCCGCAGCATGGCGAGGACCGCGACATCTTCGAACGGCTCTACGCGGTGCGGCTCGACCGGCTGCGCGCCCTTGATGACTGCCGCGCGCTGCTGGCGCCGCTCGACCATCAGGGGCTGCTGGACGCCGGCGGCGCCATGGGCGCTTCATTGGACGGCGATCTCGACCTTGACGACCTCGCGGCCGAGCTGGAAGGCACTGCGGGGGAGCCGAGCGTCAACCGGCTGCGCCACGTCCGCGCCAGCGCGGACAAGCGGGCCGCGGACGAGGTCGCCGAGCGGGACAAGTGCGAGGATTTCGGCCGCTTCGAGCCGCTGCTCGCCGCGGCGCAGCGCGACCTGGACGCCGGCATCAGGACGACCCGGCCGTTCGTCCGCGACGTCGGGTTCCTGAAGGCCGACATCACCGAGGGGCAGCTGTTCATCCTGGGCGGCCAGATGGTTTACGTCGCGGAGGTGGGCGAGAGCTTCCGCGCGCCGAACGGCGAGACCGACGCCCGCCTGCGCGTCATCTACTCCAACGGGACGCAGAGCAACCTGCTGCGCCGCTCGTTGCAGCGCGCCCTCTACAAGGACGAGGCGGGGCGACGCATCACCGAGCCCGCCGCCGGCCCGCTGTTTGCTGATAACAGTGACCGCGACCGCGACGGCGACCAGGCCAGCGGCACGATCTACGTGCTGCGGAGCCAGTCCGACCATCCGCTGGTGGCCGCCAACCGCGAGGTGCTGCACAAGATCGGCGTGACCGGCGGCGACGTCTCCCGGCGCATCGGGGCGGCCAGGCTGGACCCGACCTTCCTGATGGCCGACGTCGAGATCGTGGCCACCTACACCCTGTTCAACGTCAACCGCGCCAGGCTGGAGAGCCTGATCCACCGCATCTTCGACCCGGCCCGCCTGGACATCGAGGTCAAGGACAGGTTCGGGACCCCGGTGATCCCGCGCGAGTGGTTCCTCGTGCCGCTCTTCGTGATTGACGACGCAGTGGCGAGGATAAAGGACGGCACCATCACCGACGTCCGCTGGGGTGGCCCGGCCGACAAGGCCAAACTA
>CAXUCF010000416.1:0-3382 GCA_964249275.1 uncultured Lichenihabitans sp.
GTTGTGGTCCGTCGGCGTCCAGGCCTTCATGGCGGGCAACGCGTTCCTCAAAACACGCGACCTCGTCGGCGTGGCCCGCCCCCACATGCGCGCCCTGATGGAGGACAGCGAGGAGACGGTGAACCTCGCCGTCGAGGTCCAGTCGGCTGCCGTGTACCTCGCCCAGGTGGAATGCCGACAGATGATGCGGTCCTTCGCGCGTCCCCGGGGCCGCGTGCCGCTCCACTGCTCCAGCGTCGGCAAGGCCCTGCTCTCGCCGATGCCGGACGGCCATCTGACCAAGGTGCTCCATCGGCAAGGCCTTCCCCGCGTCACCGTGAAGACCATCAACACGGCGGCGGCGCTTCGCGAGGACCTCGCGCGGTCGCGCGAACGTGGGTATGCGGTGGACGACGAGGAGCATGCCGTGGGCCTTCGATGCATCGCCTCCGTGGTGTTCGACGAGAACTCCCTGGCCGTCGCGGCGGTGTCCGTCTCCGGGCCGATGGCGCGCATTCCCGACGACCGCATCTCGCTCCTTGGCGAGAAGGTCAGGCTCAAGGCCGAGGCCATCACCGCGCAGTTCGGAGGCACGGTCCCGGATCGGCGAGTTCGGAGTTGACGCCGGACCGCCCATGTCCCGACGAGGCGTCCGGGCCAAGTCGCGACGTGCCGTGGGTCGCACTCGCCGAAGACGTCGCCCACGGGCCAGGCATCGAGGGCCTTGCGAACGGGACCTGAGAGGAGCGCGGCCCTGCGCGCGTCGTCCTTCCCGATCACCGCCCTCGCCGTCTCAGGTCGTCACACCCATTCGCTGTGCGCTCCCGGTAGCATCGATCGGATGGCATCCGCTTGGCGCGTCGTGCTCTTGACGTCCAGGGCTCGTTCGATCAGTCGCCGACGATGCGCCTGTGATTAGGCGTGGAACTTTGGCTCTGGCGCACTTTTGATACCGCTGGCGAATTCCTATGCCGTGGCCTGCATCACGGCGGTGAAACGAGATCGCCTTGTCTTCGCGTGCGGGTCGCCCGCCAGCCAGCAGCCGATCCGGACGAAGTTGATGGCGGCGGCCGTGAGGACATGTTGCAGGTGCGTTTTCGACTTTCCGATGTATCGGCATCGCCGCAATCCAAAGGACCGGACTGCCTGCGATATTGTGCCCTCGATCCCCGCACGCTGAGCATAATCTGCGGCGAATGATGGTTTGCTTTGCTCCTCTCGGGCCGACTGCAATCTCATGTACTCGCTGCGCTCTGGTAGAGTGAGAGTTCGGCGGACCCTTGTCGAACTCGTGCAGTCCTGTTGGCGCGCGCAGCCGAGGCAGTCTGCTCCAGCAAACTTGATTTTGATCTTCGGTCTTCCCCGGGCGTCGTGGGCTGCAGTCCAGCTGCTGCTGACGCAGCCGGCCGGACAACGGACCTGCTGCTTGTCCCAGTCCACCTTGAACTCGCTCGCGGCCAAGCCCTTCCGCTCGCGGGCTTGGCGATGATAGTCGCCCCGTGCCGGACCCACCAGCGTGATACCATGTCGGCGTTCGCTGGACACCAGCAGGTCGGCCGTCACGTAGCCGGTGTCGACGAGATGGGTTGTCGGACAAAGGTCCTTGGCCGCGAGGGCAAGGTGGATCGGAGCCGTCATGTCTCCGTCCGCCACCGGCGCCGCCGTGGTCTCGACGTGGGTGATCAGGTGAGGCGCGTCGGGATCGCACGCTTCCGTGACGTGGACCTTGTAGCCGACCCAGGACGTGCTTCGCTTCTTCGCGTAGCGGGCTTCCCTGTCGTAGGGTGAGTTCAGGAACAGCAACGAGGGTGGCAGTCCATCCTCCGGTGTCCGCCAGCGGACCGTGTCGGCGGAGATGAGGAACTGCTGTACCCAGACGCGCCGGAGTGTCTCGACGGCGGCTATCTTGGCGAGCCAGCGCGAAGACTCCTCGTCATGAACGGCCCTGAGTATGACGAAACCGTCGGCGCCGACCAGTTCCGCGTAGCTCCGCCGAGCGTGATCCTTCTTCGGCAGCCGGTAATCGTCCGCGCGCGGTCCGTAACGGTCCACCCATTCGGGTCTGGCATGAGACCTCACCCAGTCTGGCGCTGCATCGGCGAGGCTGTTGAGGGCACAACGCAGTGTCTCGACCACGCACTCGAGCCTGTTGATGGCGCGGATGGCGCCGAGAACATGGGTCGAGTCGGTGCGTTGCCGGCCCTGCGCCTTGATCCATTTCCGCTCCCGGGCCTTCTCGATCAATGCGTCCAGGAAGACGTGCTCGACCGAGCCGTCCACCAGCCGCGTGCGGAACTCGCTCAGCACGGAGCTGTCGAAGCCGGCGTCGGCGAGCTTCAGGCCGAGGGCGTACTTCCAATCGATCCGGGCCCGCAGGGCTTCGGCCGCCTGTTCGTCCGACAGGTTCTCGACGAATTGGAACAGCACGACCAGCGCAACGCGCCAGGGAGCTTGCGCGGGTTGGCCGCGACGGGAAAACAGGGATGAGAAAGTGGCGTCGTCGAACAGAGTGCCGAGCTCATCGCGCAAGCGGAGGTACACGTTGCCGTGAGGGAATGCCGCTTGAGCCACGCGGGCCGTTTCCTCCGGTATGGGCTCGATCCCCCGTGGCTTCAGCGACATGCCGTCCTCCTCGATAGGGGCGGCATGGGCCAGAAATCCGCCTCGGAGGCGAGCGAATCACGTCCATCCTGAGCTGTCACGATCCCTTGTCATGAATTCGCCAGCGGTATCACTTTTGGTGCAGTCCCGCGCTGGGGACATACCTAAATCGGAGCACCGACTCGGAGATGCGCTACGAATAGGTGAATGCAATTATAGGAAGCACGCTCACACTCTCGATTGTCACCGTTCGGGCCGGTGTGAACCGAAAAAATACAGCATGCCGCGTTCACGCATAGCTGCACCAAAATCGCGCCAGAGCCAACTTTCAACGCCGATTGACACGACCTGGACCCTCCTCCGCATCCGGAGCCGCCTCACATCGGATGCACGGTCGCGGCTAAGGGCGCGGTCGGCTCAACCTTCCGCCCTCAGTGGAGCGACGAGGGCCTGGGCCACCCACCGCCGTCGATGCCGATGGCGGCGTCGATCATCGCGATCATCAACGCGCGGTCCTCGGCCTGGCTCCGGAGCAGCCCGCCCGCGTCCAGCAGGTCGTCCTTAGCCGCGTACAAGGCAATCGTCTTGGACCTGGCCCATTCCGGGGAGGTGGCCTCGGTGGAGCACAGCCGGCGCAGCAGGGTGCAGAAGAAGCGCTCGGCGCCCACCACCGTCCTCGCCCTGCCCTCGTGCGAGAGGATTTGGCGGTCCTCCATCACCAGTTGCATGGCCATCAGCAGGCCCCGGACCTCGCCCACTGTCTCGGCGCCGTCGGCGTAGGCGTCCAGTCGCGCCTGCGTGC
>CAXUCF010000417.1:0-2935 GCA_964249275.1 uncultured Lichenihabitans sp.
AGATTCAGCCGCAACCGCGTTTGTCACCCCCCTGTTTCACCCGATCGCCCTGATCCGGGATCCCGATGGTCTGGACTAGCAGCGCGCGCCGACGCACAATCGGGCGATGGTCCGCATCCGCCTCATCCTCCTGGCCGCTCTCGCGTCCGCCCTGTGCGGGTGCTCGTCGCTCGATCCGCTGCCGTTCCGATTCCCGGCCGCCACTCTGGTGCCGATCCGCATGACGACCTGTCCCGGTGGAGGTCAACCCTCGGCCGAGGCGACGGACTGCCCGCCAAGAGCCTGGTGAGGCCCTCGAAAGCTGCTCTGCCGGTGTGCTGAACGGCTCGCGGGCGGGGTCCGCTCGTGCATACGAGGCGACGCGCCCTGCGCCCTGCGCGACGCAGCTCGAGACTGAGCCCTGGATGGGGCGACTGCCGCCCCGCTCGGCGCCTCGGGAGCAACCGCGGGCAGGCGCGCGGCGCAAAGCCGCGCTCAAGCTATGCCGGGGACGCAATTCTGCCTTGCTCGCACGCGTTCTGCGTGCTTTAAGGGCGACCTGGACGAAAAAGGGCCACCCCGAAGAGCGGCCCAAGTCTAGGGAGAAAACGCCCAACAAGGGCATGTGCCCCGCAGGGCACGAGCGCGTTATGGCGTGCACGGAGGAGGTTGGCAACCCCGGTGCGCTCATCGGCTCCAGCTTCGCGCAAGCCTCGCGCGGACCTTCGCCTTCGCCATGAATGCGTCCGCCCGTCGCTGCGGCGATGGGGTCGCAACGCGCCCGATCAAACAGGTCGCGAGAACCTGCTTAGATGTGCAGCGCCTCGCCCATCGCTTTCAGGCTCGCTTCCTGGACGGCCTCGCCCAGCGTCGGGTGGGCATGGACCGTGCCGGCGATATCTTCGAGCCGCGCCCCCATCTCGATGGCGAGGCCGAACGAGGCCGCCAGTTCCGAAACGCCGCGGCCGACCGCCTGGATGCCCAGCACCACGTGGCTGTCGGCCCGCGCCGTCACGCGAACGAAACCCTCCTCGCCCTCCAGCGTCATGGCCCGGCCGTTGGCCGCGAAGGGGAACAGCCCGGTGCGGACTTCGTGGCCGGCCGACCGCGCCTCGCCTGGCGATAGCCCGGCCGCGACGATCTCCGGATCGGTGAAGACCACCGAGGGGATGACGCGGCGGTCGAAGCTGCGGCGCCGGCCCGCCACGATGTCGGCCACGGTCTCGCCTTGCGCCATGGCCCGATGGGCCAGCATGGGCTCGCCCGTGACGTCCCCGACCGCCCAGACGTTGCGCATCGATGTGTGGCAGCGCTCGTCGATGCGGATGTAGGCCCCGTGCATGGTGAGGTCGAGCCGCTCGAGGCCCCAGCCCACCGTACCGGGCCGCCGCCCGATCGCCACCAGGATGCGGTCGGCCGCGATGTCGCGGGCGCCCTCGGCGGTCTCGACCAGCAGGGCGTCGCCGGACTCGGAAAGGCCCGCGGCGCGGGCCCCCAACATCAGAGCGACATCATGGGCCTCCAGGCTCCGCATCACGGGCCGGGACAATTCGGCGTCGTAGAGCGGCAGGATGCGGTCGGCCGCCTCCACCACCGTGACCTTGGCGCCCAGCTTCGCGAAGGCGAGCCCGAGTTCGAGGCCGATATAGCCGGCCCCCACCACCGCGAGCCGCCCGGGCACCTCCGGCAGCGACAGGGCCTCGGTCGACGAGATCACCCGGCCGCCGAACGGCACGGACGGAAGCGCCAGTGGCGAGGAGCCGGTCGCCAGGATGACGTGCTCGGCCCGCACGGTCTCCGAGCCCGTATCGGTGTCGACCCGGCAGGTTTTGCCGTCCAGCATGGTGCCGTGACCGCGCAGGATCTTGACGCCCTGCCGTTTCAGCAGCGACGCGACGCCGGCGTTGAGCCGCGCCACGATGCCGTCCTTCCAGGCGACGGTCCGGGCGAAGTCGAGCGTCGGCGCCATCGTCGTCAGCCCGAAGGCCGAACCCGACGCCTGGCGGACCGCCCTGGCATATTCCTCGGCCGCGTGGATCAGGGCCTTGGAAGGAATGCAGCCGACGTTGAGGCAGGTGCCGCCGACCTTGGTGTCCTCGACCAGGACGGTATCGAGGCCGTGATGGCCTGCCCGGATGGCCGCCACGTAGCCGCCCGGGCCGCCGCCCAGCACCAGGACTTTGGCGGCGATCTCGGCCATGGCTCAGCCTTCCATGAACAGCAGGGCGGGGGTTTCCAGCAGGCCCCTCAGGGCCTGGATGAAGGAGGCCGCGTCGTAGCCGTCCACCACGCGGTGGTCGAACGAGGAGGAGAGGTTCATCATGAGGCGCGGCACGACTGCACCGTCCCGCCACATGGGCCGCATCACCTGCCGGTTGACCCCCACGATGGCGACCTCGGGCCGGTTGACCACGGGCGTCGATGCGATGCCGCCGAGCGCGCCGAGCGACGTGATCGTGATGGTCGAGCCGGATAGCGCGTCGCGGGACGCAAGTCCGCCGCGCGCCGCGTCCGCCAGGCGCTTCACTTCCGCCGCGCAGCCCCACAGGTCGCGCGCCTCGGCATGGCGCAGCACGGGCACGACGAGGCCCGACGGCGTCTGGGTGGCGATGCCGACATGGACGCCGCCGTGGCGGTGGATCACCTCGGCCTCGTCGTCGTAGAGGGCGTTGAGGCCCGGGAAGGCCGGCAGCGCACGCACCAGGGCCTGCACCAGGAAGGGGATCAGCGTCAGCTTCGGCCGGGTCGTGGAGAAGCGTTCGTTGAGCGAGACCCGCAACTCCTCCAGCGCCGTCACGTCGACTTCCTCGACATAGGAGAAATGAGCGACCCGACGCTTCGACTCCGCCATGGATTTGGCGATGCGGCGGCGCAAGCCCATCACCTTGACGTCCTCGACGGACGTGTTCTCCGGCCGCCCGGCCGACATGGGCGGCGTGACCGTGCCGCGCAGGAA
>CAXUCF010000417.1:2945-3365 GCA_964249275.1 uncultured Lichenihabitans sp.
GTCGTCGTGGCCGATGCGCCCGGCCGGACCGGTGCCGCGGATCTGCCGGAGGTCGACGCCGGCCTCGACGGCCCGCCGCCGCACCGCCGGGGAAGCGAGCGGCTTCTCGCCCAACGCTCGCGGTGGCCCGGCGGAACCCTGAGCCATGGAGGGAGGCGGGCGCACGGGCGGAGGTTCGGGGACGAGAAGCCGCGCCGGCGCGGCGGGCGTCGGCGCAGGCCGGGGCGCCGTCGGCGCGTTCGGCCGCGCCAGGCCGTCGCCGACAGGCTCGGGCGCGGCAGCACCCTCGCGGATCGAGGCCGCGGCGGGCGGGGCCACGGTGCCGATGTCGAGCCGGACCAGTTCGGAGCCGACCGCCAGCATGGTCCCGGCGTCGCCGCCGAGCGCCAGGCCGCGGACGACGGTCTCGGCGCCGGCATG
>CAXUCF010000418.1:0-3361 GCA_964249275.1 uncultured Lichenihabitans sp.
GCGCAAGGAAGGCCTGATTGCAGTATATGACTTTGGCGGCGGGACCTTTGATATCTCGATCCTGCGATTGCAGGATGGGATTTTCGAGGTAGTCGCGACCGGCGGCGATACGCACCTGGGCGGCGATGACATTGACAACTTGCTGCTGGCGATTGCGCTCGATGATATCGCCCATGGCCTGGCCCGCGTGGCGCGATGGAACGGTCAGACGCGCGGACCCCAGATCCTCTCCGTCGCCCAGCATTCCATTCTGGTCGAAGCTCTTGTGGCCCATATCGCGCCCGAGGCCGACCAGAGCGAGAAGCTGACCGCGCTGTTGCACGACGCGCCGGAATATGTCGTCGGCGATCTGATCTCGCCTTTCAAGGCCTTCGTGGGCGAGACCTATCGGTCGGTGGAGGAACGGCTGTTCGCTGCGATCCTGCGACGCTTCGGCCTCGCGGCGCCGTCGGCCGGGCTCCTGGCCCTGATCAAGCGGGCCGACCGCGCCGCCGCGCGGCTCGAGGCCGTGACGCTGGCCGGCTTCGACGAGGCCGAGGCATTCGCCGTGCTGGGAGCGCCGGAGCCCGGTCTCGCGAGCTTTGCGCCCTGGCTCTCACCGCGCACCGCCGACGAGGTCCAGCGCGATTTCCTGGCCCGTTGCCGCGACCTCGGGATCGGCTCCGCGTGACGGCGGCCGCGGCGACCATCCATGTCTGCCCGCTGTCACGGCTTCCCGCGACGCTCGCGGCCAGCGGCGCGCGAAGCGTCGTGACGCTGCTGGCGCGGGACTTTCCGGCAACCTTGCCGTCCCTGCGCGGGCTGCGCCATCTCGCGCTCGACATGGCCGACGTCGCCGCCCCGCGCGATGGCCACGTCCTGCCGAACGAGGTTCATATGGCTGACCTGGTCGCATTCGTGACGGCCTGGGATCGCCGCGCGCCGCTGCTGATCCACTGCTACGCCGGCGTCAGCCGCTCGACGGCGGCGGCCTTCGCCACCCTGGCGGCGCTCTGCCCCGGAACCGGCGAAGCCGAACTCGCGAACCGCCTCCGCTCGGCTTCGCCGAGCGCCACGCCCAATGCGCGCATCGTGGCCCTGGCCGATCTGGCGCTCGGCCGGGCCGGGCGGATGGTCGGGGCTATTCGGGCGATCGGTCGCGGCCGAGACTGCTTCGAGGGCGAGGTGTTCCACCTCGACCTGCCGGCGTGACCTTCGGGCGTCCGGGCCTGAGCGACGATGGCCGGGGAAGCCTCAAATGCCGGCATACCAGGAATGGCCGTTGTCCTCCCAGTAGCCGCCGTGGCCATCGCCGAGGTCGGCGTAGGAGTCCACGAGTTCGATCCGCATGATGTATTTCGACATCTTGTAGCCGAGCTGGCGCTCGACCCTGAGGCGGAGGGGGGCGCCGTGGGGTACATCCAACGGCTGGCCGTTCATCTCGTAGGCCAGGATGGTCTGGGCGTGACGGGCCGACACGAGGTCGATCGAGCCATAGAAGGGGGTGCCCTCGCCATCGAGCGAAGTGTCGGCATCCATCACGTCGAAACAGTGGAACACCACATAACGGGCCTTGTCCTGGACACCTACGCGGTCGAGCAGTTCGCCGAGCTTCGCGCCGGTCCATTTGGCGATGCAGCTCCAACCCTCGACGCAGTCGTGGCGGGTGATCTGGGTGCGTGACGGCATGGCCCTCAGTTCGGCGAGGCTGAACGCCATGGGATGGTCGACCAGCCCGTCGACCTTCAGCCGGTAATCGCTGAAACCGTCGGCTGCCAGCTTGAGGTAGGCCTCGCCCTGCGGGTCCGTGCTGCCGTTCGGCTTGAAGTGCGCGCTGATGTCGGCTTCGCCATATTCCGTCGCCAGGGCGTTCGGCCCCAGGATGGCGCGTTGCGCCGCAAAGGTCACGGCCTGCTCGGCGTCGAACAGCTTCGCCAGGATGTCGGGACCCGGAACCTTGTCGCAAGCCGACAGGACGAGGCCGCCGAGGCCGGCAAGCCCGCCCTTCAGCAGGCCCCTGCGGGTCTGGCGCCGGTCACGCATGGGTCACCTCCCCCTTTTTGGCCTCTCCGGTATCGAACCAGCCCGTGATCATCGAGCGCATGTTGTTGAACACCCCGGTCGTCAGCACCATAGCGATATGGACGATGAAGAAAGCGACGAGGGCGAACGCCATGGCGAAGTGGACGGTGCGGGCCGTCTGGCGCCCGCCGAACAGCTGAAGCAACTGCGGGAAAGCGGCATCGAGACCCGGCGACAGGGTCCAGCCCGCCAGCACGATGAGCGGCAAGGCTACGAAGATCACGCCCATGTAGGCGAGCTTCTGCAGCACGTTGTAGCGGCGTGCATTCTCGCCGCGAGGGAACTTCAGCTTGGCATGGTCGATGATGGCCTGTCCCGTGTGGGCGAGTTCTGTCCGATCCGGGATGATATCGCGGGAGAAATGGCGTGAGGCCAGGCCATAGGCGAGGTAGAGGAGCCCGTTGATCACCAGGAACCATGCGGCCAGAAAATGCCATTGTCGTCCGCCTCCGAGGTCCTGCGTGGGCGGCAGGGTGATCCAACTCGGGAAGGCGCGCTCGACCGGCTGCCCGGCGACGTTGGACAGGCCTAGCACTCCTGACGTGACGACGCTGTGGCCGAGCACCGCCGTATAACCCTGCGGCTTGCCGCCGACGTCGCGCGAGTCGATCGCGAAGACCGGCGACTGGAAATCGGACGTCTGGCCGAGGTAGAGCGCCGGATGGGCGTTGAAGATCTGCAATCCGCTCATCAGCAACACCCCGAGGCAGATGGCGTTGGTCCAATGGGTGATGCGCACGAGCGCGCCGTGCCGCTTGATCAGCCGCGGCCCTTCGATCGTCGTGGACTGGCTCATGGGATGTTCACCGCACAAGGGAAACCGGGGCCTTGCCTTATGGACCAGGGGCCCCACAGTGATACGGAGCCAGGGATCGAGAGGTTTCGCTTTGGAACAGTCAGGTTTCGACGAGATTGCCGCATTGCCGTTCGAACGGGCACTCGCGGAACTTGAGGACATCGTGACCCGCCTCGAACGCGGCAGCGTGGCGCTCGAGGAATCGATCGAGATCTATGAACGCGGAGAAGCCCTCAAACGACATTGCGAGACGCTGTTGCGCAGCGCCGAAATGCGAATCGAGAAGATCACGCTCGGGACCGACGGCCAGCCATCCGGCGTCGAACGGCTCGATGTCCAATGAGCTGGTGACTCGAGCCCGTATGTGCGGCAGGCCGGCCGCGATGCTGGCACTTCCCGGTGGCGGGCGTGGGTGACGCGATCGAGGAGGCTGCGTGGCCGATGAGGGTTGGTTGCGGGGGCAGGATTTGAACCTGCGGCCTTCAGGTTATGAGCCTGACGAGC
>CAXUCF010000419.1:0-303 GCA_964249275.1 uncultured Lichenihabitans sp.
CGAGCGATGGGGTGCCGACGAAGAGCGCGCCGGACAAGAGGCAGAGCGCCACCAGCGCCACCAGCGCATCCCGCGGTTCGCAACGCGCGAGCCGCGCGCCCGCGCTGAGCAGCGCGAGGCCGCACCCCACCGGCATCGCGAGCGCCCGCACCGTGCCGGGCCAGCCCAGCGCCGGCGTCTCGACCATGGCCTGATCGGCGAGGTAGTCGAGCATGGGCTGTGCCATGAGCAGAAGAAACGTCAATACGGCGCCGATGGCCAGGACCTCGCACCGGCGCCGGCCGCGCGGTGAAAGCTGAGAGC
>CAXUCF010000419.1:313-1177 GCA_964249275.1 uncultured Lichenihabitans sp.
GGCGCCGATCATGGCGAGCCACAGGAACAGCAGCGAGGCGAGCTCGTCGCTCCAGATGAGCGGATGTCGGAACACCGTGCGGGCCAGGATGCCGCCCAAGAGGATGACGACCTCGGCCACGACCAGGGCGGCGGCAGGCCATTCCACGAGGCGGCGTAGCCAGATGTCGACCAGATCGGCGGCTCGGAGGCCGCCGCCGAGCCGTGCCGGCGGCTCGCCGAAGGTGGCGACCGTCCTCACGTCAGCGGCCCCACGACCTGCTGCAGCGCATCCCAGGCTTCGGGGCCGAACCTGCCCTGCCATTCCTTGTAGATGCGCGTCCGCGACAGCCCCTCGCGGAAGCTCGGCTTGTCGGCAGCGGTGAAAACGAGGCCCTTCGCGCCGAGTTGGTCCTTCAGCGTCGCGTTGAGGCGGGTCACGTCCTCTCGCTGCTCCAGCGCCGCGCGGTCGAACTCCTGGCGGACCAGAGCCTGCAAATCCTCGGGAAGCTTTCCGAAGGAGCGCCGGTTGGCCATGATCCAGAAAGGGTCCCAGATGTGATTGGTCTCGGACAGGTATTTCTGGACCTCATAAAGTTTACCCGCGTCGACGGCCACGAGACCGTTCTCCTGCCCGTCCACAAGACGGGTCTGCAGGGCGGTGTAAAGTTCGTTGAAGTTGATGGAGGTCGGATTTGCCCCGAGCGACTTGAACAACGACGTGAAGATCGGCGATACCGGCACCCGGATGCGGTAGCCGTCGAGATCGGCGGCAGACCGGATTGGCTTCTCGGACGAGGTGATTTGGCGGAAGCCGTTGTCGGAGGCCTTGGAGACGACGAGAACGCCCGCTTTCTCGATTTGGGCGCGGATGTAGGTACCGAGC
>CAXUCF010000419.1:1187-3348 GCA_964249275.1 uncultured Lichenihabitans sp.
ATCATAACCCGAGAAGGCGAAGCCGACATTGGTGATGGCGGCGGCGGGCGCCACCGTGGAAATGACGGAGCCGGCCAGGTTGAGAAAATCGATACCCCCGCTCCGCACCTGCGTCAGCAGATCCGTATCCGACCCGAGCTGGCTCGCCGGGAAGAAGCGGATCTCCAACCGGCCATGCGAGGCCTCACGGATGCGCTTCGTCGCCTGCTCTAGGCGCGCGTTGATGGGCTGGGTCAGCGACTGCCCTGTCGCGAGCTTGTAGCTGAATTCTGCGGCCCGGGCCGGCCTCGTCCGAAGCGCTGCGAGGGGCAGTGACGCGGTCAGCGCCAAGGCGCTTCGGCGACTGATCCTTCCACCCTGGATGCCGCAGCCCCTGTTCTGAAGCTTGGTCTCGATGCCCATTGTTTCCCCCCTGTCCCGCTTGGTTTTGACCGCGTCGAGGCTGACAGGACGCCGAGGTCCGAAGAGCCTGGATCCGGTCTCGTTCCCGTCGATCTGCGCTGGGTGGTTGATTGATCCCCGGCGTGTGGGGGACAGCTAGCCGGTGTTCGCGAAAAATCACAACTTAGCTGATCTATGATTCTGTTTAGAAAACCCGATCGATCCGACGCCATTGTGGGTGCAGCAGGTGCCCTCGACGTCCTCACGTGACGTCGCTGCCCGCTGGGGCGCTGATCATCAGACGGACACTGGCGACGAGCGCCTCGAAGGTCAGCAACGGCGGAATATCGGCCTCTGCCTCAACCGCCATGGGCTGGAATGCCGCCGGCCTGCTCTGCACCCATCCTCCCCGTTATCGGCCGGAGCCGACCCGACCCGGCTGTTGTACAGCGTTCGCGAACGCTCCAGAACCGGCCGTTCGGGCCGGTGTGTCTACGCGTCCTTGCCGGCCTCATCGGGCAACGCCCGAAAAGTCGATTGAAACGAACTTTGGGAAGGCGAAGCCTGCCCCTGGCGTGACGATGCGACGGTCGACAGCTTCCCCGCTCATCTTCGTTTTCGGGACCACGGTGAGGCGATGTGGTGGACCGGAACCTGCCGAGCGGTCTGCGCACGATATTGGGGGCAGGGCTGTGATACAAGTCAGGTCGCCCGCCTCCGGTCCACATGCAAGGCGAAGCCGGATGCGCCGGGATCGCCCAACTCAGGGCGCAATTCCAAGCTGGGAACTCGGTAGTCGCCACCGTTCTGCATACGATACGGGATGGGCGCGACGATCTCCAGGGTCCGCATTCTTTCCTTCAACTGGCCTGCCACTGTTTTGAAGCCAGCCTCGTCCATCCGGTCCACGCGGTAGGCCACGAAGGGCGGCAGAACGGTGTAACCGGGATAATACAGGATGCCGTGGTTGATCGGGAACAGGATGTCCTCGATCGGACCGTTCACGCCGCGCGGGGCGTAGTGCGTCGCCCAGCCGCCCACGGTCACGATCAGCATCGCGCGCTTGCCAGCCAGCGTGCCTTCGCCGAAGCGATCGCCCCAGTGGGTGTCGCTCCGCTCGCCGACCCCATAGGCGAAGCCGAAGGCGTAGACCCGGTCCACCCATCCCTTGAGGATGGCCGGCATCGAGTACCACCACAGCGGGAACTGCAGGATCAGTGTGTCGGCCCAGAGCAGCTTCTCCTGCTCGGCCTTCACGTCCTCGGTCAGCGCGCCGGCGGCGAAGGCCTCACCCGACGCACCGGCCACCCGCAGCCGCTCGTCGTGGCCCACGTCCGGGAAGTCCGAGCGGTCGACGGCCGCCTTCCATCCGTCGGCGTACAAGTCGCTCACGCGAACCTCGTGTCCCTGCGCCTGCAGTTCGGCCACGGCGACGTCGCGCAACGCGCCGTTCAAGGAGTTGCGTTCAGGGTGGGCGAAGACGAGGAGAACCTTCATGGCGGGCGATCCCTGCTGGTGGGGGTTTGTCAGAATTCGACGACGATCTTGCCGAAATGGCCGCCAGCCTCCTGGAGCCGGAAAGCGTCCACGATCTCGGCCAGAGGAAAGGAGCGGTCGATCACCGGGTGGCCGTGGACGGCGTCGATGCCGCGGATCAGGTCCATCTGGTGGCGGCGGCTGCCGACGATCAGGCCCTGGAGGCGCTGCTGCCGGGCCATGAGCATGGCCGTCGGCACGGGTCCCGCCCGTCCGGTCAGCACGCCGATGAGCGAGATGTGGC
>CAXUCF010000420.1:0-3339 GCA_964249275.1 uncultured Lichenihabitans sp.
ACCCTGGATCTCCTGATCGACGGCGAACGGGGTATCTGGCATCTCGCGAATGCGGGTGCGACGCGTTGGGCCGAGTTCGCCGCGCGCCTGTCGGACGCGGCAGGCGCGCCCCGGATCGAATATCCGGCCTTCGACGGATCGGACGCGGTACGCAACATGGCGCTCGCGAGCGAGAGGGCCTGGATCATGCCGACGCTGGACGACGCAGTGGACCGCTTCCTGCAGGACTGCGGCGTCGACCGGCAGGTCGCATCGGCCCGGATCGCGGCCGAATGAGGCGGAGCCCCGACATGACCGACGCGACCTTCACCGCGGCCACCGCCGGGGCGGCGCCCGCCTCCCCCCTGCCGACCTTCTTCCTGGGGGGCTTCGAATGCTCGTCGCATCGGCGCCCGGACGGCCGGCGGCTCGATCTCCTGGCCTCCACGGGCCACGACCGCCTGTTCGAGTCCGATTACCGGCTGCTGCAGCGCCACGCCATCTCGGCGGCCCGCGACGGGATGCGCTGGCACCTCGTCGAACCGGCCCCGGGCCGCTACGACTGGTCGAGCGTGCTGCCGATGCTGCGCGCGGCGCGGCGCGCCGGCGTCCACGTCATCTGGGACCTTTGCCATTATGGATGGCCGGACGATCTCGAGATCTGGTCGGAGGCCTTCGTGGCGCGTTTCGCCGGCTTCGCGGCGGCCGCGGCCCGCGTCGTGGGCCAGGAATCCGACCTGCCGCCGTTCTTCTGCACGGTGAACGAGATCTCCTTCTGGGCCTGGGCGGGCGGCGACGCCGGCCGCATCGCGCCCGCGGCGCGGGGACGCGGCGCCGAACTCAAGCGGCAACTGGTGCGCGCCTCGATCGCCGCCACCCTGGCGATCCGCTCCGTCGTGCCCGGGGCCCGCTTCCTCCATGCCGAGCCCGCCATCCACGTGGCGCCGCCCTCCCCCGCGCGCCAGGCCGTGGAAGCCTCGGAAGCCTATCGGGTGGCCCAGTTCGAATCGCTCGACATGATCTGCGGCCGCCAGGCGCCGGACCTCGGCGGCGCCCCGGCCATGCTCGACATCGTCGGCCTCAACTACTACCCCGACAACCAATGGTACCACGGCGGCGCCACGATCCCGCTCGGCCATCATGCCTACCGCCCCTTGCGCGACCTCCTGGCCGAGGTCCAGGCCCGCTACGGCCGTCCGGTGATCATCGCGGAAACCGGAGCCGAGGGCAGCGCGCGGGCTTCCTGGCTCCATTACGTCTGCGCGGAGGTGCGCGCGGCCCGCCGCTCGGCCGTGCCGGTCGAGGGCATCTGCCTTTACCCGATCCTCGACTACCCGGGTTGGGACGACGATCGTCCCTGCGCGGTCGGCCTTTATTCGATGCCCGACGGGGCGGGCCGCCGCCGGGCCGACCTCGACTTCAGCGCCGAACTCGACCGGCAGCGGTCGCAGTTCGGCGACACGGCGCCGTTCGGCGACACGGCATGGCGGCGCGGCGTCTTCGGCCCGACGAGGGTCCGGTGAGCGGCGCCGCGCGCGCCCAGGCGTCGGCCTTCGACGACACGGCCGCGCCGCCGCGTCACCTCGGCTCGGCCGGCGCCTTCATTCTCAGCTACGTGATGCGGTGGCGATGGCATTTCGCCGCCATCCTGGTCGTGGTGGTGGGGGGGGCGGTGTGCGCGGTCGGCGTGCAATATGTCATGAAGGTCCTGGTCGACGACATGGCGGGGCCGCGGGTGATCGGCCGCGGCCTCGTCCTGGCGCTCGGCCTGTTCCTGCTGCTGGCGGCCTGCGAGAGCCTGTTCTGGCGGATCCTGGGCTGGCTCGTGTGCCGCACCACGGTGGGGATCGGGGTCGACCTGCGGCTCGACCTGTTCCAGGGCCTCAGCGGCCAGTCGATGCGCTACTTCGCCGAGAACCTGGCGGGCTCGCTCGGCCAGCGCATCACCGGAACGGCCGGCAATTTCGGCGCGCTCACCAACACCATCGTGTGGCGCACGCTGCCCCCCACGATCGACCTCCTCGGCGCCGTGGTGATCTTCGCCACCATCGACCGCGCCATGGCGGCGGTGCTCGCCTGTTTCGTCATCGGGGTCACGGCCGGGCTGGTCTGGTTCGGCCAGCGCGGCCGGCCGCATCACCGGGCCTATGCGGGGGCGGCGGCGCACGGCGGCGGCGACCTCGTCGATTCCATCGCCAACATGTGGACCGTGAAGGCCTTCTCGGCCCGCCAGCGCGAATGGCAGCGCCACGAGCGGCAGTTCCGCGCGGAAGCCACGGCCCAGCGCCGGAGCTGGATGTATCTCGAAAAGACCCGGGCCCTGCACGACGTCGCCCTGTGGGTCATCGCCGCCACCATGCTGTCCTGGGCGATCTCGCTGTGGGGCGCCGGGCGGGCGAGCCCCGGCGACGTCGTGATCGTCTTCACCCTGACGTTCCGCATCCTGCATTCGTCCAAGGACATGGCCCTGTCGCTGGTCGACCTCGCCCAGCAGTTCGGCTTCATCGAGGACACCCTGGCGGTCGTCGGCCAGGCCCGCACCGTGTGCGACCTGCCCCAGGCGCCCCCGCTCGTGTGCCGCGCCGGACGCATCGCGTTCCGCCAGGTGAGCTTCGGCTACGGCCACCGCCGCCAGGCCCTGCACGACATCGACCTCGTCATCCCGGCCTGCCAGAAGGTCGGCATCGTGGGCCCGTCGGGCGCCGGCAAGTCGACCCTGGTCCACCTGCTGCAGCGGCTGCACGACGTCGCCCGCGGCGACATCCTGATCGACGACCAGCCGATCGCCGGCGTGACCCAGGACTCGCTGCGCGCGGCCCTCGCCGTGGTGCCCCAGGAGATCAGCCTGCTGCACCGCAGCGTGATGGACAACATCCGTTTCGCGCGGCCCCAGGCCAGCGACGAGGAGGTCCATGCGGCGGCCCGGGCGGCCGCCTGCGACGGCTTCGTGCGCGCCCTGCCGCAGGGCTACGACACCGTCGTGGGCGAAAGAGGCACCAAGCTGTCGGGCGGGCAGCGCCAAAGGATCGGCATCGCCCGCGCCTTCCTCAAGAACGCCCCCATCATCATCCTGGACGAGGCCACCTCGGCGCTCGACACCGAATCCGAAATGGACATCCAGCGGGCGCTCATCCGCCTCATGCGCCACCGCACCGTGGTGGCGGTCGCCCATCGCCTGTCGACCCTCGCGGCCTTCGACCGCATCCTGGTCGTCGACGACGGCCGCATCGTCGAGGACGGCACCGTCGCCGACCTCCGCCAGCGCGGCGGCCTCTTCGAGCGCATGTGGCAACTCCAGGCCGACGGCCTCTCGGGCGACGACCTCCAGGACGCCGCCTGATCCCCCACCCATCCCCGCGC
>CAXUCF010000421.1:0-3327 GCA_964249275.1 uncultured Lichenihabitans sp.
GAAGGGGCGCAGCTTGGATTTGCTGCGGAAATTGAAGCTCTGGAACAGGTAGTTGCCGAGCGTGGACATCTCCCCGTACTTGCCGCCGAGCAGCTCCTGCAGGGCCGCCGCGGCGTTGGGGTCGGCCTTCTTGGGGGCTGGCAGTTCGGCCTGCAGCTTGTCGATGCGCATGAACATGGTGGTGTCTCCTGTGAGACATCCCCAACGGCCAGCACCCAGCGAAAGTCCCGCGGGCCCGGCATCCTTATCGTCGCTGGGGTGGCACGGAGGCCCGACCCGGCGGCCTCGAGCCTGTGCTGGTCGCCCTCCCGCGAGGCGTCAGGGCGCCCACGGGACGATGGGCTTCGGACCTCATCGGAGGGCGATGACGCATCACGGCGGAGCTGTCGTTCGCGCCGGGATCCTCAGCACGCCTGGGCCAGGATCGGGGCCTGCTCGGGCTGCAAGGCGGGCTTCGGCTCCGCGGGGCGGGTCGGCCGCACGGCGGCATCGCCGACGCGGCCGGTGAGCCGGGCCTCGATCGGAAGCAGGGAACGGATCGCCTTGAGCGCCTCGAAGGGGCGCGCGCGGCCGACGTGGTCCGTCACCCTGACGAGGCCATCAAGGATCTCGGCATCTTCGTAAACCCGGCCCATGGCGCCGACATGCTGGGCCAGCATGGCCCGGTTCTCGGCCCGTTCGCTGGGTTCCATCAGCATGAGCTGGACGATGTAGTAGAGCTGGCGCAGCGGCGTCGTGGCGTCGCGCTCCAGCATGACGTGAGCTTCGAGCAGGAACACCGCGTCGTTCATCAGCTCGATCGAGGTCTTGCGGTCGACCTTCAGCACGGCGCCGTTGATGAAGATTTTCTCGTTGGCCCGCAGCGTGATGTGCATGGTGGCACCCCTCCTAGTTGAGGCCGTCGCGGATGATGCCGCAGATCTCGGCAAGTCCGGCGAGGTCGCGCGATTCGCCTCGGGTGATCCGCTCGCATTCCGCCATGACGCCGAGGCCGACCGACATCAGGTTGGCCCGCAACTGGTCCGGGAGGGCGTTGCCGGGATGGGCCAGGTCCGTGATCAGGGTGGCCCAGAGTTCGGTCGTGAAGGTCAGCGCCCGGGTTTCGTCCGGTCCGCCGCGCCGGCCCTCGGCCGCGTGACGGAGCAGCGCCACCGCCTGGTCGAGGGCCTGGCGCTCGCGGGCGCGGGCGTCGTCGGCGTCGTCGGCGAGGATGTCGGCGTAGGAGAACTGGTACATTCCTGATCCTTGGGCTCGGCTACTCACATGTCCCCAGGGGCAGGCTCCCGTCCCGACCGCCGCTTTGCGCGCGATGGTGAAAGGGCCGCCCCTCAAGTCGAGGCCGCTCGGCACAGGCCGGCCGGCCCGGGGGACGCGTCACTTGAGGTAGTTCACGAGGCTCAACTGCTGGAGCTGCGCCGTCATCTCGTAAGAGGCCTGGATCTGGGTCTGCAGGCCGGAGATCCTCGTCGAGAGGGCAGCGGCGTCCACGCTCACGAGATTGCTCGCCTGAGTGGAGAGATAGCCGATCTGGGTCGTCATCCTGTCGTTGGCGTCCGACATGGCCGATTGCGACTGACCGATGCCGGCTTCCGCGCTCGTCATCCCGGCCAGGGCGCTCGATACGAGCGTCGTGGCCGAGGCGATCACGGCCTGTCCGGCCGCGGACCCGAAGTTCGCGCCGCCGAACTCCTTGACCATCGCATAGGCCTGGGCCAGTTGGCGGAACGGTTGCGCATTGGCGCTGACCGAGGTGACCACCGTCTCGGTCGAGGAGATCTGGGCGGTGGTCACCTGGTCGGAAGCGGTGGACCAGGTCGCGGCATAGCCCGAGGCGTTGAAGAGTGCCGCATAGGGGCCGTCGAGGAAGCCCTGCATGGCGGGACCCGAGATCGACGACACCGACGCCGAGGATTGCGACGTGCCGAAGGCCGAGGAGAAGGCATTGTCCACGGCCGCCTTGGCGGCGGATCCGGCCGCGTAGGTGGTCAACGGAGCCAGACCCGTATTGATGCCGGCGAAGATGGCCTGGCCCCCGACGGAGGTGTTCAGCGTCGCGGTCAGCGCGTCGAGGTTCCTGGTCCCGGTCGCCACCAGCGCGCCCGGTGTCGCGCCGGTGGTCGAGGCTTCGGTCAGCAACGACAGGAAGCTCGAAGCGGTGCCGCGCAGGGTGTCGAGCCCCGCGGTGGTGGCCGCTAGGAGAGTCGCGGTTCCGGCATTGCTGTCCTTGATCGACTGCAGGCGGGTCTGCTGAGCGCCGAGTGCCAGATATTCCCCCGTCGTGCGGCCGAGCCCGGTGCCGATGTCGGCCAGCCGCCCGCTCGCCAGCTCGATCTGCGCCTGCGACAGCGCGGCTTGCGCCTGCATCACCGTCTGTCTCGGCGCCGATAGGAGCGCCGTCGTCGAAATGTTCACGAAAGAACCCTCCCGAGCCCGACCGACTCGTCTGCAGGTGATCCACGGCACGCCATGCGTGCGGGCGGCTGTACGCGCGCGGCCTCGACGACCACGGGCTGGTTCGGCGGAGTGCCGTTAGTGGATGGACGCCAGTAGCGAGTCGAGCATGGCTTTCACCGTCGTGATCAGTTCGGCCGAGGCCTGATAGGAATGTTCGAGGTCCAGCATCTTGCTCAGTTGTTGGTCGAGGTTGACCCCGGTCGCACTGGACAGGTTGGTCGTCGTCTGGGTGACGACCGCCGCCTTGTTGGTCGAGGCCGTGGAGGCGTCCCGGCGGGCGGCTTCGAGCCACGCGACCGAGGATGTCGCGTAGGCCGCGAGGGTGCCGGAGCCGGTGCCGCCCGACGTCGGATCGAAGCTCAGGGTCGCGTCGAGCTTGCCCAGCGCGGCCGTGAGATGGGCCGAGTAGCTCGCGGCCCCTGTGGTGTTGGCCGTGTAGGCGCCGTTGCCGGCCCCCCCGATGCCGCCGTCGCGCAGAAGCGTGACGGTGCCGCCCCGGCCGGGATCGACCGAGGCCGCGACGCTCAGCGTCGCCGCCACTCCCGTGGTTGCGGGGGGGATCGCGGTCGCACCGGCTGCCGCGAACAGGCCGGCGATGGTCGGAACCGCGGGAGGGTTGCTGCCGGTCTGGTCCGCTTCCGCGAAGGCGGTAATGAGACCTTTGGCGATCTGGTCGAGCTGGTCGCCGTAGCCGACCGCCGCCGTGTCGCGAAGCTGGGCCAGGCCGGCGATCCTGCCGCTCCTGGTCGCCATGGGGGCGTCGGTGCCGGTCACCGGCACGCCGTCGACCGTCACGGCGCCGCCGACGGTGACGGACGCATAGGTGGCGGTCGGGGTGAACGAGACCGTGCGGGCCGTGGTCTGGAACAGGGT
>CAXUCF010000422.1:0-3325 GCA_964249275.1 uncultured Lichenihabitans sp.
AGATTTCTGGACGTTCGGTGTTCCCGCGGCCTGCCTCGCCAGCGGCGTCTTGACGGGTTGGACGGCGGGCGGGGCGGCGGTGGCGCGCGCCTATTCGCCCTTTCTCGCCGCTCTTCCCCTGCCGGTTCCCGCGCGTCGGCGGATGGCAGCGGTAGCCGTCATCCCCTTCGCTCTCGTGCTGAGCGTCGCGGCAGCGGTCGTCTCCGGTACGCTGGCCACGCTCGTCGTTCTGCCTGCGCCGCTCACGGTCGCCGCAATCGCCTTCGCGGCCTCTGGTTCTGGCTGCTGTGCCGGCGGGGCGGCCCGGGTGCAGGTGCCACCGCGTGAGCATGCGGCCGGTAGGCCGTTTCCCTCTCCCATCCGAGGCTTCGGGCTGACGGTGCTGGACCGTGCCGGCCTGGCCTGGTTCGGAGCCTGGGCCTGGGGCCTCGCGGGTGGACGCCTGCGCCCGACGTGGCGCTCGATCTTGTGCGCCGCCACGATCGGATCCGGCCTGACCCTGTCGGTTGGGGCGAGTCTCGCGCGCCGGGAAGCTTGGCCGGCGGTGGCGGCCGGTATCGTTGCCGGGGTGGCCGCCTTCATGCTCAGCCTACGGTGTCGTCCGTTGGGTTCTCCGGTGCTGCGCACCGCGCCGATCGGCTTCGTCCGGGCCTGGCTTCGATTGATGCGACTTCCCGGCTTGCTGTCGATCGCCGTTTTCGCTTGTCCGGCCGGCGCGGCCGTCGCTGCCGAGCCGTCGGCCTGGGCCGCGCCGGCCTCGGGCGTCCTCTGGCTCGCGGTCCTGAACGCGGTCTATGCTGTCTTCGCCGCCTACTTCCTCGCCTCGCCCCTGCTCGCCGCCGTCAGCTTCGCAGCGACCTTGTCCTACGCGGCTTACGAGGCCATCGAATACGGCAGCGCCGTCTACCTCGCCGTCGCGGCCCTCTTGGCGATGCTGTGGCACAGGGCGCGCAGGAGGTACCGCCATGGCTGACGCCTCGCCTGTCCTCGTCGTGGACGACGTCAGCGCCGGTTATCGGGGCCGGCCGATCGTCTCCGGCGTCACCCTTACGCTCCAGCGTGGCGATGTGCTCGGGCTGCTCGGGGCGAACGGATCCGGCAAGTCCACATTCGTGAAGGCCATCACCGGCCAGATCCCGTTGATGTCCGGCCGCGTGACGATCGACGGCCTCGGCCTCGGCGCACAGCCGGAACGCGCGAAGAGCAGGTTCGGCCTGGCGATCGAGGGGCCCGAGCTGCCGGCGTCGCTGACCGGCGCGCAATACCTCGAACTGGTGGCCTCCATCCGCGGCTGCACGGCGGACGATGAAATAGTGCCGGACCTGATGCCGCGGCTCGGGCTCACTGCGTGGCTCGGCCGACCGATCGCCCTTTATTCGCTGGGGACGCGGGCGAAAATCGCCTTCGCGGCGGCTCTGCTCGGTGCGCCGCCGCTGCTGATCTTCGACGAATCGCTGAACGGACTCGATCCGCTGGCGTCCTACGAGGTCAAACGCATGATCAGCGAGATGGCCGGGACGGGCCGTCATGCCGTCATTCTGGCCACGCATGTCGTCGAGGCTGTGCCGCGACTCTGCAACCGGGCGATCTTCATCGCCGACGGGCGGGTCGTCGAGAGCTGGAACGCCGCCAAGCTGGCCGAGGACGGCGCCGCACCCGGATCGTTCGAGGCGCGCCTGATCGCGGCGCTGCGCGCACGAGCGACGGCAGCCTGACGAACTCCGCCAGGAGCGAGCCCTTTGAGCAATGCTATAGACTCGCGGGAAGCGAAGCAGGGCGGCCGAAAGGCCCCCCTTGCTGATCCGATTAGGCCGCGGTCTCCTTGGCCCGCTCGGCCCGCTTGCGCTCGTTGGGGTCGAGTCTGGTCTTGCGCAGCCGGATCGACTTCGGCGTCACCTCGACGAGTTCGTCGTCCTCGATATAGGCCAGCGCCTTCTCCAGCGTCATGCGGATCGGCGGGGTCAGGCGCACTGCCTCGTCCTTGCCGGCCGCCCGGATATTGGTCAGCTTCTTGCCCTTGAGCACGTTCACTTCGAGGTCGTTGTCGCGGGTGTGTTCGCCGATGATCATGCCCTGGTAGACCTTCCAGCCCGGCTCGATCATCATCGGGCCGCGGTCCTCGAGGTTCCACATCGCATAGGCCACGGCCTCGCCGGAATCGGTCGACAGGAGCACGCCGTTGCGGCGGCCCGCCACCTCGCCCTTCCAGGGCGAATAGGCATGGAACAGCCGGTTCATGATCGCCGTGCCCTTGGTGTCGGTCATGAGTTCGCCCTGGTAGCCGATGAGGCCGCGAGTCGGTGCGTGGAACACGAGCCGCAGGCGATGACCGCCCGAGGGCCGCATCTCCAGCATCTCGGCCTTGCGCTCCGACATCTTCTGGACGACGACGCCCGAGTGCTCCTCGTCGACGTCGATGACGACCTCCTCGATCGGCTCGAGCCGCTCGCCCGACTCCTCGTCCTCACGGAACACCACACGCGGCCGCGAGATGCCGAGTTCGAAGCCCTCGCGGCGCATGGTCTCGATCAGAATGGCGAGCTGCAACTCGCCACGGCCCGCCACGACGTAGCTGTCGGTCAAGGAGGAATCCGAGACCTTCAGCGCCACATTACCCTCGGCCTCCTTGTAGAGGCGTTCGCGGATGACGCGGCTCGTAACCTTGTCGCCCTCGGTGCCGGCCAGGGGGCTGTCGTTGACCAGGAACGTCATGGCGAGGGTCGGCGGGTCGATCGGCTGCGCCTGGAGTGCTTCCGTCACCTCCGGTACGCAGAGCGTGTCGGCGACGTTGAACTTGGTCAGGCCCGCGATGGCCACGATATCGCCGGCCTCGGCGAGGTCGATCGGCGTGCGCTCGATGCCGCGGAATGCCAGGATCTTGGACACGCGGCCGGTCTCGACCACGTTGCCGGCGGCGTCGAGCACCTTGACGTTCTGGTTGGGCTTCACGCTGCCCGACTGGATGCGGCCCGTGATGAGCCGGCCGAGATAGGGATTGGCCTCGAGCAGCGTCCCCAGCATGCGGAAGGCACCGTCCTCCACCTTCGGCTCCGGCACGTGGCGCAGCACGAGGTCGAACAGCGGCGCCAGGTTCTCCTGCGGGCCTTCGGGCTTCTCGGCCATCCAGCCATGACGGCCGGATCCGTAGAGCACGGGAAAGTCGAGCTGGTCGTCGCTGGCGTCGAGCGCCGCGAAGAGGTCGAACACGTCGTTGATGACCTCCTGGACGCGGGCGTCCGGGCGGTCGACCTTGTTGATGGCCACGATGGGTCGCAGGCCGAGCTTCAGCGCCTTGCCGACGACGAACTTGGTCTGCGGCATCGGA
>CAXUCF010000423.1:0-1769 GCA_964249275.1 uncultured Lichenihabitans sp.
GGCGTGAGGGCCGCGGGGAGGCACGATGCGGGGTGTGATCGAGGATCTCGACCGTCGGCGCGCGGAGGCGGCGGCAGGCGGCGGCGCGCGGCGGGTCGCGGCCCAGCACGCCAAGGGCAAGCTCACGGCGCGCGAGCGCATCGAACTCCTGTTCGATTCCGGCTCCTTCGAGGAATACGACACCTTCGTCGAACACCGCTCGATCGATTTCGGCATGGAAAGGTCCAAGATCCCCGGCGACGGCGTGGTCACGGGCTGGGGCACGATCAACGGCCGTGCCGTCGTGGTGTTCTCGAAGGATTTCACCGTGTTCGGCGGCTCGCTCTCCGAGACCCACGCGGCCAAGATCACCAAGGTCCAGGATCTCGCCATGAAGATCCGGGCGCCGATCATCGGCATCTTCGACGCCGGCGGCGCCCGCATCCAGGAGGGCGTGGCGGCGCTCGGCGGCTACGGCGAGGTGTTCCGCCGCAATGCCGAGGCCTCGGGCGTCGTCCCGCAGATCTCGGTCATCATGGGCCCCTGCGCGGGCGGCGACGTCTATTCCCCGGCCATGACGGACTTCATCGTCATGGTGCGGGACACGAGCTACATGTTCGTGACCGGTCCGGACGTCGTGAAGACCGTCACCAACGAGACCGTGTCGGCCGAGGACCTCGGCGGCGCCCGCGTCCACACGACGAGGTCCTCCATCGCCGACATGGCGTTCGACGACGACGTGGAGGCGCTCTTGCAGGTGCGGCGGCTCGTCGACTTCCTGCCGTCCAACAACCGGGATGGCCCGCCCGAATGGCCGAGCTTCGACGATGTCGAGCGGCGCGAGGACTCGCTCGACACGCTGGTGCCCGAGAACCCCAACACGCCCTACGACATCAAGGAACTGGTCACCAAGGTCGTGGACGAAGGCGACGTCTTCGAGATCCAGGGCGCCTTTGCGAAAAACATCGTCACGGCGTTCGGCCGCATCGCCGGGCGCACGGTGGGGATCGTGGCGAACCAGCCGCTGGTGCTGGCGGGCGTGCTCGACAGCGACGCCTCCCGCAAGGCGGCCCGCTTCGTGCGCTTCTGCGACGCTTTCGAGATCCCGCTCCTAACCTTCGTCGACGTGCCGGGCGTGCAGCCCGGCCCCGCGCAGGAATATGGCGGGCTCATCAAGCACGGCGCGAAGCTGCTCTTCGCCTATTCGCAATGCACGGTGCCGCTCGTCACCGTGATCACCCGCAAGGCTTTCGGCGGCGCCTACGACGTGATGGCCTCCAAACACGTCGGCGCCGACGTCAACTACGCCTGGCCCACGGCGCAGATCGCCGTGATGGGCGCCAAGGGCGCGGTGGAGATCATCTTCCGCCGGGACATCGGCGACCCGGACAAGATCGCCGAGCGCACGCGCGACTACGAGGCCCGCTTCCTGTCGCCCTTCGTGGCGGCCGAGCGCGGCTACATCGACGAGGTCATCCGGCCGCGCTCGACGCGGCGGCGGGTCGCCCGGGCGCTGGCCATGCTGCGGACCAAGAAGGCCGAAAAGCCGTGGCGCAAGCACGACAACATCCCGCTGTAGAGCGGTCAAGGCCGCGATCCCAGGGCGGCCAGCAGGGGGAGCAGGGCTGTCAGGGCCGCAAGGTTGAACCGCCCGGAGCGGAGCAGCCATCGCGAGGCCATGACGGAGGTGACCCAAAGCTCGATCGGCCAGAACCACTTCCATATAGCGGTTTCGATGGATCCGATGACCGGCAGACCTTGCCGCCTCAGCTCCAGCATCGTCACCAGGC
>CAXUCF010000423.1:1779-2956 GCA_964249275.1 uncultured Lichenihabitans sp.
GGCTGCCCAGGGCGATGATGCTGCCGACGACGTTCATCGCCGTGACGAGGCCGCGGAACAGGGCCGTCGACGCTGGATCGTTGCTCGTTTGGCGATGTCGAGACCATCTCAGCATCGGATAGCCATCAGATGGCCGGGGGTTGCACAGGGCAGCAACTCGCCGTCGCGGGTTACGACAGTGAAGCCGTAGGCTCTCGCGGCCGCGGCGATGATCCGATCCGCTGGGTCTTTCGGAGGCTTGCGTAGGAGCGAAGCGGAAGCGATCAGCACGTTCGGCGGCATCGGCGTGAGGCGGACGCCCGGGAGAGATAGAAGGGTGGCGAACAAGCTTCCGGAGCGAGCTGCAGCCTCAATTTCCCTTCGACGCGAGCGTGGCGATCTCCCATGCCGTGATGGGCGAGACGTGAACACCGCTCCTGTCGGCTTGCGCGGCTATGACCGACTTGCGACTCTCCTCCGACATCGGTTGACAACCGACCAGCCAGATGGCCGCGCAGGTGTCGAGCAGGATCGACGGGGCAGCGGTCAAATCTCAGCCTCCCAGACCTCACCTGTCCCTTCTGTCAGATCGGTTCCGGGTTCGACGATGACGGTGCCTCGCATCGCCCCCCAGAGGTCGAACACGTCGTCGACAACCGGCACGATCGCGGCGACGGGCCGGTTGTGCCTCATGAGCAGGAGCCGGCTTGTTCTTCCTTGCGCCACGTCGTCGATCACGGCCAAGCACTTCGATTTGAATGACGTGACACCGATCGTCTTCTCTCGACCATCATCGACCTTCATGGCAGGATCTCCGCAAGGACCACTCTATGTGGCCATCTCGAGGTTGCAAGTTCAAGCGCCGCTCCATCCCCCAACGGTACACGGCCTTCCCCGTGCTGGGCACAGTAGCCGCCGTGCACCACGAAGGTCTAAGTCCTCCTCTCCAGGGCAGAACGCCCTCAAGCCGCGGGTCGCGTCGCGATCGCCGAGAGCTTGTCGGCCAGTGCCTCCCCCTCGACGTGCAGGTCGTATTTGGCCTGCATGTTCAAGAACCATTGCGGATCGACGCCGAAGTACTTGCCAAGCCTGAGTGCGATGTTGGCCGAAATGCCCTGACGGCCGCGGCAGATCTCGTTGACGCGGCTCCGCGGCACGTGGATGGCCTTGGCCAGCGCGTAAGCGGACATCTCCATGG
>CAXUCF010000423.1:2966-3323 GCA_964249275.1 uncultured Lichenihabitans sp.
CAGAATCATGCCGGGATGCGGCATTGGGATATCGCGATGCATGGCGGCTCCTAGTGGTAATCGACGAACTCGACGTCGTGCACGCCGTCGCTCGTCCAGGTGAAACAGATCCGCCATTGGTCGTTCACGCGGATCGCATGCTGGCCGAGACGGTTGCCCACGAGGGCTTCCAGACGATTGCCGGGTGGCACGCGCAAATCGCCCAACCTCGTCGCCGTGTCCAGCAAGAACAGCTTATTGACCGCTCTTCGGAGGACATTGGCGGGTACGCCCTTGATGACCTTGCCTCGCGCCAGCGCCTCCGTTCCGCTGTCCTTGAAGCTCTTGATCATGCGTGAACGTACCGGATTTTAGTAC
>CAXUCF010000424.1:0-3311 GCA_964249275.1 uncultured Lichenihabitans sp.
GTATGGCCCCTACGTCCAGCCCGGCAAGGTCTACGCCACCCTCGACAACGACGACGATGTGATGCCCATCGCTGCGAACCGTGCCATTGACCTCATCGTGGCCAAGGAGGAAGGCCGCGGCGGGCGGCGCGGGGGGGCCCCGGGTGCCGCGTCGGCCAAGCTCCTCGGCGAGCATCCGGACGGTGGTCCCGTCACGCTGCGGGACGGGCGCTTCGGCGCCTACGTCAATGCCGGCAAGGTCAATGCCACACTGCCGAAGGGCACCGACCCCTCGGCTCTGTCGCTCGACGAAGCGCTCCGGCTGATCGCCGCCAAGGCCGAACTGAGCGGAGCTTCGCCCGTGGGTCAGCGGGCGCGGAAGCGGGCAAACGGGTCGGGCGCGAAGCCCAAATCGGCCGCGGGCGGCAAGGTGTCGGCACCGAAGGCGCGAGCCGCGAAGGCATCAGCGTCGAAGGCTGCCGGGAGTAAGGGCTCGCCCAGCCCCAGCACGGCTGCGAGAGTGCCGGCATCTGCGCGCAAGATGGGAACGGCCTGAGCGCGACAGGGCCCGGGCTCTCGTTTCCGGGGTGGCGCTGCCTATCTTGAGCCGAAGATCCTTCGGGGGGAGCAGCCGCGTCACGATGCCCAAACCACAGAAGACGACCGGCCCGGTCCTGCCGAGCAAAGCCGACATTCTCGCCTTCGTGGCGCGCGAGAAGGACGCCCTGGCCTTTGGCAAGGGGTCGCTCGGGAAGGTCCGCAAACGCGAGATCGCCCGGGCCTTCGGCATCAAGGGAGACGACAGGGTCGCGTTGAAGCGCCTGTTGCGCGAACTCGAGGACGAGGGACAGATCGAGAAGTGCCGGAGTGCCGCGCGGACCGGCGCGATGCCCGCCATGATGGTGGCCGACATCTTGAGCCGCGATCGCGACGGCGAGCTGATCGCCAAGCCCACCGATTGGGACGCGGAGGTGAATGGGGCCGCACCGCGCATCCTGGTGGACGTGCCGAAGCAGCCGCGACCAGGGCATCCCGTGCCCGGCGTGGGGGATCGGGCGCTGCTCCGCGTCGAGCCGGCAACCGACGTCGAGGGCGACGGCCCGGCGTTCACGGGCCGGGTGGTCAAGCTGATCGCCAAGAACCGCGTGCGGCTTCTCGGGGTCGTGCGGACCGATCGCGATAACGGGGCTCGCGTGCAGCCCGTCGACAAGAAGAATTCGTCCTCGGAGTTTTTCGTGCCGCTGGAAGAGCGGATGGGCGCCGAGGACGGCGAGCTCGTGGCGATCGAGCCGCTCGGCCGCCACCGCGTCCTGGGCCTGCAGGCCGTGCGGGTCGTGGAGCGGCTTGGTTCCTTGAAGAGCGAGAAGGCGGTCAGCACGATCGCGATCCTCACGCATGGCATTCCGCACGTGTTCCGGGCCGAGACCCTGGCGGAGGCCGAAGCCCTTGAGGCGCCCGGACTGGCCGGCCGTGAGGACTGGCGGGCGCTTCCGCTCGTCACCATCGACCCGCCCGACGCCAAGGACCACGACGACGCCGTTCACGCGACGCCCGACGGCCCCGGCGGCTATGTCGTGACCGTGGCGATCGCCGACGTGAGCTGCCTCGTGGCGCCTCACTCGGCCATGGACAGGGAAGCGCTCGACCGCGGCAATTCGGTCTATTTCCCGGACCGTGTCGTCCCCATGCTGCCCGAGCGGGTCTCGACCGACCTCGGATCGCTGCGCCCGCAGCAGGATCGGCCGGCCTTGGCGGTCCGTATCGTGCTGGCGGCGGACGGTCGCAAGCTGCGCCACACGTTCCATCGGGTGATGATCCGGTCGGCTGCGAAGCTCAGCTACGCCCAGGCGCAGGCCGCGATCGACGGGGCGCCCGACGACACGACCGGACCACTCCGCGAAAGCGTGCTCGAACCGTTATGGGCCGCCTACCGGCTCGCCACCCGGGCCAGGGTGGAGCGATCGCCGCTCGACCTCGACCTCCCCGAGCGCAAGCTCCTGCTGCATCCCGACGGCACGGTCGACCGCGTCGTCACACCCACAAGGCTCGACGCGCATCGGCTCATCGAAGAGTTCATGATCCTGGCTAATGTCGCGGCCGCCGAAACCCTGGAGGACAGACGCCAGGCGCTGGTCTACCGGGTGCACGACGAGCCGTCGCTGACCAAGCTCAATGCGCTGTCCGAGTTTCTCCAGACGATCGGGATCAAGCTCGCCAAGGGTCAGGTCCTGCGGCCGGCCCAGTTCAACGGCATCCTGGCGCGGGTCCGGGGCACCGAGCATGAGCACCTCGTCAACGAGGTGGTGCTGCGCTCTCAGGCCCAGGCCGAATATGCGGTGGAGAACTACGGCCATTTCGGCCTCAATCTCCGGCGCTATGCGCATTTCACCTCGCCGATCCGACGCTACGCCGATCTCGTCGTTCACCGCGCACTGATCCGGGCGCTGGGGCTCGGGCACGACGGACTTCCCGACATGGCGGCGAAGGAACTCGGCGAGACGGCCGCGCGGATCTCCGCGGCCGAGCGCCGCGCCATGACGGCCGAGCGTGAGACCATCGATCGGCTGATTGCCGGCTTCCTGGCGGAACGGATCGGCGAGGTCTTCGACGCGCGCCTGTCGGGCGTGACGCGGGCGGGGCTGTTCGTCAGGCTGGCCGACACGGGTGCCGACGGCTTCGTGCCGGCCGCGCATCTCGGCGACGAGTTCTTCTCCTTCGACGAGGCGGCGCTCGCCATGGTGGGAACCCGCACCGGCACGACCTATCGGCTCGGCGACATCGTCGAGGTCAGGTTGATGGAAGCGGCCCCCGTGGCCGGCGCCCTAAGGTTCGAGATCATGGGTGGTCCCGCGCGTGGCCGGCGCAAGCCGCCCGGGGGGCGGCGCCCGGCCGGCATGAGCCCACCCTCCGCCGAGCCCCTGCCCTGGAAACGGCGGTCGCGCCGGTAGTCGGAGCCGTGCTTTCACGTCCGGTCTCCGCCCCTTATCTCGATCGCACCGTCCTGGATCGCGTTCATCTCTACGGCGCTGCCCCACGAGCAGGGCTGCGAACTCAGGTTAACGCACGTTCGGCTTGAGTGCGTGCCACCCCACACCCACGCGTCATGGCCGGCCTTGTGCCGGCCATCCACGCCGTCGAGACACCCTCGACGGCCTCAAAATGGCCTCCGATCACCATATCGTCCACGCGGTGGCCCGTGGGCTGGCGTGGATGGCCGGCACAAGGCCGGCCATGACAGTCCCTTGTTAACCTGAGTTCGGAGCGCTGCCGCACGAGGGGTCAGGGCAATCGGGTGAACGCGAGCAGGGACGGTGCGGTGGATGGTGAGGGGT
>CAXUCF010000425.1:0-3308 GCA_964249275.1 uncultured Lichenihabitans sp.
GCGCGGCTCCGGGCCGCGCGCGACGGCGGCGCCGTCGTGGCGGCGCTGGCGGCGCTCACCGCAGCCGCCACCTCGGGCGCTGGCAACCTCCTGGCCCTCGCGGTCGAGGCTGCGCGCGCCCGGGCGACCGTGGGCGAAATCTCAGGCGCGCTGGAGCGGGCCTGGGGCCGCCACCAAGCCAAGGCCGAGCTCATCTCGGGCGTCTACCGGGGCGCCGCAGGCGACGACGCGGCGGTCGCCCGCGTCATCCGCATGACGGCGGCCTTCGCCGAGGACCACGGCGGCAAGCCCCGCATCCTGGTCGCCAAGGTGGGCCAGGACGGGCATGACCGCGGCCAGAAGGTCATCGCCTCGGCCTTCTCCGATCTCGGCTTCGCGGTCAGCGTCGGGGCGTTGTTCGCCACGCCCGGCGAGGTGGCGCGCCAGGCGGTGGCCGAGGGCGTCCACGTCGTCGGCATTTCGTCGCTGGCGGCCGGCCATCTGACGCTGGTGCCCGAGGTGCGGGCGGCGCTCGACGCGGCGGGCCGGTCCGACGTCCTGCTGGTGGTGGGCGGCGTGATCCCTCCCGACGATTTCGCTGCCGTCCGGGCCGCCGGGGTCGATGCGATCTTCCCGCCCGGCACGGTGATCGCCGAAGCCGCCGAGGCTCTGCTCGAGACCCTGAACGCCCGCTTCGGCTATGCCCAGAAGGACCCCGGAGCCTATTCGAGCACCGAGCAGGGGTCGCCCGCATGATCGGCCGCCTCGATCACGTCGCGGTCGCGGTGCCGGACCTCGCGGCCGCCATGCGCATCTACGCGGACGGGCTCGGGGCCGCGGTCTCGCTGCCGCAGGACCTGCCGGAGCACGGCGTCACCGTGGTGTTCGTGAGGCTGCCGAACAGCAAGCTGGAGTTGATGACGCCGCTCGGGCCGGGGTCGCCGATCACGGCTTTCCTGGAGCGCCATCCGGGCGGCGGCCTGCATCACATATGCTTCGAGGTCGACGATCTCGGCGCCGCGCGCGACCGCCTCCTCGGGCCGGGGCTGCGCGTGCTCGGCTCGGGCGAACCCCGCCCCGGCGCCCACGGCCGCCCGGTGTTGTTCCTCCACCCGAAGGACCTCTGCGGCACCTTGGTGGAGCTGGAGGAGGTCGCGGGCGGCGCCTGAGCCGCCCGATGGGCGGCATAGCCATGCCGTGATCCCGGCCTCGACCTCGCCCGGTATAATGGCGCACCCTCGGGAGCGTTCCACCTGGTCCCCGCGTATCTTGGGTGAGTGATCGAGCCACTCAATCTCACCATACTCCGGGCCAAACAGGCCGACGTAGAGATCTTTGGCTAACCGCGGCCCATCGCATCGAGTGCATGATGGACCGGTTCGAGCGGGCGTCACTTTGTGCTAAGTGCGTGGATGGAGTCTGGGCGACGCTGTGGTGGTTGCCCGTCGTGCCAAGAACTTCTGACTCAAGGCGGGGAGGGGTCGGGCGCGCCGTGAAGCTAAGGATCTAACCATTCCTTATCCGGGCGGGTAATCAGACGCGCCGAAAAATATGCATGATCTAAATCGTATACTGTCTTAAGTTGATAGCTTCGGTTTGCGTCATCACGATCAACTAGAAAGCAGGAAACCTCTCCGTTACTCAGCGACGTAAAAGGAAGCAGCATCTGCATGCGTTTTTCTTCCACATAAAAAATAGGAATAGCAACTTTGTAGTTGCGACGTATTTTTGGGACCAGACCCTCGAGCGCGCCTCTAATATAGTTCCGTACACTCTCGTCCGAAGCAGTCGGCATTCCAGCGCGATCTTTAGCCCGGTCAAAAAGATGATCGAACATATCTTTTTCTAAGGAATATGTAATATCAAAAACGAAATCGCGGCTATCTAGAGAATACCAGGCTATATCGGGTCTATAGGTGCCAAAATGCTCACGATACTGGTTGTCGTTGGGAGCAAAACAACCCTTGAAGACCCAATCTGGAACTGTTCGCCCTTCATCGTCTTCACCACGCGATTTATAGCGCTGAAAGGTTGCTAAAAGATCGGCACCATGGGTATTGCTCAGACCCGTGTTAAACGTGATCCACTCCCGGTCCGACGAGAGATGAAAGTACGTGCCAGGGGCAGATTGCTCGAGATCCACAAGGCGCTTGAACGTGTAGTTCAAGTAATTGCGCAGCTTTGGAACAGCCTGAGTATATCTCGCCTGAAACCTCGGCTGGTGGAAGTACCAAGCATCAAGGCCATCAATCGTTTGCCGCGCGATGATCTTAAAAGATTCATCGTAGTCGCCTCGCACGGCATAAAAGTGCGCAAACACGCCACTGATCTCTTGCTCACGATGGCGCTTAAATAGGCTCTCATAGAGCTTCATAGCTGAGTCTCCGCTGTCTGGATGTATTTGTGTACAATAGGGTGCGGCGGCCTTACCGAGGTAAGGCCGCCTGATCCCTGTGCCTGCCTGGCACGCATACATCTGTGAAAGAAGGTCGGAAGACCAAGCTGTATGCTAAAGGTTAAGACAAAGTTGTGTGAGCGGCTTTCAGACGATCCGTTCCCGGATCGTGACGGACATTTAGCGACAGAGGCCTGGTTTGTCAAGTTGCTTCGCACGCTACCTCACCACATGCCGCTGCTAGTACCCCAAGGTCCGCTTACTAGGGCAAGGCCGGCCAGACGGCGGACTTGGTCCCTATTAGACACGCGGCGGTTACCGCCATAACGCTTCCTGGGCATAGCGGACGAGGTAAGCACCCGGGATGTGGTGGTGATGCCCGGCTTCGGCGCGACGGAGGCGCCTGAAATACTCCTCAGCCAAGTTCGTGCAAGCGCCGTGTAAGCGTCCTGCAGCAGATGCCCATGCCATAGTGCCCGATCGGCCGTGCCGCAACTGGCGCCGCAACCTCGCCTGTGGGATAGAGTGCAGCCGATGAGCCTCGCCCTGCACAGCCCCGCCGGCCTGCCGGACTTCGGACTGCCGGTGCTCGATCGCCCGCGGCTCGATGCCGATATCGCGTCGCTGCGGGCCGACCACGCCGAGGATGCCGCGTTCCGGCGCGCCGTGGTGGACCGCTTCCATGTCGCCCTGAAGGACGGCCGGGCCGCCATCTTCAAGGACTTCGCCTCCGATCACGGCGGGCTCGCCTGCGCGTCGCGGCTCGCAGGCCTCGAAGACGATATCATCCGGTCGCTCTACGATTACGTCGTGCGCTACGTCTATCCGCTCGACCGGCCGTCGACCGCGGAACGTCTCTGCGTCGTGGCGGTCGGCGGCTACGGCCGCGCCACGCTGGCGCCGGGCTCCGACATCGATCTCCTGTTCCTGCTCC
>CAXUCF010000426.1:0-3297 GCA_964249275.1 uncultured Lichenihabitans sp.
GTCCTGCGCTGCTGCGCCGAGCCAGGATCCTGCGCGAGTCGGGCGATCACGAGGGCTGTGTGGCGCATTGCGGCGACTGGCTCGCCCGCGTACCGGGCGCCGTCGAGGCCCGGCTCGAACGTGCCGGGGCGCTGCTGCGCCTCGACCGCGTGGCGGAAGCCGAGGCCGACCTCGTTGCGGCGCTCGCGGCCGAGGGGCACGGGGGCGGCGCCTGCCTGGCCCTCAGCGCGCTGCTGGCCGACGACGACCGGCCGGACGCCGCCGTGGCGCTGCTCGGCCGCGCCATCGAAGAACGGCCCGGCCACGCCCTCGCACTGATGAACCGGGCCGTACTGAACCAGCGCGCCGGCCGGTTCGAGGCCGCCCTGGCAGATTTCCGCCGCACCCTGGAACTCGCGCCCGACGACGCCCGCGCCTACCACAACGTCGGCTACATGCTGCTCAGGGTGGAGCGGCCCGAGACGGCGATCCCGTTCCTGGAGCACGCGATCCGGCTGCAGCCCGACCTCGTCGATAGCTTCCTCTACCTCGCCGAATCCTATCGCCAGCTCAGCGATTACGCCACCGCGAGCGCCGTGCTCGAACATGCTGCAGAACTCGCGCCCGATCGCCCGAACCTGCGGATTGCGCTCTGCTGGTCGCGGATGCACGCCTGCGACTGGCGCGGCTTCGGCGACAGCCTACGTGACGATCTCGAGCGCTGCATCGCGGCCGGAGAGTCGTTCTCGCCCTTCATCCTGATGGCGATGGGTCTGTCCAACCTCGAGACCCTGCTGTGGACCCGGGCCTGGACCGAACAGAACCTGGAGGCGAAGCCCGCGCCGCTCCACCGGCCGAAGCCGACGCGGCCCCATGGCCGGATCCGGATCGGCTATTTGTCGGCCGACTTCCGCGGCCACGCCACCGCCGTGCTGGTGATGGCCCTCCTCGAGTTGCATGACCGCGAGCGCTTCGAGGTCTACGGCTACAACATCGGCCGGGGCGACGGCAGCGCCATGGGCCAGCGCATGACGGCGGCCCTCGATCACCTGGTCGATGTGTCGTTCCTCGGGGACCGTGACGCGGCGCAGCGCATCGCCGACGACGCCATCGACGTGCTGATCGACATGAAGGGCTTTACTACCGATTCGCGCCCCAACATCCTGAGTTTCCGGCCCGCGCCGATCCAGGTGAACTACCTCGGCTTCCCGGGCACCATGGGGACGCCGCACGTGGATTACGTGGTGGTCGACGCCGTGGTGGCGCCCCACGACCACCAGCCCTTCTACGACGAGCGAATCGTCCACCTGCCGCATTGCTATCAGCCCAATGACCGGGACCGGCCGGGCGCCGACCCGGATGCGCGGCGCGGCGACCACGGGCTGCCGGAGCGCGGCTTCGTGTTCTGCTGCTTCAACAACAACTACAAGATCACGCCGCTCGTCTTCGACATCTGGATGCGACTGCTCGCGGCGGTCGACGGCTCCGTCCTGTGGCTGCTCGAGGCCAATGCGCAGGCATCCCACAATCTCAAGGAAGAGGCCGCGGCGCGGGGCGTCGCTCGCGCGCGGATCGTCTTCGCTCCCGTCCGGCCCTACGCCGACCACATGGCGCGAATCGGGCTCGCCGACCTGTTCCTCGACACGCTGCCCGTCAACGCCCACACCACGGCCAGCGATTCCCTGTGGGCCGGCGTGCCGGTGCTGACCTGCCTCGGTCCCTACTTCGCGGGCCGGGTAGCGGCGAGCCTGCTCGCCGCCGTCGGACTGCCGGAGTTGATCATGGCCGACCTCGCGGCCTACGAGCGCGAGGCGCTCGCGCTCGCGCATGACCCCGCGAGGCTTCGGACCTACCGCGACAGGCTTGCGGCGAACCGGCCCACGGCGCCGCTGTTCGACACACCGCGCTATGCCCGGAACTACGAAGCCGCACTGGCCCGCATGGTCGAACTGCACGACGCGGGGCAGCCGCCGGAATCCTTCGAGATCGAAGAGGCCCTCGGCTGAGATCGACGACGCATGCCGATGTGATCGGCCGCTTGGCTTCGGGGACACATTGCTCCCGCTCCGCCGCAACAATCCCCGACAACCCTGCCAGCCGGAACCTTCGATGGATCAGAGATTCCTCCGTGCGATCGCGGGCGGCAACGCCAAGATGTCCTTCTCGCAACTCGGGGAGGACGGCGTTCTCTTGTGGTTGTTCGCGGGCAAGACAGGTGGCCTCTATGTGGATGTCGGCTGCCATCACCCATATCGTTATTCCAATACCGCGGCCCTGCACCTCTACTATGGTTGGAGCGGTATCAACATCGATGTCGAACAGCGGGCTATCGATGAATTCAGGTCGGAACGACCGCAGGATCTGAGCATCTGCACTGCGGTCGGCAACCGGACCGGGAGCGTGGAAGCATCGTTCTTCCAGGACGGTGCGCTGACGACGCTGGACCCGGCCGCTGCAAGCAACCCATACTTCGCCCATGTTCCCCGAAGTTCGCGGACCGTGCAAGTGCGGAAGCTGGGCGACATCTTGGGCGAGCTTCTGTCACCGGACCGGAAACTCGACTTTCTCAATGTGGACGTCGAGGGGTTGGATCTCGAAGTCCTCTCGTCGCACGACTGGGACAGGTTCCGACCCGACGTCGTGGCGGTCGAGGCACACGGACTCGACCTCAACGATCCACGACAGAACGCGACATGGTGTTTCCTGCGGGATAGGCGCTACGACTTCGTCTCCCATGTCGGCGTGACCTCGATCTTCAAGTCCAACGCAGCATGACCGCGCCGTTCCGCATGGGCGCCTGCCCGAAACGACGAAGCAAGCGGTCGAGCCAACGCGTACCAGTCCAGCCTGGCGTATGATTAAGATGCCAGAGTGGAGATCATGATTCGGCGATGCATGGCGCGACGGGCCGATCCCCGGTTCGATCGTGTGACAGAACGCCGTGTCCTGCTCCGGAGATCGTTTGGTGGAAATCCTGTTCATCTCCGGCGGTGATGGTCCAGATTACCAATGCGACATGCTGTTTCACGGTCTTCGCACGTTGTTTGGACCTCAGGCCGTAGATGTGGGCCGAATTGCCCATATGTATCGCGCCGACTACCCAGAGGGAAGCCAGGGCAAACGCGGGCTTTACGGCCGAGGCTTCACGCTCTTCGGCCTGCTGGACTCCGACAGCGGCATAGATCGTGACGACGTGCCGGCGAAGATTACTCGTCGGTTCTACGACCTCGTGATCTTCGGGAGCGTCAGGAGGTGCCAGGCGTTCATCCACGATGTCTTCGACCATTATCCGAGCGATAGGATCGCATTCGTCGACGG